>JBARHR010000385.1:0-2121 GCA_049799335.1 Gallionella sp. | reverse complement strand
GGCGGCAGCAACCGCCAACATCTGCATAAATTCCCGACGGTTCATCGACATGGAGACGCTCCCAGAGAAATGTGACTATTGACGAACAACAACGCGCACAGACTAACTGGACAGTTAGTCCACGTTAACCTGTGCGAGAAAATTTACTTGCGGAACACCGGAGTCTGCATCGGTAGCCCATTACTCATGTAGGAAAGGTAATACTCGAGATTGTTGTATTCCTCGCTGTTGGCTTCCTTCGGTTTGGCCCGAACATTTTTCTCGCATTGTTTGAAACGCCCCTGTAGAGTGACAATGTCGGTCCCGCCGCGGAATTCTGGCCAGTGAGACGCCTGACCGATCATCATGGAAAGCTGATCACTTCTAATAAACTTTCCAGCACTTTGCACGTGGCAGCTCTTGCAGGAAAAATTTAGCTGCCCGTTTCGTGTGGCGAAATATTCCTTGCCTTTCTCATATGCCGCCAAGGCCCCCGCACCTTCAACCTTGATATCTACCTTCATGCCATCGGACAAACTTCGAGCGTAGGCGGTCAACAAGCCCATTTCATCGCTGGCGTACTTGAGTTCTGCTTCGCCGTTCGCCGCCAAACACGCATTGATCGCATTTTCGAATGTCACAACCTTGTTTGCTTTAGAGTCAAAATATGGGTAGTTACCCGCCACCTTCTTCCCGCCGTTTGGAAAGCACGATGAAAATTGTTTGCCGTTCTTGAATGGCGTTTCCCACATTTTCTGACCTTTATCCAAATCAATGGAGTAGGACGGGAATGCCATCATGTCATCGTATTGACGCTTGGCATCCGGATTCATGGCAAGCGCGCCATAGATATAGTTTTCGAATTTGATATCTGGCAGCATCTGTTTGTATTCGTTGATCAAAGCGCTACGGTCCTCATCTGGGCCAGCATTCGCACCCGAGCCAAAGGCGAGCAACAGTCCAGCCAATATGTATGTGAGTTTCCTTTTCATGTCGTACTTTCCCCTTGATTGGAAGAATCAACTATTTTTCGAAGTTTCTGATCTGCATCAGCCTATGACCACTTCGCCTTCGAATTTGGTACCAAGATTATCGACTGCATTGACGCCGACTTTGTCTCCGGCCTTTGCACCCTTGATCCTGAAACCGAGGAATGGGTTTTGCGCTATCCCGCCCCCCCATTGCGCTTCCATCACCGTTTTACCATTCAGCGTGGCGACTACTTGATTGATGAAATGAGCCGGGATCAACTTTTCAGTCTTTTTGTCTTTCATTAATCCGGTGTCCATTGGGTGCTGGATAAGTACTTTTACGTCAGCAACGTCACCACTAATCGTTGCACGCATTTTCATTGAATCAGCCATACCTTATAACCCCTCTAAAATCGTCTAGATTGTATGTTCAACAGGTTTCAAAACTGTTCGAACCACATTAACCACCGCAACCGCCGATGGTTACCTTGACCTCGCGACTAGCAGTGTACGTTTTGCCGCCGGCCTTAACATTCACTCGCACGATTGATGTTTTGGCCATTTTGACGCGTGTTGACACATAGGCATCAGCACCGTTTGAAAACTCGAAGCTGGCAATCAGTGGCGTGGGATTCTTCTCCACAAAAAATGCCATTGATGTCGTTCCGGGAATATTGCTGGTGGCAGATATTGGTACCACAGCCCCATTCTCTGCAATATCCGGCGTCTTGAGTTCGATCCCACTACTTTCTGTGGCACTGCCAAAACCTGCATTGTTTATCGCTTCAACTGGATCCTTCGCAGTGAAGGCAGAACTGTTCCATGTTGCCGCAAATGCCGCTACCGGCTTGAGCAAGCCAGTCGCGATTGCGACTGCAACTGTTCCCATGGCACCGGCATTCTTCATGAATGCTCTACGTAATTGATTCATATCTCACCTTTCAATTTGAAATTTGGCTTTAGAGGCCGTATATGTAATCCGTAACTAGGTCGATTTCTTCCTCGGTCAATATTTTGTTTTTTCCGAAAGGAGGCATTACCGTGTCAGCGTACACGGCCGTTTCATCCCAGATCCTGGCGCGCAATTTGGCCCGATCAGGATAACGGTCCTTGATTTTTGCCAGAGGCGGGCCGATATTCCCCGGTGATTCGGCTTTGGGCTCGCTTGGAA
>JBARHR010000384.1:0-2597 GCA_049799335.1 Gallionella sp. | reverse complement strand
AGAAATGCTGAAGGTTGATGTATAGGGCAGTGACCGCGATGCACAAATGCTGCGCTATGGATCTGTTGCCGGCAGTATCAGTGAGGGCGTGTCATTTGGCCGCATGCCAGCATGGTCTGCGTTCTTTTATTGATCGTGATCTCCTCAAAACAGAATCACGACTACTCGATCCCATCGCGAAATTTATGACGAGTTCAGAACCTGTCTACGCTCCCACAACCCAGGGAAATGCACCACTCAAGGCTAACGTCAACTAAGAACTATGCATAATTGCGCACTACGCATAAGTGTCGAAACCCGCAGGTCACGAATAGCCGGTTTCGGGAAACAAAAATAGGTAGTCGAATTGAAAGTGAGTTCCCTGCCTGCGGATATTGGTGACTATCTCATTGCGACATAGAGTGGACATACATTTTGTAAATGGAATGCCGCGATGCAGCCATTCGCCGCTGTTTCAATCAATAATGGGGCAACCGTCTGCTAAGGCACGGGTACTGCCTCATTGCGTCAGGTGATTGTTGACCGCATAACGCATCAGTTCGGCGTTATTGTTGAGGTGCATCTTGTCCAGTATGCGGCTGCGATAGGTGCTGACGGTCTTTACGCTGAGTGACAGTGCATCGGCGATTTCGGTGACGGTCTGGGCAGAGGACAGCAACATGAAGATCTGGTATTCGCGATCGGATAGCAACTGGTGCGGCAGCTTGTTATCGGCATCGCCGATCTCTTCGGCGAGCATTTCGGCTACCACAGGGCTGATGTATTTTTTACCGCCTGCCACGCGCAACAGGGCTTTGACCAGCTCCGGCGGCGGGGTTTCCTTGGTCAGGTATCCGGCGGCGCCAGCCTTTATCAGACGCACGGCATACTGATCTTCCGAATAGATGCTGACGATCAACACCGGTAAATTCGGCTTTTCCGCGTGGATCTGTTTCAGCACATCAATACCGTTCATGTCAGGCATAGATATATCCAGCAACACGACGTCGCATTCGATTTCGCGAATTTTGCGCAAGGCTATGATCCCGTTTTCAGCATCTGCTACCACCTGCATTTCGCCGCCTTTTTCGACGATTTGTTTCAACCCCTGGCGCACGATGGCATGATCGTCCACGATCAGGATGCGTATCATTTGTTCCCCCCGTCTCTGTCGAGAGGCAATTTTACCGTGACGCGCAGCCCGCCACTGGATGGGCGATCGAAAGTGATTTCCCCATTTAGCTGCGCCACCCTCTCGCGCATGCCGCGCATGCCATAGGAAGTCGAAGCGATAGCGTGTTTGTCCGGCAGTCCGCGGCCATTGTCGCTGATCATCAGCGTGACTTCATCATCGGTCTGCAAAAACTCGGCACTCACCCGCGTTGCCCCCGAATGCTGCGATACGTTGGTCAATGCTTCCTGGAAAATGCGGAACAGGTTGATGGCGCGAGTCTTGTCCAGATTGCGGTCTTCATCGGAACCCTCGTCACGGAATACCTCGCAGGTGATTCCGGTGCGCTTGCTGAACTGCGTACACTGCCACTCCAGCGCAGCCACCAACCCGAGATCGTCGATGATGGTCGGGTGCAGGTCACTGATGACGCGTCGTGTCACGCCCACGGCATGGTCAAGCAACTGGGTCATCGATTTGACATCCTCCAGTAGTGGCCGATTCTGCCCATTCTCCGCCAGCTTTTCGGCCAACTGGTAAGTCTCCATCTTGAGCGACGTCAACGTCCCGCCGAGGTCGTCGTGGATTTCCCGAGCGATGCGAACTTTTTCTTCCTCGCGCACGGTTTGGATATGGCCGGTGAGCATGCGCAACTGTTCTTCGCCGGCCTTGATTTCGGAAATATCGGAAAAGATGCCGACGTAATTGCACACCCTCCCGTCACCGTCAACAACGGCGGTAACGTTCAACCACTCCGGGTAGATCTTTCCCCACTTGTTGCGGTTCCAGACCTCGCCGCTCCAGAACCTGTCGCGTTGCAGGATGCTCCACATATTCTGGTAGAAAGACTTGTCGTGGCGGCCGGAACGCAGCATGCTGGGTGTGTTCCCGATCGCTTCCTCGTTGGTATATCCGGTGATATCCGTGAACGAATGGTTGACCTTGAGTATCCTGTTGTTGGCATCCGTTACCACCACACCCTCGCGCGAATTGAAAGTGACTGAGGTGATATTCAACTCGTTGAACTGCTCACCCAGCATTTTCTGCTGCTTTTCAAGCCGCTCTACCGCCAGCACATAAATGAAGGGGGTGACGACGATAATCAGAATGACAGCTGCCAGAAAATCCCAGGAGAATTCGGATAGGTAACTGCCGTAAACCGGCTTGATTACGGTTTCCATCAGCACCATGATGGTGAAGCTGGTTGCAAGCAACATCAATGCGATCAGGCACATTACACCCAACGGTGAACGGAGAAATTGCTTCAGTTTTTGTCTGGTCATGCGAATCTGCTATGAATCAACTATACAAACGACGAGTAGGACCAAATGTATCAGCTTGAATATTGTCTTTCCGATTCGCTTTCATTCCTTAAATCCTTTGAAATTAAATTCTATGCAGGTCTGTTTAACTCTAATCGATTTATCCGGCCTGTGGAAGTGGTCGC
>JBARHR010000383.1:0-5884 GCA_049799335.1 Gallionella sp. | reverse complement strand
ACCGCGAGAACTGCTTGGATTAACCGGGAATGCTTTCACCTTTGATTTCAAATGGTCCGACAATCCGACCGATCTGAAAGATCCCATATCCCTGTGCACCGACGGCGATGCTGCCCCAAACCGGAGGTTCAACTATCGCTGTATCTGGAGGGAATGAGGTAATCGAAGAGAAAAGGTCGGGGTGGTGTGACTCGAACACACGACCACCTGCTCCCAAAGCAGGTACGCTAACCAACTGCGCTACACCCCGAAGAATCTTACATTACTACGCCGTTGCTGAATAACTTCTGATCATGCCCAGCAACTGTAAAGGCGTATTTTTTTCTGGTGCGAATATAACAATTAATCTTAACGATCAGACATATTTTTTGGCTGTGATGTAAATCAGCGGGTAGAAAGTGTACCTACACCAAAGAAAAGGGCAATCCAGACCAATCCCTTAAGTAAAATTGTAACATTGTTGCCTTGCCCAAAATGAAGGAAAACCAGGGGCAATATAAAGCCTGCCGGAATTTAAGCTTCTATACATAAAACTATATGTGAATCATATAAATCTGCCTGAGAATTCTATAACTATTCCGGCATATAGTTAACCTAGCTTTACAAAAGATTGATTTTAAAAATTAAAAAAAATGTTATGAAAAGTAAAATCTTGTTTCCAGTAATCTTCTTTGCAGGTTTATTGTTTGTCAGTTTGTCAGTTTACCCGTTTAATGGCCGAACCACAGATAATAAAACCATTATCCGGCAAGGTGTAAAGTACACCTGCCCTGCACATCCTGAAGTAGTCCAGGACGTTCCTGGTAGTTGTCCCAAATTTGGTATGGCGCTTGTTGAGAAAAAGGAAATGTCAACTGTTGATATGCCTCGCGCAAAGGATTCTGTGATCATGAATCAGGATAATATGAAAATGAACCAGGACACTTCAACGGTGAAACCTAATAAAATGAAGATGTAAATCAATTTGATTTTCAATGAATCTGTTCAGTCAGATTTTAATTAAGGCCTGATTTTTCAGGCCTTTTCTATATCATTTAGTTATCATCAGAATTCATTACACATTGATCCGTCCATGGATGAACAGTCAAAACATATCCGGGCTACCGGGAAACAAACATTTTAGTGGTATTCTTTTGCTATTGCGATCATATTTTATATTTTTGTGACACTTTGAAATCAGGCATTGCGTTTGATTTTATTTTAGCCAAATAATCCGGAGAGGTGGGTGAGTGGCTGAAACCAACAGTTTGCTAAACTGTCGTACTGGTAACCTGGTACCGGGGGTTCGAATCCCCCCTTCTCCGCCAAATATCAAGCAATTACGCCATTAATAGTAGAGTATTGTTAAAACTAACGTCTGAATGTATCTCGAATCTCAACTATTCGGTACGACATAAAAGAGGAGATTTATGAGACTTAAACTGGTTTTAGCAGCACTATTGTTTGTATGTTCAACGGCAACCTACGGAGATACGCAATCAAAAGCGCAAACAGCAGAGAAAGACTGTGCGAATCAACTTGATGCCCTTATCCAATCAATGGAAACCAAGGTTTCGACTTCAGGTGTTGAAAGCAACGTCAATAAACTGACCATCCGTATCGTTAGAAAAATTCAAGGCGAGGAAGGCAGCTGTGCGGCTTTTCAGGCAATAAATAAGCAGTTTGAGAGCAATGGGGTTCTCGAGAAAGACGAGCAGAAGAAATAAATCCCGCTCGCGTAAATGCACGCGTTGGTGCCGACCGCGCGTATGCGCAATGCGGTAGCCATCAGTCACAATCCTTGTAGTCATTCGCAACACAGTCTTTTGCGATTTTCTGCGCGTCCGAAATCCGTTGCGAGGTCATTCGAGCAGCCAATTGATTCATCAGCAATTCGGCGCCATCTGCCACGGCCCGGTCCTCTGAATTGGCGGAAAGAGACATCCACGCATGGGCGCGCACTTCATCCTTAGGCACTCCAAGTCCCTCTGCGTACATATGTGCGAGGTTAGCTTGCGCGTAGGCATTTCCCTGTCTTGCTGCCAACCTGTACCACTTCACCGATTCCACATAATCACGTGGTACGCCCTGCCCCCCGTAATACATCAATCCCAGGTTGAATTGCGCTTCAGCACTGCCTTGCTCGGCTGCCTTGCGGAAGCGATTCCCTGACTCGTTATCGTCCTTTGGCAGTCCTTTGCCTTCTTTATATAGCATGCCAAGATAAAGTTGTGCTTCCGCGTGACCTTGCTCAGCAGCGCGCTTGAAAAACTTCGCCGCTTCGACATAGTCATTGCGCATAGCGGCGTCGAGGCCATCTTCATAGTCACCGGCGAAGACACCGCTGCTGACGACGAGCAGCAGTGCAATCCGGATAGCATTGCCCATCACATCTCCAGGTTTAGCGATGGCTTTACACCGCATGGCGTTTCCGCCTGGCTCGGCGAGCCAACATGTAGTTTTGCCTCCCGCATCCGGTCAATCGCTCACTTGGCAAGTTTAGACTTTACGCCCTGAAACTTTCCCTCTTCACCACGATTGACCACATGAATTTCACCACCCATATATTTGTGATTGCGGCACGCGTAATAAATCGTATCCGGTGTGTCCGCACCGGGCGTGAACGTAACGACACCTTTGAAAGTGAACTGTCCCTTCACGCCATTCTTTATCGTCGCCATGCCGTAGCCAATGTCCTTTTTGGAAAAATAAAAGTCATGCATGATGCCGGTATCAACGTCGAACGCATAAGTTTTTCCACGTACCAGTACCAGCGTTCCACCTTGCACCCCGTTTACAACGAAGCCGGTATCGAGGCCCTTGCCGTAGCCCGGATGGGTTTTGTCCTTGGTCGCGGAAACTACGGAGAAATCTATCGGAGGCGCTTCTTCTTCAGCGGTACCGTCGGCTGGCGTCGCGGCAAATGCGAAAGAAGTGCCGCCCAACATCAGCATTAACGCAAGAAGAAATCTGTGAAATTCAAATTGAAATTGCATGATCGGTATCCTTGTTTTTTGTTGTAAGAACTGTTGCAACGCTGCGGGGTCGTCGCAACGCTGGCGCGTATATTGCCCGTGCTCGAAGCGTATTACAATAGGCGAAATCTACAATACCGCGCCACAGGAGCCGAAAATCATGACCAACGCCAGCGATCTGCAGATGTTGCGCGACAAGCTCCGGGAGTTTGCCGAAGCGCGCGATTGGGACCAGTTTCACTCGCCCAAGAATCTGAACATGGCCCTGATGGTTGAGGTTGCCGAGCTGATGGAACACTTCCAGTGGGTTACCGAAGAACAGTCCGGCAGCCTGACGCCCGACAAGAAATCGGTTGTTGCCGAAGAACTGGCAGATATTCTTCTGTATCTGGTTCGCCTCGCCGACAAGCTTGGGGTCGATCTCAAAGATGCGGCGTTGCTAAAGCTGGAGAAGAACGCGTTGAAGTACCCCGCTGACCAGGTGCGTGGAAGCGCGAAGAAATATTCGGAATACTAGTTCTGCGCATAACCTTTGCGCTGAACACCGGCAATTTCGGCCCTGAATCACAAGCCAACCGTGCCGCGCCACGGACCAATTATTACCAAGCTATCCTGCCTCCCGCGCCGGGTTACATAGCGGATCGCTTCAACATTATTCGCTTTCCCGCTTGACAAAAGAACGTTCGTTCTTTAAAGTTAAGCACGTTCGTTCTGTATCACTACATGTCATGACCGATTCCGACTCAACAGACTTCAACCCGAAAGACGGCGACTACCTCGCCAAACTGCAGGACTATTACGCCGACTGGAAGAATGTCCCTTCCTACGCCAAGCTATGCGAAGTGTTCGGTATCGCTTCAAAATCCTGGGTAAAAGCGGTGCTGACACGATTGAGCGCGGCCGGTTTCATCGAACGCACCCCGGACGGCGCATGGATACCCACCCGCCAATTCTTCGCCCGTCCGCTTGCGGAATCTTCTGTGCAGGCAGGCATGCCGGTTGCGGTGACGGCCACGCAAGGCGATTACTTCGTTATCGACGAGATGCTGATCGACAGACCCTCGCAAACCACGCTAATACCTGTCAAGGGCGACTCAATGATAGACGCCGGCATCCACGACGGAGACGTCGCGGTTGTCGAAAAGCGCAATATCGCAAATGTCGGCGACATCGTCGTCGCGATCGTGGACAACGAGTTCACACTAAAGACGCTTGCCAAGGAGCGCGGCAAATACATTCTGCGTCCGGCCAATCAGGCATATCCGGTCATTCGTCCGCAAGGCACGCTGGAAATATTTGGCGTACTGGTCGGGTTGATACGCAAGTACCGGACGTAACCATGATGCAAGCTACTTTTCATCCGCGATATCCGGGACGACTGATGAGTCGCAGCAGACGCGGTCTACTGTCACTAACACGTCCTAGCAAGGAGATGTTCCGTCGACAACGCGCACTGTTGCGCAGCGCCGTACCTGCGGGATTTCCTTCCCCTGCAGATGACCATGTCGAGCAGCGCCTCAGTCTGGATGAACACCTGATACAACATCGCGAATCTACTTTCTTCATGCGCGTATCGGGCGAATCTATGCATGGACTCGGAATATATGACGGCGACCTGCTGGTAGTTGATCGCGCGTTGCCTGCCACACATGGTAGCGTAGTCATCGCGGTGCTCGATGGCGAGTTCACCGTGAAGCAACTGCTTCACACACCGGCAGGACAAGTATTACGCGCCGCACACCCGGCCTATCCTGACACCCTCATCAGACATGAACAGGACTTTTCCGTGTGGGGAGTGGTGAGCTGGAACGTCCATAAACTCAAGTAGAGGGGCGATCCTCGTGCCACGCACTATCGCCCTGGTCGACTGCAATAATTTCTATGTTTCCTGCGAGCGTCTGTTCCAACCAGGTCTGGAACGAAAACCGCTAGTTGTCCTTTCCAATAACGACGGTTGCGTGGTGTCGCGTTCGCAGGAGGTCAAGGATCTGGGTATAAAAACCGGGACGCCCTGGTACCAATTGAAGGACATTGCGAAACGCAATGGCATAGGCGCGCTTTCTTCGAACTACGCGCTATACGCTGACATTTCCAACCGCGTAATGCAATTGCTGTCGCAATTCGGCGCCTGCCAGGAAGTCTATTCGATCGACGAGTGTTTCCTTGATTTGACCGGCATATCCGACGCGACGATACACGCGCAAACCCTGCGCGATACGATAAAACAACGAGTGGGCATCTCTGTATGTGTGGGAATAGCCCAGAGCAAGACGCTGGCTAAGCTGGCGAATCATGTTGCCAAGAAACAGAGACAATTTCACGGAGTGTGCGATTTCAATGAAATGACAGTGCGTATGCTTGACAATCTCTTCGCGAAAATTGCGGTCGGGGAAGTTTGGGGCGTTGGCAAACGCACTAGTGCCCGCCTGAAGCAGATGGGCGTCGACTCGGCGCTAGAGTTGAAATACAGCCCTGCCAAGCGCATCCGTACAGAGTTTGGGGTGGTAATAGAACGTATCGTGGCGGAGCTAAATGGCGAGGCCTGTCTCGAAATGGGTGAGGTCGCGCCGGCCAGACAGCAGATCATCTCGTCACGCTCGTTTGGCGTGCCAGTAACGCAATTGGCCGACTTGGAGCAGGCGGTAATAGCGTACACGACCCGTGCAGCCGAAAAATTGCGTGCCCAGCGTTCACTGGCGGGAGGAATACAGGTGTACATCCGCACCAACCCGCACAGAAACCAGGATCGTCAATATCATCCAAGCATGCTATTGCCCTTGTCCAGTCCCACCGACGACACACGCCTGCTTTGTGGCGCCGCACTGAACGGGCTGAGAAAAATGTATCGCGGTGACTATCGCTATCAGAAGGCGGGAGTCATGCTGACCGACATCATCGCGGCGGCAACGAGACCACGCACACTATTCGAC
>JBARHR010000382.1:0-3175 GCA_049799335.1 Gallionella sp. | reverse complement strand
GCAACCCAATGCGCCATCCCGTTTTTCACTATTTCGTGATGCATCCAAATACTGGACAAATGGATCAAAGAATACTTGTGCGGCCTGTTCAAATGAAACGCCATCATGATTCTTTATATTTAGCTTGCCTTTACCCTCGTTCCATCTAAAACGAATGCCGCGCAGCTCGTATTCAATATCCATTAATGGATTCTATACAACGTAATGCTGTTGTCAATACACTTTTAAGTATTAGGTGTGATCAGCGGTGCCTCCCAATCGGCAGATTGGCTCACATTGTTCATAATTGAAGGCAATTGGACGGCGGGTGCGACATACCGCAAATGGCACATAGTGTTAATTCTTAATTCACCATAGCGAACTGATCGTCATAAAGTGGATGTTCATCAATCTGCACGCCTATGCTACATATCATCCAGAGACTTCTTCTTCCTATCTTCGATCTTTTGGCGTACACGCTCAAGTTCGAGTCGTTTTGCTTCTGAGGTACCCCATTTCGGTCTTTGGGTCTGTTTTCTCAGCCTGGACGCTTCCAGCTCTTCTTGCCTGTGCTGTAGTGCTGCACGTTGTACAGCTTCAAGCCTGGCCCGTTCTAATTTGTCCGCTTCACGACGGGCCATTACTCGTTCCGCAGCAATCGGAATTGAAGGTTTCTGCAAATTCGCCATCTCACAGAGCTCACCTATCTGATCCCAGTCTGAAAGATATTCAAACAAGTGACAACGGGCAAACTCGTTGATCAGCTGCAGATTCAACGCCGCGTAAATGGAATGCCAGACCTCCTCATCACCCTTGCCGCTACGCACCGACAACTTTGGATTGAACTGGTACCAGCCCTGTCTGGCGCGTTTGAACAGTTCCCGATTGTAAGTGTAGTCACGATTCACCTCGTTGCGCGACAACAGGGAAGATATGCTTTGTCGTTTGTTGCGCGCCGGATACACCACGTTGGCAGGCAGGTGTTTCCAGACTTCTAGAATGGCCTGTGTTTCAAAACCAGCGGTAGGGCTGCCCAATGGGTGAGTGAAGCGCGATTTGAAAAGTACCCAAAGAGTCTGGAAAAGAAAATATTCGGAAAGATGCCGATCGATGCGTACCAACCGATCTCC
Source organism: Gallionella sp. (assembly GCA_049799335.1). GTDB lineage: Bacteria > Pseudomonadota > Gammaproteobacteria > Burkholderiales > Gallionellaceae > Gallionella. The sequence continues at coordinate 2,066 of JBARHR010000382.1, read as the reverse complement.
CGTATTAACGTCTACGCTCGGTGGCGCGAGGAGTTCATAGAGGGCTGCGAAATGGACGCGAGCAAACTTCGCATCGCGAAACGCGACACCCATCGCCCGGTGCAATGCGTTTTGACCATACTGGTCGGTATTTTCTCGATCCGCTCCCCGCTCTAACAAAGCCTCAACCAGGGGTATATTCCCTGCGGCAGCCGCCGCCATCAGTGGCGTCTGATTCATTGGCAGACGGTGTTCCATGCCGTACTGATCACACTGGCGCAAAATTTCTTTGAAGTTGTGCGCAAAGTAGGGAACATAACTTTTGCGGCCTAACGTATCCAGCTGATTCACAAACATTCTGGCAGTATCAAATTTTGCTGTTGTGATCAGCCATTCAGCGAGTACCGGTTCTTCATGATAGGTGGCGTATTCCAGAAGCTGTTGTTTTGGCTTCCCACCCGGTGCCTGTTCACGAAATACCTTGATGAGGGAAGTTTTCAGCCACGGTTCGTCAAATACCTGCCAAGGTGGGGTGCCCTGTTTGAGGATGGAGCGGCGTATGGCATTCGCCTGCTCTTGTTTGCCCTGCAGTTCGAGCTTGCGCGCCTCTTTCTGCCAATCTTCCTTGCTGGACTGCTGCGCATCCACTTTCACCTGTCCAGCAACGGCCAGATCGAGCAAACCAAAAAGTGGATGCGAAGTATCGGATTCAAGGATGAACAGATTTTTGATTGCCCGTGTCAGTGCCACATAAAGCGCATTCACGAAAAACTTATAAACTTCCAGCGATTTATCCGACTTATCCTTGGCGCGACGGTATTCCAGTGTTTCAGCGACAAGACTGCTTTTGCTTACCCCGTCGACGATTTCGCTAAATTCGGCACGGTGATCCGATATAAACCGGTAAAGAATGATGTTCTCGTATTCCAATCCCTTGGCCTCATGAATCGAGAACAACAGCGGAGTTGTAAAATGTTTACGCGCTTCCAACTTATCCTCATCACGCATAACCAATACGGCGAATTGGGTAGAAAGCCGAACTTTCTGATCCAACTCACGCATGATCGCTTCCTTGTCTGCCATCAGCGCAACCTGGCCAGGTTCGCCGCCTACGGCCTGCACTAGAAAGTTACTCTCACGGTCAATCGATCCGAATCGTTGCCGTTTAATCTTGAGCAACTGGTTGGCCGTGCGCGTGGCTTCCAGACCATTGCGGAAATTGGCGCTTAACACTCGCAACTCCTGCCGTTCGGCAAGTTTCGGATCATTCCAGAACAGGCTCTTGACTTGCCCCCATGAGAAGAAATTGGGATGAACGATTTGATTTGAGTCCCCACACAGCAAGAAGTGACCGGGCTTCTTGAGCGTTTTGAGGATAAGTGACAACTGGACAGTTGTGAAATCCTGAACCTCATCAACCACGACAAAATCGTAACGTGGCGATACGAGAGCCCGCCATTCCTGAGCCGCCAGATTCAAGTCATAAAGTTTGCTGTCCGTCAACCATGCACGGTATTTTTCGAACAGATCGTACAGCTTGTCGCGCTGATCATGTGCAAAAATAGACTGGCGCACACCGAGCTTGCGATAGTCATCACGATTCAGGACGCCCTGTGCGCCGGCTGCGATCACACCGCGAATTTCCTCGAATGCCTGATGAGCGTCTATATCCTTGAAAGTGGCTTTAATCCGCGTGAACCAGCCGGAAAAGTCGCGCCAATGGGCTTCACGCCCTGTTGGAACACGGATGGATTCAATAAATTCACGGTAGGAAAAAAACGTCGCTTCCTGTTCAGCATGCTCAAAACCATTGGCATAGTAAAGACCGCGTGCACTCTGTGCCAGATAAGCGGAATGGGTGACATAGAGCACTTCACCTTCGGAATGTTTGAGTTTCTCAAGAGTAAGTGCGGTCTTGCCACTTCCCGCGCTACCAATGATGATCAGGGGTGCTGGCTGACGATAGATCGCATCCTGAACATCATCAAAGGAGATTGGTTTGTCCAGCAAATGTATTACGGAGCGTGCCGAGTTTAAGTAGCGCAAGGATTGAGCTTCCTTAGTAGCTTCATCAGCGCTGAGGTCGG
>JBARHR010000381.1:0-3290 GCA_049799335.1 Gallionella sp. | reverse complement strand
CGATGACTGCAGCAGGCAGTTACAGCTACCGTCTGTTGGCGACCAGCCTGGGAGGCAGCACAGTGAATACTGCAGCATCTAACGCAGTCGTCACACCGTAACAGAAGTCGCTAGAAGATCGCCGGTGCCAGGAATCATTTGGCATCGGCGGGTGTTTTAAAGAGATTCAGGATTTCAGGGCATCTCTAAAAGTTCAGGGTTCGACCAGATGCTGGGAATTTTATTGATTCAGCGATTTGGATGAAACATGGATTTTTAGAGGTGCCCTGAAGTTTTTTTAAGTTGTTTTTTGTTCGCAGCGTAATGGGTTTACAATCCTCCGCATTTTGGTTGGTCGTATATTTCTAAGGAGCAGTATTTCATGTTGAAACATAATTTGCTTTTGTTGTGCGGCCTGGTACTGGCGACGGGCCAGGCTCGGGCTGCTGAAAAAACGGTACTGAAGACCGATAAAGATAAACTTAGCTACAGCATCGGCAGCAGTATCGGGAAAAACTTCAAGAACGAAAATACCGAAGTTGATATTGATCTGTTGGTGCAGGGCTTGAAGTCCAGCCTCGCAGGCGAGGAAGTGCTGCTGACTGATAGGGAAATCAATCAAGTGATGAATGACTATCAGACCCAGTTGCGTCAGCATGCGATCGTAAAAAGGCAACAGGCATTGGGTGACAACAAGAAGAAGGGCGAGGCTTATCTGGCCGACTACAAATCCCAGAAAAACGTAACCGCTTTACCTAGCGGGGTGTTATACACGATCATCAAGGAAGGCAACGGCAAGAAACCTACGGAATCCGACATGGTTGAAGTCAGCTACCGTGGCACCCTGATCAATGGCAAGGAATTTGATGCAACCGAACCCGGCCACCCCGCCAGCTTGAAGGTATCGGCACTCATCCCGGGTTGGAAACAAGCGTTGAGTGAGATGCCAGTCGGCTCGAAATGGCACATCGTCATCCCCTCAGTGCTTGCCTATGGAGAGCGCGGAGTCGGGAACGATATCGGTCCTAACGAAGTGCTGGTATTTGACGTGGAGCTGGTTGCCATCAAGTGATTTGTTTTGCAAACGGGTTATGTTGAAAAAGTACCATTACTGAAGGATATTGATGATGAAGAAGCACAGGAATATGAAATGGATATTACTGCTTAGCCTTGGTTTGTTTGGACATCAGGCCATAGCCGAGGAATCGGTGGTTATTGACAACCAGTCCCTGGGAGAGACGCCCGCGGGTACTACGGCTGGGGTGAATCCCTCTGCGTCGGCAGATTATTCTCAAGAAGATGCCAACGCGAGAAACAAGGAGCAGCTGCTCAAGGGCGGCAAGATGAGCCTGAGGCAGAAAGCAGCATTGGCCAAGGGAGAATTGGCGGAATCTAACAAACAGGTTGGTGCCGATTTTCTGGCAACCCATAAAGCCAAGCCGGGTGTGGTCAGTCTGCCTAGCGGGGTGCAGTACAAAATTTTGCGGTCGGGTAAAGGTACAAAACCGACAGAAAATAGTGTGATCAGGTGTCGTTACAAGGGTAAGCTCATCGACGGTTCAACGATTGACAAGTCTGATGAGAAGAAGCCTTCCACGATTAAAGTGTCTGGCCTTCTTGAAGGACTGAAACAAGCGGTGATACTGATGCCCACCGGTTCAAAGTGGGAGATCGTTGTTCCCCCAGAGCTTGGCTATGGTGCGTTTGGCAATCGTGGTGTAGGCCCGAATGCCGTGCTAATTTATGAGATGGACATTATTGGCGTCAAATAGCGGATTGACGGTTCGGGAAAGATTCACTTTTAAACCAAATAAGATATCGAGAAGTCATACGGCGGGGGCAATCAAAATCCGTTTCGGCGGATAGAAGATTGTCTGTTCTTGTTCAGACAGGGTTTCAGTCATAAGATAAATTCTGCGAAGCAGATCAAACATTGGCGTTGTCCATCTTGCAAGGGGAATTACAAATTATCTTGCAATTACCTGAAACTGCGGGGTGCATGCTGCCGTTGTGGCGGCGGACCCCGTAGCAAGTGGTCCACCGCCGGAAAGTTGCATCTTTATGCTAACGGATAAGATGGAATGAATACCAATATGATTTCCAATCAAAACAGACTATTTCAGCGTGGTACTTCACGATTGCTGAGTATCGGCATGCTATTTTTTCTGGGCGCCACAACCGTAATTTCTTTGCCGGTAGTGGCGCTTGAGCAGGTTGTTGTTCCAGCCACCGCCGGTGAGGTGGAGTCAGGTCGACGTATTTACCTCGAAGGTAAACTTCCTTCCGGGGCTGCACTCACCGGTATTCGTTTTGGCAATACCACGGTTTCCGGTGCCCAGGCTGCATGTGTGAACTGCCACCGGCAAAGCGGTATGGGTCAAGTTGAAGGCAACATTAAAGTGCCACCTATTACCGGCAATTTTCTATTTGCAAATAAAAGTGAAAAACATCTGGCGGTTATGGATCCACGCGTGAGCAAGTCTCTAAACCAGGTTCACGATCCTTATACCAATGCATCTCTGGCTGATGCGATTCTTCGTGGCAGGAATAATCAAGGCCGCGAGATGAATGTTGCCATGCCTCGCTACAACTTGAGCGAGCAGGAGTTGAGCGCATTGACCGCGTATCTAAGGCAATTGTCGTCGCAATGGTCCCCTGGTGTTACGCAAAGTAGCATACGCTTTGCGACAGTGATAACACCCGATGTTGATCCCGTGCGACGCAAGACGATGATCGACATGATTCAATCCATATTTCTTCAGAAGAACGCCAGCACCGAGATTGCGACGCGAGGTCACTCTCGCCGTCACATGACTTCAGCGGCCGAGTTTGTGCTGGGAACCGAGCGCACGTGGACTCTGGATATATGGGAACTGCAAGGAGCGCCAGAGACCTGGGGGGAGCAGTTATCAGAACGTTATCGTGCACAGCCCGTATTTGCGTTGATCTCGGGTGCCTCCACTACCACTTGGCAGCCAGTTCATGATTTCTGTGAAAAAGAGAATGTCCCATGCTGGTTTCCCAGTGTCGATTTGCCGGAGAAGGCGCCGTCACAGTATTCATTTTATTTTTCCGGTGGTGTCATGCTTGAGGCGAATGTTCTTGCCCGCCATTTACTGGATACTTATGCTGTGCCAACACGTCTGGTCCAGATTTACCGGAATGATAGTGTGGGGCTTGCAGCGTCACAGGAATTGGCGCGCGCGCTTGATGGATCGACCATCAAAGTTGAGAATCGCGTCCTGAGTGCGGACCCTGTTAGCACTGATTCGATAAGCGCGTTGTTGGGGAAGGAAGAACCGGGAGATATC
>JBARHR010000380.1:0-2728 GCA_049799335.1 Gallionella sp. | reverse complement strand
CAACGTGGCCGTGCGCTTTGGTCACGGCCTGCCGGACACCGTGCGCGCCATCGCGATCAATGGCGGTTGCGCCGTGATTTCGCTCGGCTTCCTGTATTGGGATGAAGTCACCGTGCTGACGTTAACGGCGAAACAAATCGGCATATTGTCCGCATTCAGCTTGCTGTGGGTGGTGCCCGGCACCCTTGCGACTTTTTACGGCGTCGCGCGTCTGGATGCCGGAAAAGCAGCCATCCTGCTGTTGGCCGAACTGGTGGTGGGTGTGTTCTCCGCAGTAGTGATCGGGGGAGAACACCTTTCGATGCAAGAAATCGTTGGGGGGATTCTTATTCTCTCGGCGGCGGTGATCGAGGCACGCTCGGAAACTGCGGTAGTTAAATGACCTTCAGTATGGCCAACGACTTGCCCGCTTGCGGGCTTAGTCCGATTATCGGCCAAAGCGGAAGTGCGGGAAGGATCGTTGAGATGTCTGCTTTGATTAGTTTTGCGGACACAGCGAGCAGCGCCACTTACTTCCGTCGAGTGACCGAAGCTAACTTCTTATCATTAGTCCGATAGCGCAGCGTTTTTACCAGTAACGCGAATGCAGGCGATGACTGTCGACTTGGGTAATAGAGATGAAAGCCTGGAAAGGTGGGGCACCAATCGTCGAGCACTCTCCTCAGGCGTTTCTTCGCAAGGTGTTCCTGTACCGCATCCTCTGGCACGTAGGCGAGTCCGAATCCTGCTAATGACGCGCGAAGTATCGGGGCTGTGGTATTGAAAACCCATTGCCCTTCGACGTGTACGTTCACCTTGTGCCCTTCTTTCTCGAATTCCCATGCATAGAGCCCACCACGAGACAGTGACCGCAGATTGATACAGGTGTGTTCGGCGAGGTCTTGTGGTGTTTTAGGTATCGATCGCGTAGAGAAATAGTCAGGCGATCCGACGACTGCCATGCGCATGTCTGGCCCGATTCGCACGGCCACCATATCTTTGGCGAGAACATCACCTGTGCGCACGCCAGCATCGTAACGTTCAGCCACGATGTCCACGAAACGAGAATCGGTGGTGATTTCGACCTTGATTTCAGGATAGTCAACCAGCAGTCTCGACAACCTGGGCCACAAGAAGGTATTCGCAGCGTGCTCGGAAGCCGTAATGCGTATCGTGCCTGCAGGTTTTTCGCGCAACTCGCTCAGACCCACCAGTTCAGCTTCTATTTCGGCCAATCTGGGGCCGACCGCACGCATCAGGCGCTCGCCTGCCTCGGTAGGGGATACGCTGCGGGTGCTGCGATTCAGGAGACACAGGCCGAGACGGGATTCAAGGGTGCGGATGGTGTGGCTCAAAGCTGATTGGGACACACCGAGCTGCGCGGCAGCCTTGGTGAAGCTACCCTCACGCGCCACGGTAACGAAGGCCAACAGATCATTTAAATTTTCGTGTGCCATTTATGAATTATTTTCATATGTCCATGCCGATTATACCCTCTAATCAAATGCCAACGTGCCTACTAAACTGGCGCCCATCAAATAAACCAATTACAGCACTCGACCAAACTCAAGGAGATTGAAAATGAACATTACACGAATCGGTTCGCAGCCCTCTACCCAAGGACCTGCTGAGTATTTCACTGGTGCAGTACGCGTGGATTATCTGTTTCTGGCTCAAGAGCCGGCAAGCGCCAGCGGAGCCAGCGTCACATTCGAGCCTGGTGCAAGAACCGCGTGGCACAGCCATCCTCTGGGCCAGACGCTGATCGTTACAGCCGGTTGTGGCCACGTTCAGCGCTGGGGTGGCCCTATCGAAGAAATTCGTCCCGGTGATGTGGTATCGATTGCCCCTAACGAGAAACATTGGCATGGCGCCACTGCCACCACGGCAATGACCCACATAGCCATTCAAGAACAAGTCGATGGCAAGGCCGCTGACTGGCAGGAAAAGGTAAGTGATGAACAATTTCAACCAGAAACTGCCGACTTAGCGGAATCTATTTGAGGAGAAGATCGATGACAAGGATATTGATCATTGGAGCCAACGGACAAATTGCAAGAGTTGCTACAACTTTGTTCTTGCAACACCCGGATGCCCAACTTACTCTCTTTTTGCGGCGTGCGAAACGACTAAAAGGTTTGCCGACCGATCGCGTTACCATCATAGAAGGCGACGCAATGAATGTGAAGGATTTGGAATCAGCCATGGCTGGCCAAGATGTGGTTTATGCCAATCTTGCTGGTGCGCTCAAGCCAATGGCTCAGAATATCGTCAAGGCGATGCATGTTGCCGAGATCACTCGGCTGATCTTCATTAGCTCAATGGGCGTCTACGACGAAATTCCAGGTGAGCGGCACGGTAGCATTCTTGACCCCTATCGAGATGCAACTGCCATCTTTGAGGAATCCGACCTCGACTACACAATCCTGCGTCCCGCCTGGCTCAACGACCTTGATGAAATCTCTTATGGGACGACGCAAAAAGGTGAGCCGTTCAAGGCAGCAGATAAATATGTGTCGCGCAAAAGCGTTGCTGATCTTGTCGTCAAGCTTGCGATGACTCCAGACTTGGAGAGTCGTCATAGCTTGGGCATTCACTACTCCGGGAAGTCCAACACCTAACTATTTTGGCATACTGATCATGAATACGAACAACATTCAAATTTCTCACCAAGAACGTAATCGGGTCTTGGCTATCGTCCTGACCAGCTACCTGATGATCGTGCTAGATATTTCCATCGTCATCACCG
>JBARHR010000379.1:0-12687 GCA_049799335.1 Gallionella sp. | reverse complement strand
CGATACCACCACCCAAACCATACAAGTGGCTACTCATGCCAGCACTTGGCGACACAAGCCAGTACTAGACACATTGAAAAAAGGCGGAAGGTGAAACTTGTTATGAAATCTCCGCGGGATCTTGAAGTTCCGCCTATTTCAAGTGCAAATTTCTAAATCATCTCAGGCTTTGGAGTTCTCGGCGATGTCGTTCAAAGCGGTTTGCATCGCGGACACGATGAGCTTTTTTGCGGCACGCTCGTCCACTTCCGGAATATCCCAGTTGAAAACTGTGCGATATTTTTCTACCAATTTTTGCATATCCGAAACGATCTCCTGGCGATATGCGTTCAACTCAATTTGTTCCATAGTGCTCATGATATTTGCTCCCAGTCAATTTAAGCGGCCTCAAAATAAATGACGTCCGCGTTTTCAAGTTCACTACACCCGAAAATCAAAGTCATCCAATAGCTATAGAAAAGTCGTTCCCCAGCCATACACCCGTGTCAACGCGCCGGAATGTGAAATCGATACGCTGCCCGGTGCGCAGCAACGCTTCATCAAATTGGAAAACGTGAAGACCCAATCCGCTGTCTTCTGTTGCAGCGTCGTGTGCAGATTTCCACCCATCTATGCTCCAGTGGATGACGTTCGCCTCAAACAAAGCAACGAGTAGCGACTGTCCCGCCTGCATGTCATGAATAGGCGCCTGCGGCAACCAGATCGCATGGCGTACATCGGGAGATTTTCCCTGATATCTGTTCCACGTTGCAAGCGGCCGGTCAAATGGATGTCCGAGTTGTCGTGATACCAACAGCTTGATGAATTCCGCATGTGCCCATACCAAGGGCATGGCAGATCCGCTGGGGCGGCCGGGAAATAGACTTCGTGATGGGATAGCATCCTCGTCCCACACCTGTTCCGGAATCATCCCACCCACACCGCTCATGGCGACCATCGATTCAAGATAGGGCAGCGGATCCTTTCCAGCTGCGAGTTCATAGTGCCCGCGTTCCCCGGTAAGTAACGGCCAGACCCGGCCGGTACCGACGCCGTCGAATGGTGCTCCATCGTCATGCTCACCATAGCCGTCGCCGTTATAGCGATGCCATGACGGCCCGCTGGGTGTATCAACCTTCAGCAGTGCATCGATGACCTTGATCGTGTCGATCATCAGGGGATCGTCGGCGCGGCGCAGGCCGAAGCGCACCAGCTGTAAACAATCTATTCCCACCTGATCTTCCGCGGACAACCCCGGATCGCGCGCCAGATTTTTGATCGGCAGCACATCGAGCAATGCGCGCGGATTGTTCTCACGTTCCGTAGGAGCATTGCGGATGTAATATCCGCGCACGTTGAGACTGCGTGCCAGCGCTGTGTCGTGGACAGCAGTCCAGTCCTCGATATGCGCGTTCCAGAAATCTGCCAGTGCCAGTACAAATTCAGCTACCGCCGGAGTTAGCCACGCAGCGCCTTCTACCAGGGCGGCAATGCAGACAGACAACGTGAACGCATTGATTCCCGCGTCTTCCTCCCAACGATCCTGCTGACTGATCGGCCCGGTACGCACTACAAACCCGAGCGCGCGCATAATCATGTCCGACACTTCGATACCCTGCAGTGCCCCTCGCCTCGCCAGGTTAGCTGCCAGCAAAACGGGAAACGCGGTTTCATCAAGCTGTTCACCTTGCCAATACGGCTTTCCGCCCAACCACTGGTTTTGATACCAGTGTCCATCGGCATGCTGGGTCGCGATGAGATAACGAAGAATGTCCCGCGCTTCATCCTCCGCACCGAGTGCCAGCAACGCGCCGGCACTCTCGACCAGATCGCGCGGCCATACAAGGTGATAACCGCCGCGCTCGTCGCGCGTGTTACCCCAAGGGACGCTCAGGCTGGCCACCATAGCGCCCAGATAGTTCTTGTCCTGATGGGTGCGCAACACCATGGCGGAGGTCAGAAATTGGCTGCACAATGTATCAGGAATCTCTGGCAGGCCATCGCAGCGTTCCACGCATCCGCGGTGCCATGTCGACCAGTCATCCTTCAGCTGTTGCCAAGGTTCTGCAAACGGACGCAACAGCGCGGAGATTGCCAACGTTGCTGCAGATTCCTTGCTACCGGAAAATCCCAAGGCAAGCGTCGCTTGCCGGGGAAGTTCGCCCATCAATGCGACATTCCCCGGACCCGCGTGCGAATATTGCCATTGCATTCTGCCGTTGCGAGAAAAATCCTGCCATCCGTCGCTGGCACCTACATAGCCGGCGCTGCACCGATGCCAGGCGTCGCGCTGACTGTTATCCACCGCGGCCAGTGCCAGACCGAACGTGCCCTGTTCGGCCCACAATATCTTGCGGCCACGATAGCTACTTACCTCAGTCTGGTTGTTGTGCCCGCTGCCACCCAGGTGCGGAGCCAGCAAGGCATGCGGCCGCAGATCCGGATCACCTTCAAGCTGCACGTCCACCAACAGCACGTCACGATGGGTGTCAGGCGTAATGCGCAGCCTGAGTTCAAAGCGCTCATGATGATGCAGGATCTCTATCGCAGGAATTCCTGATGACGCCCAGATCAGTTGATGGCTATCCATGCGCTTGACCTCGATCCAGAACCCCTGGTCGTCCGCTACGATAAAGCCCAAGTCGCGTACTTGCGGGATATCAACTCGCGGAAAAAATATTTCATTGATGATACCGCCGCCTATCGTGAACCACACGCGTGAGGGGCCCAGCGCGCAACCCACCGCTTCTTTGGCGCTGCTGCACCAGGTTGGCGATATGCCGGGGCTGCCGGGTGCGTCGCCGCAGGTGTTTGGATCGTTGCTCATACCCGCGTTGGCGGATTGCTATCCAAATTCATTTTCCGTCACTCCTTGGTCAGGGTTGGCGTCAACCAGCTGTTACCGTCGTTCGCCACCATCCCGTTTGCTGCCTCCGGGCCCCACGCGCCCGCTGCGTAATTGGGAAAATCTGCAGCCGGCTTCTCCGCCCATGCGTCGATTACCGGCATCAGCAGTTTCCACGCGGCTTCCACCTGATCGGTACGCATGAACAATGTGGCATCACCAATCATGACATCCCATAACAGCGTTTCGTAAGCTGCCGGTATTTCAACCTGAAAGGCCTCTTTGTAGCTGAAGCGCATGTCGACGGGACGCAGTCGCAATTGGGAGCCAGGTTCCTTGGCCACGAACTTGAGCACGATACCCTGCTCCGGATTAATTTGTATGACGAGCCGCGCCGGCTGCGTATTGAGTCCGGCCGATGCCGGGAATGCATGATGCGGTACGTCACGGAAGCGTATCGAGATCTCGGTAACATCGGCTGCCATCCGCTTTCCGGTGCGCAAATAGAAAGGCACATCCTGCCACCGCCAGTTATCGACGAACAGTTTCAGCGCAGCGTAGGTCTCGGTGTTCGAGTGATGATCAACATCAGGCTCGCTTCGATAAGCCTGAAATTCCTGACCGGGCATGCATCCCGCTGCATATTGCCCACGAACTGCAAAATCATCAACGGCATCCAGCGGGATGGGTCGCAACGCACGCAGTACATCCACTTTTTTGTTGCGGATGTCATCCGCATCATAGGCGACCGGTGGCTCCATCGCGACCAGGCAGAGCAGCTGCAGCAAATGGTTCTGCACCATGTCTCGCAATGCGCCCGCGTGTTCGTAGTATCCGCCGCGCTTCTCGACCCCCAGTGTTTCGGCGGCGGTGATGGTGACGTGATCCACATAGCGCCGGTTCCATATCGGCTCGAAGATGGGGTTTGCGAAACGCATGGCCAGAATATTCTGCACGGTCTCTTTTCCCAGAAAATGATCGATGCGAAACAGTTGCCGCTCTTCGAAGACGCGACACAGTGACGCGTTGATCTCGCGGAACGAATCGAGATCGTTGCCGAGAGGCTTTTCGACAACCAGCCGGACGTTGTCGCGGTCCTGCGCCAACCCTGCTTTGCCAAGGCCAAGGGCGATGGGTTCGAATAGTGTTGGTGGCGTTGCCAAATAGAATACGCGTTGCGCTTTTCCACCAAAATCAGCTTCACAGGCATTCAACGCCTCGGACAAATTCTTGAATCCTGCGGCGTCTGAAACGTCAAACGTGACGTGGCGGATCTTGCCGGCAAAAGAGCTCCATGCATCCTTAGCAGGTTTGCCTCTGCGGGAATACGCCGTGACGCCCTTTAGGTAATGCTCCGCGATGAGCTCATTGGTGGAATCTGCACGATCAACCGCAAGCAGGACGAAACCTTCCGGCAAATTTCCATCGAGGAACAGGTTGAACATCGCAGGAACCAGCAAACGCCAGGAAAGATCGCCACCGGCGCCGAACAGGACAAACATGGTATTGCCAGGGGCTGTCGTCGTCTTCATTATTGGTTGTTCTCATGGACGTACGCCAAATTCGACCGGGGATGGCGCAATACGTTCAACTCGATTTGAATAGGACAGAGGCATGAGCTTTGAACCCCTGCCCGTTTCGCGAAGCACTCCGTATTGACAAAGCGCCGCACGCCTGATCGCGAATGCATGCGGATGACCTCAGTATCGCGCTCACGCAGGCAATTGGTATTTCCGGAGCAGCACTATTTTTTCGTACATGCACGGGCGAACAATATTTTATCCATGGGATCGTCGTTCACCGGCTGCCAACCCGACGAGCCGGTATGCGAATCTCCCAGTACGACCCGCCCTATGCCCATATTGCCGGCATAGTAGGCGAACGACGTCATGCGGAACTGCTTGTTGGCGCAGTCAAAAGCAAATTGCTTTTCGACGGACTTGTAAAGCATAGGCTCGGGAGATTCTTCGATACGCTGCGGTGTTCTGAAATCCTGAAGGCTGCTCATGTTGACGATGTGGCCCGACACTGTTATGGCTTTGCCGCCTGTATATGTAGTTTGCGTGCCGTCATTGCCGGCACTGACTGGCAGCCATTCGGCCATCGCGCTGCTCCCCGCAGCGAGCAGTAATAGTGCAAATATCCGTTCAGAATTCATCTGCTTCGTTCTCCAAGTATTGGGCCAGCCAAGTTTGAACAATTCACACGATGCTTGCTAACAACATCCGCTGAGTTTTCCGTGTTGTTGAATCGGCGGGCAAGGGATTGCGCCGTAGGAGCAAAACACACAGCAGTCTCCAGGCTTTGGTTTGAGCAAGACGTGGCAATGGCTGCATTCATAGAACCATAGGCAGGAATCTGTCGGCATGATTTCGACTTTAACTGTTCCGCAATCTGGACAAGTCAGTGCCGATTCAAGTACGGGTAGGAATTCCGCCATCGTTGTATCGTCCTTGCGTATTGTGGGTGAACTTCTGCACCTCTGCATCGGCGCAAGCACACTGGCAAGTTCACGTATTTTCACACCAGACGGGTTGATTGAACGAAAACGTCCAACAATCCAGAGTGCAAATGCAGAATGCAACATAATCCGCCGGGAAGCAACTCGTGGTTGAAGCATACGCATACCGTTGTCATATCCCTGCCCACCACAGGCGCAGCCGCAAGCCGATGCCGGTGGTATAGCCGACCTCTATAAATTCTATCGTTCCATCCGGCGCAACGATGAAACTGGCCGGAACAGCATGCACGCCCCATCGCGCTGCTATTTCACTCTCGGGATCGTTGATCACCGGAAAGCGAAGCTCCTGCCGCTGCATGTGATTAGCCACCAGATCGGTGCGGCCACTTTGCATCGCAACAGTGATGACATTGCCTTGTTCATCGGAGATTGCGTCGATGGTGCCTTGTTCGGCACGACAGATCGGACACCAAGTTGCCCAGAAATGAACCAGCACCGGACGCTGTGGATGTGCCGGCAATTCGTATTTGCTGCCGGTTAACACGGTTCCCTGCAAAGCGGGTGCGGCGCCGCTGACAATATCGCGATGCTGCCAGGCGCGCATGCCCGCAACCAGGGCGACCAGCAGCATCAGGTTCAATGCTCTGCTTCGCCACTTGGCGGGTCGCTTTCTTTCGTCTGTTCGTCGCTGCACAGTGCGCTTCCCCACTACTCTGCCAACAAGCTGTTGGTGTCATCGATACGTCACATTGCCGGGTTATAAAGCCTGCATGACGAAACGCTTGATGCTCTTGCTGCTTTGCCTGACGACAAATGTGGCTGCGTCAGCATCCATACTTCCCGAAGTCCGGGTCGAAGTAAACCGAAAGAGCTCGGTCTATTTCCTGAACGCGAGTTTCAATACCTCGCTGTCAAAATGCGCCGCATACAACTATCTCACAGATTATGAGGCCGCCAGGAATCTGCCGGGTGTAATCGAATCCATCGCGCTTCGCGAGGAGGAAAACAGAGTCAAAGTCAGTCGTACCGCGGACGAACGGGTGCTGTTCTTTCATGTCCGCCTGCACTCGACCCTGGAATACACGGAAATGCCGAACGACCGGATTTCGTTCAAGCAGTTGCAAGGTGACTCAAGGTTATTTCAAGGCAGCTGGAATATTGCCGCAACGGATAAGGGCAGCACGCTGAGTTTTCAAGGCGTCTGGGAACCGGACACGGTAATCCCGTTATTCGTCATCGACTACTTTGCGAAGAACGGGCTGGCCGACAAATTCAGCGCAATTGCACAACTGGCCGAACAGCGCAAAGAAATCGCAACCTCCCGTTGCAAAAACTAGGCGGCAGCACGCGCAGGTTTGCCGTCGCCGCCGTCGTGCCCGCCGCCCTCGTGACCATGTGAGTGCATGCCGCCTCCCATAATATGGATGGCAACGGCAACCTGATAACAAAGCGCTCCTAACGTCTCCTGAATGCCGAATGTTCATCCAGCGAGCTTAACAACAAACCATTGCATGTCACAGCAAAGCGAGTCATGAACGCCGCAGGAACGCGAAAGTTCCCCCGTCCCGGCGACGTGCGCGCGCTGTGTCATGGCAGTGCGCCAAGAGGTCTGTACCACTAATGTGCGGAACAGGCAGCAGACGAAAACCGTGCATGCCCAAAGATTATGATTGCGAGTTTCAGCGGCGCTGATTGCGATGTTGTCTCTGGCGCTACATTGCTTTATGTTGTCAGTCCTGACCTATCATCGGAAAGACGCCATGCCATTTCTAAGCCGTAATCCTGCCACCGATCGGGTGATCGGCACTTTTGGCAGTTGGGATGAACCGCGATTGTCGGAGGTACTGGATCGTGCACAACATGCACAACAGCAATGGGCCAAGGCCGCATTTCTTCACCGTGCCGAGATTTTGCGCGACGTCGCAAAAACCTTGCGGGCCAAACCCCGACATTTCGCGACGCTGATCACGCTGGAAATGGGAAAACCATTGAAAGAATCGCTCGCGGAAATTGAGAAGTGTGCCAACGTATGTGACTACTACGCGCAGCACGGCGAGTCCTACATGCAAAGCGAGCCGGTTGAATCTGACGCTGCCAGGAGCTACGTAGCCTATCGTCCGCTCGGCGTGATTCTGGCCATCATGCCGTGGAATTTTCCTTTCTGGCAGGTATTCCGTGCGGCGGTACCGGGGCTGATGGCCGGCAATGCACTGTTGCTGAAACACGCGCCTAACGTGCCGCAGTGCGCGCTGGCGATTGAAGCCATTTTCAAGGGCAGCGGTTTGCCCGACGGTCTGTTTTCCACGTTGATGATAGAAGTCGACATGGTTGATAAAGTCATATCAAATCCCAATGTCCACGGCGTCACACTGACAGGCTCTGAAGCCGCGGGTCGGAAGGTCGCCGCGTGCGCCGGCCGGCACTTGAAGAAATGTGTGTTGGAGTTGGGGGGCTCGGATCCATTCGTCGTATTGCAAGATGCTGATCTGGAATTGACGGTCAATATGGCGGTTGCATCGCGCTTCATGAATTGCGGGCAGTCGTGCATCGCGGCGAAACGTTTTGTGCTGGTTCCGCAAATTGCCGATGAATTTCTGGCGCGGCTTAGGACTAAAGTGGATGCTCTCAGAATTGGCGACCCCATGGACGAAGCGACGCAGATCGGACCGATGGCGCGACGTGATCTGCGTGACTCTCTGCACCGGCAAGTTTCAGACTCAATTGCACAGGGGGCATATGTGGTAACAGGTTGCCACCCGGTCGAGGACGACGGTTACTATTACCAGCCATCGATTCTCGACCAGGTCAGCGCCGCCACACGAGCTTGCCAGGAAGAGCTGTTCGGTCCGGTGGCTATAATTATCCGCGCTCTCGACGAGGCCGATGCACTGCGCATCGCGAACGAAACGCGATACGGATTGGGTTCGTCAATCTGGAGCAAAGATGTGACGCGAGCGGAATCATTGGCGCGGCAAATCGGCGCCGGGTGCACCTTTATCAACGGCATGGTTAAATCCGACCCGCGCCTGCCTTTCGGCGGTACAAGAGCATCGGGGTATGGACGCGAACTATCGCGATACGGCATGCATGAATTTCTGAACGTGCAAACTGTGTGGATTGCCTAGCAGTGACGAGCATACCGTCGCTCGCTGCTTTGCGCGCAATTGCCAGACAGCACCAACGTTGGTTGGGTACGTAGAGACCGTCCGAGTTCAGTCTTACACCGTCAAAATTTACATGCGGAGCACTACATGAGCGGACAATTCCACCTATTGCAAACGCGTCGCTTCCTCCCCTTCTTCGGGACCCAATTCCTTGGTGCGTTCAATGACAATTTGTACAAGAACGCACTGATCGTGTTGCTCACCTTTCAGGCGGCAAGCTGGACCACCGTCAAGCCGGAGCTGTTGGCAAATCTGGCGGCCGGAATATTCATCCTGCCGTTCTTGCTGTTTTCTGCCACGGCCGGGCAACTCGCCGACAAATACGACAAGGCACGTGTCGCGCGACTGGTCAAGCTGCTGGAAATCGTCATCATGGCGGTGGTCGGCGTTGGTTTTGCAGCGCACAATTTGAGCGTGTTAATGGCGGCGCTGTTTCTGCTCGGCTTGCAGTCCGCGCTGTTCGGGCCGGTCAAATACGCGATTCTGCCGCAGCATCTGAAAGAAGAAGAGTTGATCGGCGGCAACGCCCTGGTGGAAGCCGGTACCTTCGTCGCGATTTTGGTCGGCACGATAGCTGGTGCGCTGATCGCCGCGTTGGACAGCGGCACGGCGTGGATTACCGCGGGCGGGTTGATCGTGGCGATCGCCGGCTATATGGCCAGCCGCGAGATTCCGGACGCCCCTGCACCTGCACCGGAATTGAGAATCAGCCCAAACCCTATTGCCGAGACCTGGCGCAATATCGGTTTCGCCCGCGAGAACCGCACGGTGTTTCTCTCGATACTGGGGATTTCATGGTTCTGGCTCTACGGCGCACTGTTGCTTACGCAATTCCCCGCCTTTGCCAAAAATGTGCTGGGCGGCACCGAAACGACCGTCACCTTGTTGCTGGCAATTTTTACCGTTGGCATCGGCACCGGCTCGATGCTTTGCGAACGCATGTCCGGGAAGATGGTAGAGATCGGACTGGTGCCGTTTGGATCTATCGGATTGACGCTGTTCGGACTTGACCTTGCCTGGGCTTCCCCGTCGATGGCGCCTGTCGGTGAGCGGCTTGCGGTGCCGACTTTGCTGGCGGATCCATCGATGTGGCGTGTATTGGTTGATTTACTCGGAATAGGCCTGTTCGGCGGCTTCTTCATCGTGCCGCTGTATGCACTTATCCAGACACGCAGCAAGACCGAAGTACGGGCACGGATTATCGCCAGCAACAACATCATGAACGCATTATTCATGGTGGTCGGGGCGCTGGCTGCGGGCGCGCTGCTCGGTGCCGGCCTGTCGATCCCGGCGTTGTTCGGTGTTGCCGCGCTATGCAATGCCGCGGTGGCGATTTACATCTACAAACTGCTGCCGGAATTCCTGCTGCGCTTCATCGTATGGATACTGATACACAGCGTCTACCGTCTCGAAAAGCACGGCGTCGACAATATCCCAGACGCAGGTCCCGCAGTGCTCATCTGCAACCATGCGAGCTATGTCGATGCGCTGATTGTCGCTGCGGCCTGCCGCAGGCCGATACGTTTTGTCATCGATCACCAGGTATTCCGCTGGCCGATATTGTCTTTTGTGTTCAAGGCGGGCCGATCGATTCCGATTGCCTCGGAAAGGGATGACGCCGCGCTCAAATCCCGGGCGTTTGACGATGTAGCGCAGGCACTAGCCGCAGGTGAACTGGTGTGCATCTTTCCGGAAGGTATGGTCACGGCATCCGGCGAACTCAATGCCTTCCGCCCAGGCATCACACAGATCATCACGCGGAACCCGGTTCCGGTTGTTCCGATGGCACTATCCGGCCTTTGGGGCAGCATTTTTTCTCGCGCGCATGGGACGCCGTTGAGTCAACCGTGGAAGGCGAGAGCGTGTCGCAACGTGGGGTTGCGTGTCGGCGCGCCGGTCGCGCCCGAGCGGCTATCGCTAAAGGATCTGCGCAACGCGGTAGAACAGTTGCGCGGCGAAGTGCGTTGAAGCTTGCTAGGTGATTTTCAGGTTTTGCGTGTTACTCATGACATCGCGGTCCAGCGAGTATTTGCTTTCCAGCTTGATGCGCAAGCGGAGGTCGTTGACCGAGTCGGCGTTACGCAGGGCGTCCTCGTATGAGATTTTATCTTCTTCAAATAGTTTGAACAACGCGCCGTCAAACGTTTCCATGCCAAGTTCGCGCGACTGCGCCATGACACCCTTGATGGAATTGACCTCGCCCTTGAAGATAAGATCGGAAATCAACGGCGAATTGAGCAGGATTTCGATCGCCGCAACACGACCGGCGGTATTCTTTCGTCCGATCAATCGCTGCGAAATAAACGATTTGATGTTCAGCGACAAATCCATCAGCAGTTGCGTGCGTCGCTCTTCCGGGAAAAAGTTGATGATGCGGTCCAGTGCCTGATTGGCGCTGTTGGCGTGCAACGTCGCCAAACACAAGTGTCCGGTCTCGGCAAATGCAATCGCATATTCCATGGTTTCATGGTCGCGAATTTCACCGATGAAAATCACATCCGGTGCCTGGCGCAGGGTGTTCTTCAGCGCGTTATGCCAGGACTCGGTATCCACGCCGACTTCGCGGTGGGTGATCAGACAGTTGATGTGCTCGTGCACGTATTCCACCGGGTCCTCGATGGTGATGATATGGCCGTGACTGTTCTTGTTGCGGTGGCCGATCATCGCGGCCAAAGTCGTTGATTTTCCGGACCCGGTACCGCCCACAACTATGACCAACCCGCGCTTGGCCATGGCGATATCCTTGAGCACCTGGGGCATGCCCAGTTCGTCGAGGTTGGGAATCTTGGTGGTGATGGTACGCAACACCATACCCACGTGCTGCTGTTGCATGAATACGTTGACGCGAAAGCGTCCGATGCCATGGGGATTGATCGCGAAATTGCACTCGTGTGACGCCTCGAATTCTGCGGCCTGCCGGTCGTTCATGATGCTGCGCGCCAGTTCCTGGGTATGCGCAGCGCTCAGGGCCTGACTGGAAACCGGCGTCATCTTGCCATCCACCTTGAATGCCGGGGGAAAGCCTGTCGTGATGAACAAGTCCGAAGCCTTCTTGCTGAGCATCCCGCGCAGCAGGTTATGTATCAAATCGGTGGCCTGGTCTCTTTCCATGGTGAATCTCCTGACGATAGTTGCCGCGCGGGCCCGCTCGATCACTTCTAGCCGGGGAACATATCCTTGTTCGCGGCCTTGGCGCGTGCCTCGGCATTGGTAATCACGTTGGACTTGACCAGATTGGTCAGACATTGATCAAGCGTCTGCATGCCGACATTTTGACCCGTTTGTATGGCGGAATACATTTGCGGCACCTTGGCTTCGCGTATCAGATTGCGAATTGCCGGAGTGCAGATCATGATTTCATGAGCGGCGACACGACCCGACCCATCCTTGGTCTTCAGCAGCGCCTGGGAAATTACCGCGCGCAGTGATTCAGACAACATCGCGCGCACCATCTCCTTCTCATCCGCAGGGAACACGTCGATGATGCGGTCGATGGTTTTTGCGGCAGAACTGGTATGCAGTGTACCGAAAACCAGATGCCCCGTTTCGGCGGCGGTCATCGCCAGGCGTATCGTCTCCAGATCGCGCATCTCGCCCACCAGTATCACGTCCGGATCCTCGCGCAGCGCGCTGCGCAAAGCGTTCTGAAAGGACAAGGTATGCGGCCCGACTTCGCGCTGGTTGATCAGGCACTTCTTGCTCTCGTGAACAAATTCGATCGGGTCTTCGACAGTCAGGATGTGACCCATTTCCTTTTCGTTGCGATGGTCGACCATAGCCGCCAGCGTGGTGGACTTCCCGGAACCGGTTGGACCGGTGACCAATACCAGGCCGCGCGGCAAATCCGAAATGGATTCAAAAATTTTCGGCGCCTTGAGGTCGTCAAGTGACAGTATCTTGGAGGGAATGGTACGCATCACCGCGCCGGCACCGCGGTGGTGAACAAAGGCGTTGACGCGGAAACGTGCCAGCCCGGGCACTTCAAACGAGAAATCGACCTCCTTGTTCTCTTCATAGAACTTGCGCTGCCCGTCATTCATGATGTCGTAGACCAGCGCATGCACTTCCTTGTGCTCCATCGCGGGCAGGTTGATTCTGCGGATGTCGCCGTGTACGCGTATCATCGGCGGCAATCCGGCGGAAAGATGCAGGTCTGATGCGCGGTTCTTGACGCTAAAGGCAAGCAGCTCGGTGATATCCATTATAATTGTCCCGAAATGATTCGGCGGTTAGATACC
>JBARHR010000378.1:0-11596 GCA_049799335.1 Gallionella sp. | reverse complement strand
CCCTGACGCCGCAGGACACGGAGTTTGCGCTAAAGGTGTTGCATTTGATGCCGCAGCAGGTTGTGCGCGAGAACTGGCCTTACGGCGTCATTTTGTAGGGAGAAATCATGTCGACCTTTGCGCCTTTCGAACCCTGGACCTGGAATGTTCCTGAACATTTCAATATTGGTGTCGCTTGTACCGACGCTCATTTGGGCACACCTGCAGCAAACAATATCGCGATGATTGTGGAAGACGACAGCTCGGGGTCCTCGCAAATCAGTTTTGCGCAATTGGCGGAACGCACCAATCGCTTTGCTCAAGTGTTGCGGAATCTCGGTGTGGAACCGGGCGAGCGTGTGTTGATTCGGCTGCCTAACTCTCTGGATTATCCAACGGCCTTTCTCGGGGCAATGAAGCGCGGGGCGGTTGCGGTGCCCACGTCGACATTGCTGACCGCCGAAGAAGTAGCCTATCTTGCAAAGGACTCTGCCGCGTCAGTACTGGTTACGGACAAGAACGCCTGGGCAGCGCTGCAGGGCAGTTTGAATGGCACGACCAGTCTGCGCCATGTGCTACTTTCCGGTGTCGGTGTAGTGCTTGGCGCCGTCGACTTGAACGTCATCGATTTGGAGACTGCGCTGACTGAAATTCAGCATTGGGAGCCACCATTTCCCTCCAGATCGACGGACCCCGCCTATCTGGTTTATACATCTGGCACCACCGGTTTCCCCAAGGGCGTGTTGCACGCTCACCGCGCGATGATAGGACGCAAACCGGCCTCCAGATACTGGTTTGACTTTGCCGATGACGGCGATCGCATCCTGCATTCCGGCAAGTTCAATTGGACCTATGTTCTCGGCTCCGGGCTGATGGATCCCCTGTATCTGGGCAAGACTGTGATCGTGCATGAGGGGAAGAATGATGCCAACACCTGGCCGCGCCTGATCAAGAAACACTCGGCCACCATATTTGTCGGCGTTCCCACAATCTATCGCCAGATCATACAGAAGAGCGATCTGGCCGGGCACGACGTGCCTAGTCTGCGCCATTGCATGAGTGCCGGAGAACATCTATCGGATGAAGTGCTGAATCAATGGCGGACAAGGTTTGGCATGGACATCTATGAAGCGGTAGGAATGTCTGAGTTTTCCTATTACCTGTGCCAGACGAAGTCGCGACCGATACGACCCGGTTCGGCGGGATTCCCTCAACCCGGTCACGCGATACAGTTGCTAGACCCCGAAGCCTTGAAGCAGGTTGCGGCAGGCGAAGAGGGGATGATCTGTGTACCGGATGACGATCCCGGATTGTTTCTGGAATACTGGAATCAACCCGAAGAAACCGCAAAACTGCGCCATGACGGTTGGTTTTTGACCGGCGACTACGCGCGTTACGATGACGATGGCTATATCTGGTTCCTTGGGCGTAAGGATGACATTATCAAGAGCTTCGGTTACCGGGTATCCCCCTATGAAATCGAGCGCGTATTGAAGTCTCATCCTGACGTGGCTGACTGTGCGTCGGTCGGCGAAGAAATCGAAAAGGACAAAGTGCTGGTGGTAGCCTATGTGATCTTGCGTCCGGACTGCGCAACCACCGCAGACCAGTTGTTGGCTTTTGGTCGCGAGCATCTTGCCGCCTACAAGGCGCCGAAGACGATCTACCTTGCCAGGGATTTTCCACGGACCAAGAATGGTAAGATATTGCGCAGGGAGGTAAATGCGTCTATCTCTATTGCGAAATCGGCCCTGCGCTAAACCGGGCGGGAACTCACGGGATTGAAGTCGTAGGGGTAGGTGTCCAGAACTTTCTTGATTTCCTTGCTTTCTACGCTGATATGCTGCAGCAGGCATGCTTTCAACGCTTCGATGCAGTTCTTGCGCTCCAGCTGGGAGCGAAATCCTTTTTGATTTTCCAACCGGTCCTGGATCATCCGAATCTGTTGCAGGAGATGTTGATGCGCTTGGTGATGCGTTGCGAAGGCGAAATTGACAGCCCGGGCTAACTCTGCTTCCTTGGCGGAATAATCGCGTAGTCTGTCATACAGCAGGTTGAAGGATACTTTGACCGCAACATCATGATTGAACATGATCATCTGTGTCAGATCGTCGACGATGCCATTCAGCGCGCGATGTTCCGCATCGATGATCTTGTTTCCGATGCTCAGCGAACTCAGTTTTGATGTGTAAGGCATATTGCGGCATGCAGAAAGGTAACGGCCAGTAAGCGATAAAAATTCCCGCACCAGCAGGGCACGAAATGAACCGCGCTAGGTGCGACGTTCAGTATGTATAAAGCAGGTAAGTAATCGACGCAGAATACCGCGTGCGGTAATCTGCGCCAATCGCATTGAGGGTGTTACTTGATTTCCTGAATGTTGGCAGCCTGATTTCCCTTTGGACCCTGCGTGATTTCATAGCTGATGCGCTGACCTTCCTTGAGCGTCTTGAATCCGTTCATGTTGATTGCCGAATAATGCGCAAACAGGTCTGCTCCACCTTCATCAGGCGTAATGAAACCAAACCCTTTTGTGTCGTTAAACCATTTAACCGTACCAGTTCCCATATCACTTATTCCTTATTGCGTAACGGGGAATGTCCCCGCAGACCAGTTGTAAAAATGCTGGCACGTCCGTAGCACACGACCATTGTTAGATTCGCGTGGAATCCGGCTGCAGCAAGATAATTATGCTGGGTGCAAGAACACAACGCCATCAGGAAATGCTGATTTTTGCCTAGGAAAATGTCGGGGGTGGGGTAGGAATTTCCTTAGGGAGGAATCCCGAAAATTCTGGGGTCGTCAGTGGAAAAGGTTATGCTGAATAGCGTAGCGTACCAAGTCTGCAACGCTGTCCACTTTCATTTTATACATGAGTTTCAATTTGTGGGTGCTGACGGTCTTGTTGCTGATCGCAAGTTTGTCCGCGATTGCGTTGATAAGGTTACCCGAAACCAGTAGTCGAAAAACTTCGAGTTCACGTTCGGTAAGCTGACTATGTGGCGGGCGCTGCCCGGAAAATACAGCTTCGTAGGCGAGTTGTTCGGCCAGCAATGGATCTATGTACTTTCCGCCGACCGCGACCTTGCGGATTGCGTCGAGCAACACTTCCGGATTGCAATCCTTGGCGATGTACCCGTCAGCGCCGGCTCTTACCGCGCGCATTGCCACTTGAGGCTCGTTGTGCATGCTGAATACGATGACGGGCAATGATGAATAATTGGATTTGACGTGACTGATCATGTCAGTGCCGCTAACTCCAGGCATGGTGAGATCCAGAAGCAGCAAGTCAAAGTGCTGGCTGCTGTTCAGCAATTTCAATATTTCACCGCCATCGCTCGCTTCCGCTACCGATTTAATATCCGACGTCAATGCAAAGATCTTCTTGAGACCTTCGCGGACAATGGCGTGATCGTCAGCGATCAGCAAGTGGATCATAGTATGCACTCCTCATTTCGGATTGGAATTCGTACGGACACACTAGTGCCTTTTGATGGCGCACTGTCTATGGTCACCATGCCTCCCAGTGCGATCGCACGTTCGCGCATACCCAGCAGGCCGAATGATCGATGGCCGGACATCAACGCAGGATCAAATCCCTTGCCATCATCGCGCACTTCGACGACGATATTATCATCAGACACGGAAAGCGTGACGCCTACCTGCTTAGCTTCCGCATATCGTGCGGCGTTTGTCAGTGATTCCTGAACGATGCGGAATAATGCCACGGTTTTCGCGTCATCCAGCTCTATCGGCTCGTCAACAATGAGCAATTTGCATCCCGCGCGAGCTTGCCCGGGATACTGTTTACACAGCCACGCGATTGCAGGTACCAGTCCCATATCCAGCGCGGGTGGCCGCAGATTTGCAGCAACATCGCGTATTCCCCGTATCGCTTGATCAACCAGCACCAGCACGCCCTTGATCTTGCTGTTCAGCGCCGGATCAAGTTTCCCGAATTGCATGCGCAACAGAGAAATGTCCATGCGCAGGGCAGTCAGCGTCTGCCCCAGTTCGTCATGAACTTCTCGCGCAATGTGTTTGAAATCATTTTCCCTTCGGGTCACCTCTTGTGCGGCCATGTCTCGCAGCAGCCTCTGGTGCTCTCTGAGTTCAATTTCGGCGCGCCGGCTTTCGGCCATCAGATCCAATAGTTCAGCCTCGGCATGCTTGCGTTCCGAGATATCGCGAACTGTTGCTTGCAAGATGCGCTTGCCATTGAGTTCCATGGCGCTGAGCAGCACTTCGGCGGGAAAATCTGCCCCCGTATCCGAACGCCTGTGCATCCACTCAAAGCGGTGACTGCCTCGATCTAACGCAAGGTTGATGTATTTACTGGCAAGCGAAATCGAATCTGTTCCGCAAGGTTGGCGTAACGGGGAAAAATCGCTTGGATGCCTGAATTTGAATTCGTCTAGCGACCTGCAGCCGAAAATCGCCAGGGTTGCTTTATTGCAGTCAATGAACCCTGATTCGCTCAGCAACATGACCGCATCGCTTGTCGAGTCGTAAAGAGCGCGAAATTTCACCTCGTTTTCACTGAGTTGCCTGGTGGCGATCAGGACGCTGAGCATGTCGGCGATGCGGTGGGCAATCGCGGCAAAAATTGTCAAGTCCTCGACGTCATGCTTTACGGGTTCCGCACAATGGTGCAACCCGAACAGCCAGGCGCTTCCTGTATTCGGGCGCAATGCGATCATCAACTGCGATTTGACCGAGAATTGCAAAGCGATGTTAGGCGGAACCGGGTGGTCGGAAGCGGGCCCATACTGCACCACCCTGGGGGTACTCAGCATTTCTTTGAATACCGCCGATATATCGCTATCCACCGGAATTTCATCACCTTTGAGAAAAAGTCCGGGCCATTCTCCTCGGTTGCTCTCCATCGGTACGCCCCAGGTTGGCGCATCCGGATCACATGGATACAGGAACCAGGCACGATCCGCATGAAAGAGTTCAATCACCAGGTCCAGTACCCCCTTGAGGACCGCCTGCATATCCTTGCCGGTCAGGCTGACTTGGGTGATTTGATCAAGAATGTCCAGTAACCTGAGTCGCTGCGTAAAACTCAAGCCGGTATATTGGTCGCTATTCATCTTCGAAGAATTGTTATTGATCAAGGAATACCTACCAAACTGACAATATCAGCATAAGCGATAACTTTTTTTGCGTCTATCGGAAATTCTCGCTGCCGGTGAGATTGGCAATTCTTCAATTCCGCAATTATGAATGTGTGCTGCGCACCTAAAGCCTGTGGCTCAGTTTGCAGCGCGAAATTGATAAGCGTGTCGGCATCGGACAACGCGCTTTGTGCTTTGTCGCAAACGACGGAAAGCTAACGGCCAGCTCAAGTCCTCTGTTTGACGTCTGTATGCAGTCAACGATTGGCGTCCTCGACAGGAATCGAACCTGTAATTGACCCTTAGGAGGGGCCGGTTATATCCATTTAACTACGAGGACGACGTCAGGATAGAAGGGCTTGGTGGCGCATTTTAGCTTATCGCGTGTCGTCGCGGCGCAATAGCTTTAACGCATACCTTGAATTCAACATGTAGCGCATTCGCTGCTGCGATGCCTGATTGCAATTCCTGTGGAAGAACTAGCCTGGGAAACAAGGATCGAAATGGTGCGAGAGCGCATTGGCATCTGGCTGGTATCATATGGGGTAACAAGGGTACGGTTGACCGGCAGAAAATCTGGGCTGGTTCTGGTTTTTAAAATGCCAAAGATGTTTAGTTATGGTGGCAATTCCCCGAACATCGCCAAGCCGCGCAAATTGGTTGACAGGTTCTTAACGTTGGCAAGGAGCTCAAGATGAAAATATTTGCGTTTGTGGTTGCATTGGTCGTATTGGCGTCGCTTTTAGTTGCACGTGCTGCTCGCGCTGGAGAACTGCCTGAGGTCGGTAAGCTTGCGCCGGACTTCAATCTGCCAGATCAAAACAGCACCATGCATGCGCTAACAGACTATCGCGGCAAATGGTTGGTGCTGTATTTCTACCCCAAGGACGATACGCCCGGTTGCACCAAGGAAGCCTGTGCATTTCGCGACGATTTGCAGCAGATTTCCGAATTGGGCGCGCAAGTGGTGGGCGTGAGTGTCGATGATAGCGAGAGCCATGCGGAGTTTGCCAAGAAATATCATCTTCCGTTTCCGTTGCTGGCAGACAAGACGACAGAAACTGCCGCCAGGTATGGCGCGCTGATGAATCTGGGCTTCATGAAGATTGCGCGGCGCTATACGTTCTTGATCGATCCGAAGGGCAACGTCGCCAAAGTGTATTTGAGCGTGGAAACATCGCGTCATTCCAAACAAATTATTGACGATCTTAAACAATTGACAGCAGGGAGCAACATTTAATGTGGTGTAAAGCAAATCTTTTCTTAGCCTGGTTTCTTATTCCGCAAACCCTCGCGATGGGTTGGGTGGCAGCCGTGGGTCGTATCGTTTTGGAGTTGATGGGGGTCAGTACTCATGAGGGCGATATACCGGGTAGATTGGTTGGGGCTTTGATATTATTTGGCGCGGTATACACGATCTTTCATTTTCGACAATCTCTGCCGCCGGAAGGAAAACCCGGAGGTAACGGATTCAAGTTTGGTCATCGACTGGTGATGAGCGGGAATCTTTTTGCCGCGCTGCTGTTTATCTACGAGCTTGTCAATTCGCAGATCGGGAATCGGGACGTGCTGCTGGTGTTGAGCAGATTTACCGAGGCGTTTGGTTATTGGGTCATGGCTTTGTGGTTGGTGGGATTTTCGTTTCTGTACCAGTCTTCCCTTGGCAAGAAGTAAGCTCGCTATGCCATTCATTACTTTGAACAAGGCCTGTCTGGCGTTCGGACACGTCGCATTGCTGGATCAGGCTGAATTTCAACTCGACGAAGGCGAGCGAGTCGGTCTCATCGGTCGCAATGGCGGTGGGAAATCCAGCATGATGCGCGTGATCGCGGGCCAGGGAACACTGGATGACGGCCTGCTTTGGCGGGCACCCACAGCGCGCGTTTGTTACGTCAGCCAGGAGCCGGTGCTCGACGCCGACGATACGGTGTTCGATGCGGTGGCCAAAGGATTGGGAAAACTGCAAAAGCTGTTGCACGACTATCATCATGTTTCTCACCGGCTGTCTGAACCTGATGCCGACTACGACACGCTGTTGGAAGAAATGCAGCAGCTGCAAACCCAGTTGGAGGCGCAAGACGGTTGGGCGGTGCAAGCGCGAATTGAGACCGCTATCGCCCGTTTGGACCTGGATCCCGATAAGCGCGTCGGTGATATGTCCGGTGGACAGCGCAAGCGTGTCGCGTTGGCGCAGGCGCTGGTCGCCGAGCCGGACGTGCTGGTGCTGGACGAACCGACCAATCACCTGGATTTTGCGTCCATCGAATGGCTGGAAGGATTGCTGAACAATTTTGTCGGTAGCGTGTTGTTCGTTACGCATGACCGCCGTTTTCTGGACAATGTTGCAACGCGTATCGTCGAACTGGACCGCGGCAAACTGTCAAACTTTCCCGGTACCTTTGCAAGCTATCTGGCGATCAAGGAACGCATGCTGGCGGACGAGGCTGTGGTCAACGCAAAATTCGACAAAGTTCTGGCGCAGGAAGAGGTTTGGATACGTCAGGGCGTCAAGGCGCGACGTACGCGCAACGAAGGTCGCGTTTTGCGCCTGGAACAATTACGCCGTGAACGCGCAGCGCGACGCGAAAAACTTGGCAAAGTCGAGATGATCGTGGATGCCGGAGAGCGTTCCGGCAAGCTGGTTGCCGAGCTGGAACACGTATCCAAGTCATACGGAGAGCGTAGCATCATCAGCGACTTTTCATGCCGTATTCAACGCGGTGACAAGATTGGTTTGCTCGGGCCGAATGGCGCGGGTAAAAGCACGCTGCTCAAAATCATACTGGGTGAATTGCAACCGGACATTGGACGCGCAAAGCTGGGCACCAAAATCTCCGTGGCGTACTTTGATCAACTGCGCGAACAATTGGATGATGAGGCAACGCTGACCGATACGATCAGTAAGGGATCGGACTTTATCGAACTCGGCGGACAAAAACGGCACGTCATCAGTTATCTGGGCGATTTCCTGTTTCCACCGGAACGCGCCCGGTCGCCGGTCAAGAGCTGCTCCGGCGGCGAGCGCAACCGTTTGTTGCTGGCCCGATTGTTCACTCAGCCGTCCAATGTGCTGGTGCTTGACGAGCCTACCAATGATCTGGACATCGAGACGTTGGAGTTGCTTGAAGAACTGTTGTCGCAATACGACGGCACTCTGTTTTTGGTCAGTCATGACCGGGCGTTTCTGGATAACGTGGTGACTCAGGTGATTGCCTTTGAGGGCGACGGCACATTGATTGAATATGCAGGTGGTTATGAAGACTGGGTGCGCGTGAAAAAATATCAGGCAAGTGTTGCCGCAGATATTCCACTTGCCAAGTCGCCGCTTAAAGCCAGCCCGACCTCTGGCGAAAAGCTGCGAGTCACCAGCAAGTTAAGTTACAAGGAAACACGCGAGCTTGAAGAATTGCCAAGTCGCATCGAGACGATGGAACGCGAGCAAAGCGATATTGCCGTGCAGCTTGCCGATGGCACAATTTATCGCAATGATACGCAACGAGCCAAGCAACTGCAGGCTCGCAGCGAAACGATTGATGCTGAGCTGCTGCATGCGATGTCACGTTGGGAAGAACTGGAAACCAGAAAGGACTGAACCACTATGCGTATCCTGCACACCATGCTTAGAGTCGGAAATCTCGAACGTTCCCTTGCATTTTATATTGAGGTTCTGGGAATGAAATTGTTGCGCAGGAACGAGTATCCCGAGGGCAAGTTCACGCTGGCGTTTGTTGGCTATCAGGACGAGAAAGAAGGTGCGGTGATCGAGCTAACCTATAACTGGGGAGTAGAAAGTTACAATCTCGGTTCTGCCTATGGTCACATCGCCATCGAAGTGGAAGACGCCTACAAGGCTTGTGAGTCGGTACGCCAGCACGGTGGCATCGTGTCACGAGAAGCCGGACCGATGAAGCACGGCACAACCGTGATCGCCTTCGTTTCCGACCCGGACGATTATAAAATAGAATTTATCCAGAAAAAGACATCTTCAGCATAGAGCCGGCCTGATATAGAGGGGATGCACATTTTGATTGCCGTAACATTGCGAAATTCTGTAGCTGATGATGGTGTTCGCTGATCACAGCAGTTAGCCGGACGAATCAGTCGGTCGTCTCGGGCACATCAAATCCAGCGAATTCATTGTTGATTCAAGAGGAAATTACTCGGCTATTTTTTGCTTGGAATTGCAAGTAGTTCAGCCAGTGCAGGCGCATAGCTATTGCACTTATCTTATTGAAATTAATCCGGAAAAAGCGGCGCTGCCTAGAACCAATTATTTGTATATAAGGCATTGATAATTTACCAATTATCGCGAAAATCTACCGTTTGTTCTGCGACGCTTTGACTCAACCCGTGAGTTCCGATACAGTTCACCCACTTGGCAAACTTATCAAAAGATAAGGGCGCAAAGTCACCGGCCTAAGGGAAGCTATGGTAGCGGGACTGCGACACGGATGTTCATCCCTGTGCATAACCAGTTGCTTGCCTTGCGAATAGAATCACATAGGAGCTACTGGATGATTACAAAGTTGATAGGTTCATGTCTAATGAGAACTCAGGCCGCCATGTTTCGCCTGTGTTTGGGATTGCCTGTGTTGGGTTTTGCCTGTCACGCGCATGCTGCCAAACCTGATGATGGCGTCTTTTCCGGTGGCGTAAACCTGTTTTCTATTAAATTCACCCATAGCGATAGTCCGGAACAACCGGTAAGTCGTTTTACCGCGAACGTTGGGAATCTTGCGCTGGCTGATTCAGCAGCGAACGGATCGGGGTTTTTCAAATCTTTTCGTTTGCCTAAAGTGATCATGCCGGCTGATGATTCCTTCTGGGCTACCAGCATCCGTTGGAATCTGGCTTCCGTTGATGCCCGTGCATCACTTTCGCCCCGCTTGCGCGTCGAATCCAAGGAAACTTTGATAGAGCTAAAGCCAGCCAGCCGCTCACTGTGGGTGTCGTGGCGCAGAGCGCTGGACTAATCGGTTTCGACACCGTGATACTTTAGGCCTAAGTATCCTGATCAAATAAAAAAGCCCGACAATGTCGGGCTTTTTGTATTTCAACGACCAATCAACCTGCCTGGATGTTTGAGGCCTGCTTGCCTTTTGGACCCTGGATCACGTCAAAGCTTACTTTTTGACCTTCTTGCAGCGATTTGAAACCATTCATGTTGATTGCTGAGAAATGCGCGAATAGATCATCGCTGCCATCATCAGGTGTTACAAAACCGAAACCCTTTGCGTCGTTGAACCACTTAACAGTACCTGTTGCCATGTGAATACTTCCTTTACTATAAAACGGGAAAACCCCGCGAAACTATCTGAATCGAAGAATGCACATGGTAAAACCAGTACTGCAAAAACTTTGAATCAAATACCAGGCTGCCTTGTACGGCAATTACACTAAAGCGTCAAGGCAATTCATCATAAAGATGTCTTCAGGTGTAAAGCAGCTTGCACTGCCGCGATTGACACGCGCAAGCTTAGCAACTAATTTACCGACCGCTCACTCATTAGCTATATTGATGGAAATGTCCCAAAAATAAGCCAACCGGCTCGGCATGGACACAAATAGGTGCGCCTGTGGCGAGCTAGTGTCGAGCGCTCAGTTTGGTGTCGCAGGTCCGCGCGTCTTGGCTTGATCCAGAGAACTTTTTGAATATCCGACTGTAGTCATAGCTGAACTGCCGGGTGGCAGGGGAGGAAAGAAAATGAGGAAATATTGCGTTGTTTTGCCGGTTTTCATCGCGCTGGTGGCTTGTGGACATGCAGAAACGCCCGTAACCAAAGTGGATCGTCCGGCACTGACGTTCGTGATCGGAAATTTGGGCGACAGCGGTGGCACTGTTTACAGCGGCGAGGTGCGCGCAAGACATGAGAGCGTATTGGGATTCCGCCTGGGTGGGAAAATATTGGCGCGTCTTGTGGATGTCGGTGCGTTTGTCAAGAAAGGTCAGTTGATTGCAAGGCTGGATCAAGCCGACGCACAATTGCAGCAAGAGGCGGCCGCAGCACAGCAGGTACTCGCGGAAAATGAACTGAAGCGTTATCGCGATCTGCGTACCAAAGGTTTTGTCAGTCAGTCCGCGCTGGATGTGAAAGAAGCGTCATTCAAACAATCGTCGGCGCAGGCAGGATTGGCTGGTAATCTGGCCGAATACACCAGTCTGACTGCGGATAGTGACGGCATCGTGACCGCTGTTTTGGCAGAGGCGGGGCAAGTGGTGAGTGCTGGACAGGCGATTGTTCGGGTCGCGAAACGCGGAGAACGTGAAGTCGCCATTTCAATTCCGGAAGCTCACTATGCGGCGCTGAAAATCGGCATGCCGGCAACTATTGAACTGCCCGCAAGCCAGGGAAGTACCGCAAAGTACAGGGGTCGGTTGCGCGAACTGTCACCGGCGGCCGATCCCGCCAGTCGCACCTATGCTGCGCGAGTTACCTTCAGTAATGCTGACAGAAATGTGGCGCTGGGCATGACCGCCACGGTGCAGATCGGCACCG
>JBARHR010000377.1:0-10045 GCA_049799335.1 Gallionella sp. | reverse complement strand
GAATGGAATTGCGGCCCTCATCCATCGCCTTTCGATAGGTCGCGATCATGGCCTCTGATTCCTCTGCCGGAACAACCTTCTGTTCAGCGAGTTTCTTCGCATACAACGCCCGAGTTCCGGGATGCTGACTGATGAAGTGATACATGTAAGGCTGAGTCACCCATGGTTCGTCCTGTTCGTTGTGTCCCAACTTGCGGAAACACACCATATCGATCACAACGTCTTTCTTGAACTGCATGCGGTAATCGAACGCAATTTCCGTGACCAGCAATACAGCATCGGGATCGTCACCGTTAACATGAAGTATCGGAGCCTCGACCATCTTCGCGATGTCCGTGCAATGCGTACTCGAACGAGTATCACGCGTATCCGATGCAGTAAACCCGATCTGATTATTGGTGATAATGTGTATCGTGCCGCCGGTTCGATAGCCACGCGTCTGTGACATGGCTAGTGTCTCCATAACCACGCCCTGACCCGCAAATGCTGCATCGCCGTGTATCAGGATCGGGATGACCTTATTCCCCTCGAAATCCCGGTGGCGATGCTGGCGTGCGCGAACCGACCCTTCCACTACCGGATTGACGATCTCAAGATGTGACGGGTTGAATGCCAGGGCTACGTGAATTTCCCCGCCTGGCGTCGCGATATCTGCAGAAAATCCCTGATGATACTTAACGTCACCCGAGGTCAAATGTTCCGCATGGATACCCTCAAATTCCGCAAACAACATGCTCGGTTGTTTACCAAGAATGTTCACCAGTACGTTCAAACGTCCACGATGCGCCATGCCGATCACAGCTTCCTTGAAGCCGCGTTCCCCGCATTTTTGCAGCAGGTGATCGAGTAACGGGATCAGTGTTTCCGCCCCTTCAAGTGAAAAGCGCTTCTGACCAACAAATTTGGTGTGCAGGTAGCGCTCCAGCGTCTCCGCAGCGGTAATTCGTTCCAGGATGCGACGACGTTGTGCTGCGTCGTAATGCGGCTGCCCGCGCGAGCCCTCAAGACGCTCCTGCATCCAGCGCTTCTGCGCTATGTCGTTAATGTACATGTATTCTGCACCTATGCTTTCGCAATAGGTCTGGCGCAACAATGCCAGAATTCCCCGCAAAGTCATGCGGGCACCCCCAACCAAGGAGCCCGTGTCGAAGGTGCTGTCCATATCACCATCGCCTAGTCCGTAGTACGCGGGATCCAGTTCCTGAACTACCGGTTTGGAATACCTATTTAGCGGATCAAGATTGGCAACACGGACCCCGAGGAAGCGATGTGCATTGATGAGTTGCAATACGGAAACCTGTTTACGCGCCAACTTGGATTCGGTACCAACCATTGGGCTAGCCGATGCCTTGGACAACGCAGCGAAGGCTTTAACAATCGGGCTGTGTGCCAGCTCGACCTTACCGCTAGGCAAAGGTGGCAACGCAGCGAAATAATTGCGCCATTCAATCGGCACGCTATCAGGGTCAACCAGGTATTGCTCATACAACTCGTCAATATAAGGCGCATTCGCGCCGAACAACATTGAACTACCCAGCATGAATTGCATGTAGCCAGTGTCTGGAGCGTTCATGGCAACCTCGGATTCGATTTAGCGGTCGTTCAGCGGTTTATAGTCCCGCCGTGTTTCGCCAAGATAGAGTTGTCTTGGACGGCCGATTTTTTGATCTGTATCGGCGATCATCTCGCTCCATTGAGATACCCATCCGATGGTGCGTGCCACCGCAAAAATCACGGTAAACATATTCACCGGGATACCCAACGCACGAAGCACAATCCCCGAGTAGAAATCCACGTTTGGATAAAGCTTGTGCTCGATAAAGTAGGTATCACTTAACGCAGCTTTTTCCAGCGCCAGGGCAAGTTGGAATAGGCGGTCGTTACCCAGATTCAGTTCCGTCAGAACCTCATGACATGTCCTGCGCATCACGGACGCGCGCGGGTCCATGTTCTTGTACACACGGTGGCCGAAGCCCATCAACCGGTATTTCTTGTCCTTCACTCCTTGAATATATTCAGGCACCCGCGACGAATCCCCGATTTCCTCGAGCATTTTCAGCGCAGCCTCATTGGCACCGCCATGTGCCGGACCCCACAACGCGGCAATTCCGGAGGCTATACATGCAAACGGATTTGCACCGCTCGAACCGGCAAGCCGTACTGTGGAGGTCGAGGCGTTCTGCTCGTGATCAGCATGCAAAATCAATATCCGCTCAAGCGCACGCACCAGCACCGGATTGGGCACATATGGCTCTGCCGGCGTCGCGAACATCATGTACATCAGATTTTCTGCAAAGCTCAGCCTGTTTTGTGGGAACATGAACGGTTCGCCGACATTGTATTTGTAGGTCATCGCCGCAATGGTTGGCACTTTTGCCAGCATACGCTGCGCGGACACGGCGCGGTGATCGGGATTGTTGATGTCCAGGGAATCGTGATAAAACGCGGACAAGGCACCTACAACGCCGACCATGATCGCCATCGGGTGCGCGTCTCGACGGAAGCCGTTGAAGAAACGCGCCAACTGATCGTGAACCATAGTGTGATAGGTAATCGTCTTGTCAAAATGCGCCTTTTGCTCTGCTTTCGGCAACTGACCATTCAATAGCAGATAGCACACTTCCAGAAAATCGGATTTTTCTGCCAGTTGCTCGATCGGGTATCCACGGTAGTAGAGCAGGCCCGCATCCCCATCAATAAAAGTAATATCTGACGAACAACTGGCGGTAGAAAAGAAAGCCGGATCATAGGTATACAAACCCATTTTTCCCAGCGCCCTGATGTCAATCACGTCGGGACCCAAAGTTCCTGACATTATCGGCAATTCAACCTGGCGACCATCATCGAGGGTGAGCGTTGCAACTCTTTTATTTTCGTTTTCCATCACTAATCCCTATTCAAGTTAATTGCGTTTACACAGACCTTAATTTTTCCAAAATCGGACGCTGTTCGGCTGTAATATCGTCGGCTTTTCCGGACACCAAATCCCAGAGTGGGTTGTCGGGCATGTCCAATAGCTCTTCAAATGACTTCAACTCGATTTCATTCAGTGTCACGTAATGCATGTCAATAAACCGGCCCAGCACAATATCAAGCTCCAGCAAGCCGCGCCGACATCGCCAGCGCACACGCTCCAGATTCTTCATACCAGCCTTTTGGTCATCAGGTCCTTGATATGCCCGATGGCCTCGGTCGGATTCAATTCCTTGGGACACACGTCCACACAATTCATGATGGTGTGACACCTGAAGAGTCGATAAGGATCCTCAAGCTCATCCAGACGCTCGCTGGTAGCCTGGTCGCGGGTATCTGCGATGAAGCGATATGCCTGCAACAGTCCGGCTGGCCCGACAAATTTATCAGGGTTCCACCAGAACGATGGGCAGGACGTCGTACAGCATCCGCACAAAATGCACTCGTACAGCCCATTCAGATGCTCGCGTTGTGCAGGTGACTGCAGGCGCTCCGTCTCAGGCGGTGGATCATTGTTAATCAAATAGGGTTTAACAGAGTGATATTGTTTAAAAAACTGCGTCATATCGACGACCAAATCCCTGATGACCGGTAAGCCGGGCAACGGACGCAATACCACTGGTTGCTTCAAGGTCGACAGCGGAGTGATGCATGCGAGCCCGTTTCGGCCATTGATGTTCATGGCATCGGACCCACACACGCCTTCGCGGCAGGATTTGCGTAACGACAATGTATCGTCCTGCTCCTTCAGCAGCAGAATGGCGTCCAGTAACATCATGTCGCCTGCTTCGATGTCCAGCGTGTAATCCTGCATGTACGGAGCAGTATCAACATCTGGGTTGTAACGGTAAATCCGGAACTTCATCTTCCTGTTCTCCCTAATATACGCGCGCCTTGAGCGGGAACGAATCAACAGTCAGCGGTTTTAGTCGCACTGGCTTGTAATCCAGCCTATTGCCTTCACGGAAATAGAGACTGTGTTTTAGCCAATTAACATCGTCCCGCTGCTGAAAATCCTCACGTGCATGCGCGCCCCTGCTTTCCTGCCGTGCACAGGCAGCAATCATCGTTGCCTGGGCAACCTCTATCAGGTTATCCAGCTCCAAAGCCTCAATTCTCGCGGTATTGAATACCTTGCTTTTATCCTTTATCTCTGTGTGCGCGACTCGCTCGGCAATCTGTTTGATTTGGTTCACACCTTCAACCATCAATTCAGGAAAACGAAATACGCCGCAATGTTTTTGCATAGATTGGCGCATCGCCAGTCCAACCTCGCTGACCCGTTCACCATTCTTCTGATTTTCCAACCTAGCGAGACGCTGAATGGGCATATCCGCAGCATCGACTGGCAACGGCTTGGGATGGGGATTGCTTTTTAAGTCTTCGATGATCTGCCTGCCGGCAGCCCGTCCAAAAACAATCAAATCAAGCAGGGAATTGCAACCGAGACGGTTGGCACCATGCACCGACACACAAGCGCATTCACCTACCGCATACAACCCGTGCACGACTTCATCCGGGCCAGTGTTGTACGGAGCGACCACCTGCCCGTGATAGTTTGTAGGTATGCCACCCATCATGTAGTGGGCGGTTGGAACAACCGGTATTGGCGCCTTGGCCGGATCGACATGAGCAAACTTCATCGCAATTTCCCTGATACCCGGCAAGCGTTGCTTGATCACGTCCTCACCCAAATGATCAAGCTTGAGGTATACATGGTCGGCATGTTTGCCGCAGCCCCGTCCTTCGTTGATCTCTATGGTCATCGCCCGCGAAACGACGTCGCGGCTGGCCAGATCTTTCGCAGTCGGAGCATAGTTGGGCATAAAACGCTCGCCGTCCTTGTTAACCAGGTAACCGCCCTCGCCACGTACGCCTTCGGTAATCAACACGCCCGCACCATAAACGCCGGTCGGATGAAATTGAAAAAACTCCATATCCTCAAGAGGTATCCCGGCGCGCGCTGCCATACCCAGTCCATCACCGGTATTAATGAACGCATTGGTGCTTGATTGAAATATTCGCCCCGCACCACCGGTCGCAAATAATGTAGATCTCGCCTGGAAGATCATTACATCCCCGGTTTCGATTTCCATAGCAGTAACGCCCAATACGTCGCCGTCAGCGTCGCGTATCAAGTCAAGTGCCATCCATTCGACAAAAAAGTTGGTATTGGCTTTTACATTCTGTTGGTACAGCGTATGCAACATTGCGTGTCCGGTTCGGTCGGCCGCCGCGCAGGCGCGTTGTACCGGAACCTTGCCGTAGTCCTGCATGTGCCCGCCAAATGGACGCTGATAAATCTTGCCGCTATCCAAACGATCAAAGGGCATCCCGAAATGCTCCAGCTCATATACCACTTCAGGCGCAGCCCGGCACATGTATTCGATAGCGTCCTGATCACCAAGATAATCCGAACCCTTCACCGTGTCGTACATGTGCCAGTGCCAGTTATCTTCGTTGACATTCCCGAGCGACGCTGCAATACCACCCTGTGCAGCGACGGTATGGGACCGTGTCGGGAAAACCTTGGAAAGCACCGCAACTTTCAAACCAGCCTGCGCCAACTGCAAAGCCGCGCGCATCCCGGCGCCGCCAGCACCCACCACAACCACGTCGAATGTCCTTTTCGCTATTGCCATTTCGTTAAATATCCCCGGTAATTTGTTTCGCGGCTTTTCCGAATCAGTTGATCGATAGAAGTCGAAATAATACAAACATCAAGCGTCAAGGTAGCGCCCCGATCAAGGGGAATCTATGCGATCAAGTGCAGCAGGCGTCATCACAGCCCCCACAGAATATCGACTGACCAAATGACATAAAGCAACAAAGAAAGAATGACCAGCACGTGAATCACCAGACGCACGCCCGCGGGCTTGACGTAATCCATGACAATGTCACGAATTCCAATCCAGGCGTGGTAGTACAGGCCGAGCATAAATAGCAGTGTAAAAGTGCGAATTGTCTGGCTGGAAAACATTTCAATCCAGATATCGTAGTCGAATCGCGGCTGCGACAACAGATACACGACCACAAAGATGCTGTAGAGCGCCATGACCACCGCACTAATGCGTTGCGCTAACCAGTCGCGCAGCCCATAGTGTGCACCGACAATGACGCGATTTACCATAACTTAACCCCAAAAATTATTGTCATCACCAGACTGACGACCACGACGATTATGCTACTCCCACGGGCCTGCGCGAGATTTCTAACGTAATGCAAATCGATCGCTAGGTAACGCAATCCGGCACAGAAGTGATGCAAGAACGCCCACATCAAACCAAGTAAACAAATCTTGACAAACGGGTTGGACAAAAATACCGATAATTCCGAAAATGTTTCAATTGAACGCAGGCTGTTTTGTAACAAAAAAAGCAGCAATGGCAGGGCCAAGAACAGCAATAAGCCGCTAACGCGATGAAATATTGAAACAATGCCGGGAAGTGGTAACTTAATCAGATGTAGTGCGAGGTGCTTTGGACGTCTCTTGTTCATATTTTTTCCGCTGCCAACTTGATTTGGTGTAATCCTACACCTCTGCTCGACAAGTGAAAAGCGAAAGGTCTGCCGAGAGATATGATATTTATTTTCTACGCAAACTTGCTAAGTGCGATAATTGGAACCAGTTTCGACCAACTGCTATTGGTCGGTCAACTGCGCGTCCTCGAAAGCGCTATTCGGCATCATCAGCTCGAAAATATCTGACTGAGTTAGGTTACAAAAGCGATAGTAGCGGTCTCCTGTTTGCACTAAATGCAAACACTGGCAAAATGTACTACGATCAATTGAAAGGAGAGCAATATGAAAGCACCCGTTCGCATCACAATTACAGGCGCCGCAGGTCAAATCGGCTATGCAACGATTTTTCGAGTGGCTAACGGTGACATGCTGGGACCGGACCAACCGATTATCCTGCAATTGCTGGACCTACCTCAGGCGCTTCCGATGCTGCGTGGGGTGATGATGGAGCTAGAAGATTGCGCTTTCCCTTTATTGCAGCAAATTGTAATTACCGATGATTCGAAAGTTGCGTTCAGGGATACCGAGATAGCCATGCTGATCGGAGCGCGTCCGCGCAGCAAAGGGATGGAACGCAAAGACCTTATCGAGGCCAATGGTGCCATCTTCTCCGCCCAAGGGAAATTGCTCAATGAATATGCAGCACGACATGTTAAAGTTCTGGTGGTGGGCAACCCGGCCAACACCAACGCGCTGATCGCGATGAAGAACGCTCCCGACCTCGACCCGCATAGCTTTACCGCAATGATGCGGCTGGATCATAACCGCGCGATTGCGCAAGTTGCACAGAAACTGTTTCAGCCTATACGCGACATCAAGAAGATGGTTGTCTGGGGAAACCACTCCGGAACTCAGTATCCGGATCTGGATCACGCGGAAATTCGTGGACGCCTGGTGCGCGACATATTGCCCGACCAGAATTGGGTGGAAAGTGAATTCATTCCGACGGTTCAGAAGCGCGGCGCTGCCGTAATCGAGGCGCGAGGTTTGTCCAGTGCAGCCAGCGCCGCCAATTCCGCGGTGACTCACATCCATGACTGGATGCTACGATCACACCATAATGATTGGGTAACCATGAGTGTGCCGTCAGACGGCAGTTATGACATACCGGAAGGGGTAATCTATGGATTCCCGGTAACCTGCAAGAATGGCCAGTACAAGATCGTGCAGGGATTGCCTATCAGTGAACTCGGCAGAAAACACATGCTGGAAAGTCACCAGGAACTGCTGACGGAACGCGACCACGTCAAGAATCTACTCGGTTAGCCACCTGACGGTGTTCCATGAACGAAAAACTGCGGGACCAGCTGAAAGGCATCGATGCGCCCTACCCGAAGAATCTGGGAGCACAATTTTCTCGCGTCCTCGACCGCATCGCGGAATTGTGGGATACGAACAGAATAGGGGCCTATTTCACGGAATTGATGATCGACAACCCCGGGGAGTGACCAGACATGGCTTTCCCTCCGGTAGTCGCGTCCGACATTCTTGCACTTGGCATTGCGCACTCGAAAATGCATCGCAGCGCCGTGTCAGTGTCGCCAAGGCCCAACCCGTGGGCTGGCATCAATCCAACCAGGAAATTATCCGTAGAGCTACAAGGTCATTCGTTCACGCCGAAAGGGGTCAATCGCGCCGCCGAAGTCGGCGACCGCGTGGCTGTCGCGTCGTTTTTGTGCAGCGGAATGGATTTTGATACGCCGGATGCGCAGGGTTGGACGCCGATGATGGTTGCAACTTTCAATGACGAAGACGACGTGGCAAATTTCCTGATCAATCGCGGGGCGAACAACCAAGTTACCGATGCGGCGGGTTATGGGGCCTTGCACTGGCCTTCGTTCAAGGCTTTTGGCAACGTGGCCAGACAACTTTTTGAAAAACAGGCCTAAGTGAATGCGCAAAGCCACTTTGGCTGGACACCGCCTCACAAAGCTGCAGCGAACGGTGATATGGACATTGCCAAGCTGATTGTCAATTGTGGTGCCAGAGTCAGGGTGGCCAAGCCCCATGACCTCTCCAGCAGGAATGGACACACCACGATCGCCGCAATGCTTACATCGAAGCCAAACAATCTGCCCTGATCAGGTCGATTTGAGATTCTCTGGCACCATAGATTTCAGCGGTGGTTAACATGCCAACTAAGCGTTCTGCAGCGGTTTCCGGTTCGTTCTATCCCGCGGATCCGATTCAACTTGCGCGCGATGTGAGACAACTTCTGGACCGGGCTCGCCCCTATGCGCTGACGCCAAAAGC
Source organism: Gallionella sp. (assembly GCA_049799335.1). Lineage (GTDB taxonomy): Bacteria > Pseudomonadota > Gammaproteobacteria > Burkholderiales > Gallionellaceae > Gallionella. The sequence goes on along the minus strand of JBARHR010000377.1, from coordinate 1,297 downwards.
GCTGATCGCACCGCATGCAGGTTACATATATTCCGGCGCAATTGCTGCGGAGGCCTACGCAACATTGAGTGCAGTCGCTACCACTGTCCATCGCGTAATCTTGCTTGGACCCACACATCGGGTAGCGGTACGCGGCCTGGTCCTTCCGGGAGTAGACAGTTTCGAAACTCCGCTCGGTATAGTCCGGATTGATCCTGTTTCCATAAACGCCATCGGTCATCTTGAACAGGTGACAGTCAACTCCTATGCCCATGTTCAGGAACACTCTCTGGAAGTACAGTTACCGTTTCTGCAGACCATGTTGACGGACTTTACACTGTTGCCATTGGCGGTCGGAATGGCCACAGCCGCAGAAGTTTCAGAAGTTCTAGACGCTGTCTGGGGAGGCGATGAAACGCTGATTGTGATTAGTTCGGATCTTTCGCATTACCAACCCTATTCGATAGCGAAACAGATCGACTATCAAACTGTGCAGTCGATACTGAATCTGCAACTACCGATTTCTCACGAGTCAGCTTGCGGTGCAACACCGATCAGCGGTCTGATTACCGCCGCCAAAAGTCATCACCTGATTCCGAAGTTACTTGATTTGCGCAATTCCGGTGACACCGCCGGCAACCGCGATCAAGTCGTCGGATACGCATCGATTGCTTTCGTCGAGGAGCATGCTGATGTTAGCCACTGATCAAGGAAAGATACTGTTGAAACTAGCGCGTGGTGCCATCGCAATAGAACTCGGTATCGCTGCAAATGATTGCGTAGAGCCAGAATGGTCCCAAAACCCCGGCGCGACTTTCGTTACCCTGACACTGAATGGCCAGCTGCGAGGTTGTATGGGATCGTTAGAGGCAAGCCGTCCACTGCTGGACGATGTACAACACAATGCCGTGGCGTCGGCGTTTCATGATCCTCGATTCGATCCACTCAGCCAAGAGGAATTCCATCGTGTAGTTATAGACGTATCACTGCTGAGCGGTCCCGAAATAATAGTGCAGTCAAGTCAGACGGACGCCTTGTCAAAACTTACGCCGGGAACAGACGGGGTCATACTCCAATACGGGGCCCATCGCGCAACTTATTTACCGCAAGTTTGGGAACAATTACCTGAAGCCAAATCGTTCATCGCCAAATTGAAACGCAAGGCCGGTCTCGCAGAGGACTTCTGGTCCAGCGACATCAAATTGTCCCGTTACAGCGTGCAGAACTGGTCGGAGGACGGACAGTATGGATGAGCCGATTGGCGGCGCCGACCGTTACCCTGCCAGATATTGGCACAAACTCGCTGATGGGCGTCTGC
>JBARHR010000376.1:0-2804 GCA_049799335.1 Gallionella sp. | reverse complement strand
AATAGTTTCGTGGAGAGGGTCATAAAAAAACCCAGTAGTTGCTACCTACTGGGTTGATATATACGCAATCAGACTATTACAGCGCAGTCTGATACCGTGAAAGTTGCGCGTTAGAAGCTAATACATCACGCAAAGCCGATACGACCTGCTCCGTCGCTACGTGATCCGATGTAAATATGTGTGCAACATTCTCTTTGGCAAGACGGTTGAATGCAATCTGATCTTCTGCACTCATTCCCATTAAATGCGACAAGGAAGCAAGTGTTTCGCCATTGCCAACGGACATGTCTCGCGCCAGCTTTTCCTTGTTGGTGTCGATGAAAAGTGATGCGGAGTGGACAGTTCCATTTTCGGAGCATCCCAAGGTGCCAGAAGAAATACCAAACGTCTGGTTGCCTAGTGTTCCGTTGGTTGTAGCAGCCAATACTTGAGGAGCCAACCCCGACTGTCCTTTGAATATCATGGAGCCCGCACCACAGCCTACGTTATCAGTTGCGGCAAGAACTGCTGACGGTAAAGCAAAAGCTAGAGCGAATACTGTAATTATTTTCTTCATGTATATCTCCCTCGTCAAAATTGAACAATTGGCATTATGTCTGCCACGGTCAATCTACCATAAACGTCATACGTTCGACATCGAAAATTGCAGGAGCATTTTTTTTGGTGTGATACGATTTGACCCGGTTCAAATTAACACACCCACATGCTGAGCTACCGCCACGCCTTTCACGCAGGCAACCACGCCGACGTGCTGAAACACTTTATTGAAGTGCAGTTGCTTGTTTATCTCTCACAAAAAGAGAAGCCTTACTGGTACATTGATACGCATGCTGGAGCCGGGTGCTATCAATTGGACAGCGGTTATGCGATGCAAAACGCGGAGTTTCGAAGCTGCATCGGTCGTTTGTGGGAACGGGAGGATATTCCGCCCTCGCTAGACCAATATGTGTCATTGATTAAGAAATTCAATCCCGCAGGTCAACTGAGCCTCTATCCGGGTTCCCCAATGATCGCCGCCGAGTTGTTGCGCGCACAGGACAAGATGCGCTTGTTTGAATTGCATCCAACTGATGGTGAACTCTTGCGGAATAGCTTCGCCAGTTATCGCAGCCGAATCCTGATAGAAGGCGAAGACGGTTTCACCGCACTTAAAGCCTTGCTGCCGCCCCCCACCCGTCGGGCGTTGATATTGATTGATCCACCGTATGAAGAGAAGGTCGACTATCAACGCGTCATTACCGCATTGACAGAAGGCCTGAAACGCTTTGCAAATGGCGTATACGCGATCTGGATTCCGTTGCTGCAAAGAGCAGAGGCCACAGCGCTGCCTACTAAACTCAAGGTTCTGCCAATGAAAAGCTGGCTCTACGTCGAACTGCGCGTTCAACAGCCTGGTCCGGATGGATTTGGCATGCACGGCAGTGGCATGTTCATCATTAACCCGCCGTGGACACTGCAGGGCGAGTTGAAGTCGGTAATGCCTTATCTGGTGCGCATGCTAGGTACCGATGCTTCGGCGGAATTCACCCTCGATTATCACGAAAACTGAGGCTTGGCACCAGTATAATGCTTCTCGAATTACCCATTCTCATACACTTGGAGTCCCTATGAATGCGCCACATACCTGGAGTTTCTTCCGTGCTGGAGGATTCGATCAAGTAAGAATTACCTGCGGTGCTGATTTGCTCGCTCTTAAGGATCTGGATCAGAAACTGTGGGTGGCACTAAGTTGCCCGACACGTGGTGTGCATTTCGATGCCAAGACCCTCGATTTGATTGACGGCGACGCGGATGAGCGCGTGCGTGCCAATGAGGTGCTTGCTGCAATTTCCTGGGTGGGGGGCTTGCTCAAGAATCCGGATGTATTGCTCAAGGAATCAGATCGGCTATCGTTGTCTGAAATTGACGATTCCACTGCCGAAGGGAAGGAAGTATTGGCATCTGCACGCTACATACTGAAGAGTCTGGAGAAGCCGGATGCGGCTGATATTTCTCTGAACGACATTTCTGAAATCGTCAAGTTTGTCGCTTCGCTCAAAGTCAATGGTGACGGCGTCGTTTGTACCAAGCAGATTGCCGATGCCGCGTTGCGCACGGCCGTTGAGGATAGCGGGAAGTGCGCCGGAACGGTGGCCGACTTGAGTGGCGATACCGGTATTAATGAGACTATCAGCAACAGGTTTTTCGGGGACGTCACAGCGTATTCCGACTGGTTCGCGAAGGGGGAGGCGGATTCCAGCGTCCTGTTTCTAGGTGATAACACGCGCCAGGCAGCCGCTGCATTTCATGCAGTGCAGGACAAGGTTAATGATTACTTCACACGTTGCAGTCTTGCGTCTTACGATGCTCGTGCAGCGCTACCGTTAAGTCGTCTGGCGGAAGACTATCAGCAGTTGGCACCACAGGACCTGTCAGTAAACTGCGCGGATATTGCAAGGTTTCCGTTGGCAATGGTTAAGGCGAATAGGCCACTGCCGCTGGTTTCTGCGATTAACCCTGCATGGCAGCTGAAGATAGCTGCGCTACGCGAATACGTCGTAATGCCCATCCTGGGGGATATCGATAGTATCGACTATTCTGACTGGATGTCCGTTTGCGTCAAATTTGCAGGGTTTGACACCTGGCAAGCCGGCAAGCCGGAAACTTGCGTTGAGCAACTCGGCATCGTCAGGATACGTGAATTTCTCGACGGAAGATTCAAGGAGTCGATCGAAGATTTGATCGTTCAGGATAAAGCGGTCGAATCTGAAGTGAAAATGATCGGCACAGTGGAAAGATTGCTGCGATATAACCGGGACATGCTC
>JBARHR010000375.1:0-4554 GCA_049799335.1 Gallionella sp. | reverse complement strand
ACACGCTTTCCAGGCGTGCGACTTAAACCACTCATCCACCTCTCCGAAAGGGCGCGCAGAATATACTAGAACGCAATTTGTCGCAATCAGAAATGGTTCTTCCACGCCCGAAGAAATGTAAATGCGCCAAGTTCGCTGTCATCATCGAGGCCGCGTTGTTGCAGCGTGTGAACAATTTCCGGTTGCTTGCAGCGCAGGAAGGGATTGGTGGTTTTTTCCAAACCTATGGTCGACGGCACGCTGGGCAGGTCGGCGGCGCGCAGTTTTCGGGTGTCCACGACACGTTGTTTCAAGTCAGCGTTGGAGGGTTCGCAAGCCAGCGCGAAGCGGAGATTAGCTTCCGTATATTCGTGCGCGCAATACACTTTTGTGTTGTCTGGCAGGCTGGCGAGACGTTGTAACGAATCATGCAACTGCGAAATGCTGCCTTCGAAATTTCGTCCGCACCCTGCGCCAAATAGCACATCTCCGCAAAACAAGGCCTCGGGCGCGAGGTAGGCGATATGGTCGTTAAGGTGACCGGGTATTTCCATGATACTGAAGTCGATGCCAAACAAGTCCAGACACAATTTGTCCCCTTCATGCAAGTCATGGGTGATGTGCGGATTGTTCGGATGCTGACGCCCATATACCGGCACACTGTATACTTCACGCAATTCGGCAATGCCGCCAACATGATCGGAGTGGCGGTGGGTGCACAATATGCAGCTTAGTTGCAGGTTCCGGCTGCTGAGAAAATTCAATACCGGCAAAGCTTCGCCCGGGTCGACCACGGCAGAGCACTGGTCGTTGTGAAGCGCCCAGATGTAATTGTCACTAAGTGCAGGAATCGCGGATATCTTGAACATGGCTATATCGAGGCAATGCGATGCAGAATTGTAGTGTATCTGCACAAAGTTTGAGTGAATGGTTCGACTCCACTCAGGGTGGCTACGTGCTGGCACGTGAACAGGCGTATTTTGATCGCACTGTGACCGACATTTTCGGCTACAACGCGCTGCAATTGGGCTTACCAGAGCATGAATTTCTGCGCAGCAGTCGCATTCCTCTGCGCCTGTGTGGCGCGGATCTGGACGGCGCGCAGGTCAAATTGTGCGGGGATGAACTACCATTTGACTGCAGTAGTCTGGATTTGGTATTGCTTCCGCATGTACTGGAATTTTCGGAATACCCCCATCAGATTCTGAGGGAAGTGGAGCGGGTGCTGATGCCGGAAGGCAATCTGATCATCAGCGGGTTTAATCCTCGCAGTTTGTGGGGTTTGCGACGCGCTGTGGGGAGCAAGCAGGATTATCCATGGAGAGGTAACTTTATAGCGTTGTCAAGACTAAAAGATTGGCTTGCCTTGCTCGGTTTTGAAGTTGCCGGAGGGCGTTTTGCAGCCTATGCGCCGCCATTTAATCGGGCCAAGTGGATGGACAAATTTTCTTTCATGGAAGCAGCCGGTGACCGCTGGTGGGCGGTGAGTGGTGGGGTTTATTTTCTGCACGCCATCAAACGTGTGCACGGTATGCGTGTGATCAGGCCGCAGTGGAACAAGCGACTGGTTAGCAAGCTGATGCCGGTCTCACCGAAGGCCAATAGCAAGATAACGCAGCGCAGCAAGATTGGGAATCAATGAGTAGAGAATCGGCATCGACAAAATCTTCGATCTCAGCGTCCGGAGCTGATGAAGTCGAGATATTTACCGACGGAGCGTGCAAGGGAAACCCGGGTGTCGGCGGATGGGGTGCGTTGTTGCGCAATAAAGGCAAGGAACGCGAATTGTTCGGGGGTGAAGCGCACACCACCAATAATCGCATGGAGCTGATGGGAGCAATAGCAGCACTGCAAGCATTGAAGCGTGAATGTCGCGTGCGACTCCACACCGATTCGAAATATGTGCAGCAGGGTATCAGCACCTGGGTGCATGACTGGAAGCGGCGAGGCTGGAGGACGGCGAGCAAGCAGCCGGTGAAGAACGAGGACTTGTGGCGCAGATTGGACGAATTGGCGACACAACACCAAATAGAGTGGGTTTGGGTAAAGGGACACGCGGGTCATGACGGTAATGAGCGTGCCGATGAGTTGGCCAATCGTGGCGTGGAAATGATTGCCGAGAAATTATCCACGACAAATATGGCGGAGAACAATGATGCGTAAGATAGTGCTGGACACTGAAACTACGGGACTCGATCCAAAGCAGGGTCATCGGATTATTGAACTGGCGGCAATTGAGATCGATGGACGAAAAGTGAGTTTAAAAAGGTTTCATCGCTATCTTAACCCGGAGCGTGAAATCGAAGCAGGGGCGGTCGCCGTGCATGGTTTGACCTATGAACGTCTGCAAAACGAGCCGAAGTTTGGAGATATTGCCGCCGGTTTCCTGGAATTTATCGCGGGTGCGGAGCTGATCATCCACAATGCCCCGTTCGATATAGGCTTTCTGAATCGGGAGTTGGAATTGCTCGGTCTGCCAGCATTGCAAAATGTCGTGGTCGATACGCTCAAACTTGCACGGGAGTTGCATCCGGGCAAGAAGAATAGTCTGGACGCATTGTGCGGGCGCTATGCAATTGACAATGCGCATCGCAGTCTGCACGGTGCCTTGCTCGATACCGAACTGCTCGCTGAGGTCTATTTCGCGATGACGCGCGGCCAGGAAAGCCTGCTTGTGGAAGAGCACTCGGCGGCTACGGGTCCGCATGGTGTGATCGACACCAATTTGGTACGCCCAAAGCTGCGTGTGCTTGAAGCGAGCAGGGAAGAGCTGGATAAGCACCAAGCGCTACTTGCTGATATCGATAAGACAAGCAGGGGTGAGTGCTTGTGGAGCAAGGTCGATACCGTTTGATAAGCCTGAAAAGAAAAGCTGACGTCACGAAATTGTGGCACGAGATTGGACCTTCGCGATTTTGTCGCAAGCGTTCTGTCAGTAGTTGCTCCCAAGTACAAAGAAAGAAATGATGAGAGTAGATGTTGTTGTAATCGGGTCCGGGGCGGCGGGGATGATGTGTGCCATGCAAGCCGGACAACGCGGTCGTTCTGTAGCGCTTCTGGATCACGCGAAAAAACTTGCCGAAAAGATACGCATTTCCGGTGGCGGTCGGTGCAACTTTACCAATATCAACACACGCCCCGAGAATTTTATCTCGTCCAATCCGGATTTCTGTCGTTCTGCGTTGTCACGCTATGGCCCGCATGATTTTATTGCATTGTTGCAAAAACATCAGATTGGCTATCACGAAAAGACTCTTGGGCAAATGTTCTGCAACGATGATTCGGACACGATCATCACGATGTTGCGCGGTGAATGTGAAGCTGCAGGAGTAAGGCGTTTCATGAGTTGTGACATCGAGGAGATAGAACACGCCGTGTCCACTGAAGTAGCGTCCGGAGTAGATGAATGCAGATATATTGTCAGAACTTCGCGCGGCGAATTTGAAACAGCATCTTTGGTAATCGCTACTGGGGGGATATCCATACCCAAGATCGGGGCGACTCCGTTCGGCTACAAGGTGGCGGAACAGTTCGGGATTCCCGTCGTCAAACTCAAGCCGGGATTGGTGCCGTTGACTTTTGCCCCGCATGATTGGGAGCCCTATGCCGAACTGACGGGAGTTTCACTGGACGTTGAGGTGAGCTTTGGCAAGCAGTCATTCCGTGAAAGCATGCTGGTCACACATCGTGGATTAAGCGGACCGGCGATACTGCAAATCTCGTCATATTGGCGCCATGGGGAATTACTTCATGTCAATCTCCTGCCCGAATGCAATCTATCCGAGTTGCTCGACGCGGATAAGTCCAACAAGAAGTTACTCAGCAATTACCTGAGCCAATGGTTCCCCAGGAAATTCTCCGAGGCGTGGTGCGGGCAGTTGGCGGGAAGCCATGGCTTGGCGAACTTGCCGCTCAACCAATATAACGACAAGCAGCGCATGGCCATTGCGACACAGTTGCATGACTGGCAGGTTCTCCCGAGCGGTACCGTCGGATACGGCAAGGCCGAAGTTACGTGCGGCGGAGTTGATACGCGCGCCCTTTCATCCAAAACAATGGAGTGCAGCCACGTGGCAGGGCTGTATTTTATTGGTGAAGTGTTGGATGTGACCGGTCAACTTGGCGGTTATAACTTTCAATGGGCCTGGTCCTCGGGATATGCAGTTGGGCAGGCACTATAGGCCTGTGGTCGACGATTTCGGCAGAGGGCTGCGGTGGTCAATTGGTATTTTGCGCGGAAAGTTTGACGTGGCGCCCGTAAAGTAACGAATTGGATGATTTATTTCCTTAAATTTCGCCGCTAACCCCGCTGTTTATTAGGGATTAAGGACTGTGCGGCTTTCGCGAATGGCGTTGTCACGTTACTCCGCAATCGGATATACTCTTCGCTATTGTCCTAATTCAGGTTCTTCTTTACATGCTGGAAATCAGCAATCTTGCTTGTAGTCGCGGTGATCATCGTTTGTTTTCCGGATTGAGTTTCTCGCTGGATTTTGGGCAGATCATGCAGGTTCAGGGTGCAAATGGCAGTGGCAAAACCAGTTTGCTGCGCACTTTGTGCGGCTTCATCATACC
>JBARHR010000374.1:0-1948 GCA_049799335.1 Gallionella sp. | reverse complement strand
CCATGAACTTGTATTGGTGCATTTTCTCTTTCATTATCGCCCCATTTGCCATTCCCTAACTGCCCATTGCCGTTCATGCCACAAGCCCAAACTGTTCCATCGTCTTTGAGAGCCAAGACATGTTGTCCACCACCGCCAGATGCGATACTCACAATATGATCAAGAAATCCAAGCCTACCAGGACCAACAACTTGCACCGGTGTTTTCTGTGCGATTGTCCATGTTCTGTTGCCTAATTGACCGCGATCGCCGTTTCCCCCGGTCCAAACCGTTCCATCATCTTTCAACGCAACTGATATTTCTCCCCCTTCTTTGATATCAATAATCACTACTGTCCGACTGTTTTTTGCATAAGGCAATATAACTTATTGAAAGCATAGCATAAAAATGACATTAGGACCTGTTATCGACTTGAAATATTTTCAGCCAGTGCGTCATCGTTCCGGGGACACCCGGAAGGAGACGCCCCATGTTTACTGGCAAGCTGATATTCACACAAGTCATGGACTTCATACCCCTGCATACATTTCGACGCTGCGTCGCCCGTTATCAGGGAAACAACAACGTCAGAAGCTTTACCTGTCTCGACCAATATCTATGCATGGCCTTCGCTCAACTAACGTATCGGGAGAGTCTCCGCGATATCGAGGTATGTCTTCGAGCACAGCAACAAAAGTTGTACCACATGGGTATTCGCGGCACAGTGGCCAGATCGAACCTCGCCGATGCCAACGAGCTGAGGGACTGGCGTATATATGCCGATCTTGCCCATTCACTGATAATCACCGCACGCATACTCTACAGCAACGAACCCTTCGGTATCGATCTGCAGCAAACAGTATATGCGCTGGATGCAACCACAATAGACCTGTGTCTATCGATGTTTCCTTGGGCCACCTTCCGACAGACCAAGGCAGCAATCAAACTCCATACGCTCCTGGATCTGAGAGGCAATATCCCAACGTTCATCAGCATCTCAGATGGAAAGCTGCACGATGTGAATATCCTCGACGTGCTTCCCATAGAACCCGGTGCTTTCTACATAATGGACCGTGGCTATCTGGATTATGCCAGGCTCTACGCTATCACGCAAGCAGCAGGCTTCTTTGTAACCAGAGCAAAATCCAACTTCAAATGCCGCAGAATTTATTCTCACCGTATCGATCGAGCGACGGGGCTCCGGTACGACCAAACTATCCTGCTTACCGGCCTCTATTCACTCAAGGATTATCCCGGCAAGCTTCGACGCATAAAGTATTACGACGCCGAAACCGAGAAAACTCTGGTCTTTCTGACCAACAATTTCTCCCTGCCGGCACTGAGCATTGCACAACTGTATCGTTGCCGATGGCAGGTAGAGCTCTTCTTCAAATGGATCAAGCAAAACCTGCGCATCAAGAATTTCTATGGCACTTCAGAGAATGCCGTAAAAACTCAAATCTGGATCGCCGTTTCAGTTTATGTGCTGGTTGCTATACTCAAGAAGAAACTCAACATCCCAGCGAGTCTCTACACAATTCTGCAAATTCTGAGCGTCTCTGTTTTCGAAAGAACATCGTTATTACAGCTACTTACAGAAACAGCGCTACAACTGGAATACTCGGATTTCGAAAACCAGTTGAATTTATTCACTTAACTGTCGGACAGCAGTGATATCCCATCTAAGTTGAAGATTCATCCAAAAATCTTCTGAAACCCCAAAATATTTTGCAAGTCGTAAAGCTGTGCTGGGTGTTACCCCACGACGTTTGTTGATAATTTCATTGATCCTCTGGTAAGGGACGTGAATTCCCTTTGCCAACTCCCGATGGGTAATTCCCATGGGAATTAAAAATTCTTCAAGGAGCATCTCCCCTGGATGGGTAGGCTCTCTATGTGTTGGTATGCGTACCATAGTTACCTCCTAAAAAGTTCAACTTCAATTAATGATAATCCGTAATCTCCACCC
>JBARHR010000373.1:0-14952 GCA_049799335.1 Gallionella sp. | reverse complement strand
GGATGATGCTTATCGGGTAATGCAGAGCGGATTGTCCGCATTACCCGACGATCCCGATTTGTTGTATGGCACCGGGATGCTGGCCGATATGCTTGGAAAACCTGACGTGTTCGAGCACCTGATGCGTAAATTGATCACGCTGGAACCGAATCATGCACACGCCTACAACGCTCTGGGGTACGGACTTTTGGAGCGGAACGAGCGAATTCCAGAGGCATTGGACCTGGTGCAAAAGGCGTTGCAACTCGCGCCCGAAGATCCCGCGATAATGGACAGCGTCGGGTGGGGTTATTACCGCAACGGCGAGTTTGATCAAAGTGTGAAGATGCTGCGTCGCGCGTTTGCGGGAAATCCTGATCCGGAAATTGCAGCACATCTGGGAGAAGTGCTTTGGGTGAGCGGTGATAAGGCGAATGCCAAGAAAATCTGGATGGACAGTCTGGGTGCCAATCCGGACAGTAAACAGCTGCAGGCCGTAATCAAAAAATTCATCCCTTGAGTCATATTTCTGTCCGCTTCTGGTTCCTTTGGATTTTGGTGTTGCTGGGCGGATGCGCCGCGCAGCGGCCTCCCGCGTATATGGCGGCGAAGCCGGAGAGTTTGTCGGCTGCCGCGTTCGCGATCAACGGTCGAATTTCCATAGATCATCAAGGCAAGCGTAATTCAGCCGGGTTGCGCTGGACACACAAAGGCGACACAGACTTGATATTGCTGTTCGCTCCGCTTGGACAAACGGTAGCGCGCGTTTATCGCGATGCCCACCTGGCAACGCTGGACCAGGGTGGCGAGCACTTCCAGGCTAATAATGCGGAAACACTGATGGACACGCTGCTTGGCTGGCACCTGCCGTTGAGCGGTTTACATCTGTGGGTGCTGGCACTGCCGGATAGTAAAGAACCTGTTGAAATAGAGCGCGATGAAACAGGTCGCATCAGCGTGCTGCGTCAGTCGGGATGGGAAGTTCGATATTTGCGCTATGCGGACGCAATTGCGGAGAGCTTGCCCAGTCGTTTGCAACTCAACAATGATGATTTGCACTTGCAGTTGTTGATTGATGAATGGGATTGGAATCCGCAATGATCCGGCAAAGCTTGCACTGTCTCGCGCCGGCAAAACTTAACCTGTTTCTGCACATTACCGGGCGTCGCGCGGATGGATATCACACGTTGCAGACACTGTTCCGCTTCATATCGGTCTATGACACGTTGAGTTTTTCCTCAAGGCCAGACGGTGAGATTCATCGCGTTACCAACGTCCCGGGAGTCGCGGAAAGCGATGATTTGTGCGTCAGGGCAGCGGTTTTGTTGCAGGCGGAGACGGGTTGTCCTTTGGGTGCGGATATCGGCATTGAGAAATCCATTCCCATGGGTGGCGGACTCGGGGGTGGCAGCTCGGACGCCGCGACCACGCTGATTGCGCTGAATCGGCTATGGACACTGGGTTTGAATCGCGGCCGATTGATGCAGCTTGGCCTGAAATTGGGGGCCGATGTGCCGGTATTTGTGTTCGGTCAAAGCGCTCTTGCCGAGGGTGTCGGCGAGGAGTTGCAGGCGTTCCCGCTGCCGGAGGCATGGTACGTAGTGCTTTACCCGCCGGTGCAGGTGCCAACCGCACAGATTTTCGCACATCCGGAATTGACACGCGATACGGTTTCTATCACAATGCGCGCCCTCTTAAGTGAGCAAAAGCAAGAGCTTCGCAATGATATGCAGCCGGTCGCTTGCCGACTTTACCCCGAAGTGGCGCGGTATCTGGCTAGTCTCGGGAAATTCGGAAACGCAATGATGACCGGATCCGGGGCCTGCATATTTGCTGAATTTGCGAGCAAACAGGAGGGCGACGCGATATTGAAGCAGCTACCAGCGGATATGCGCGGCGTTGTGGCACAAGGATTAACAAAGCATCCACTGCATGATTGGGTGCTTGACTAGGAATTATTGGGGAGTCGCCAAGTGGTAAGGCACCGGATTTTGATTCCGGCATTCGTAGGTTCGATCCCTACCTCCCCAGCCAAATAAAAGCGGTTTCAGCTTGACCTATCAATGGTTGAGTCGGTGCCAATCTCCCCGGCAGGGATTAGAGGTTTTTGACAGGTAAGGGGTAACAGTGTCCTACGACAGGTTGATGGTGTTTACCGGCACGGCGCATCGCAAGCTCGCCGAATCGGTTACGCAGCATCTGAATATTCCTATGGGTCGTGCAACTGTAGGTCGCTTCTCGGATGGAGAAGTGATGGTCGAGCTGCTTGAGAACGTGCGCGGCAGGGACGTGTTTGTGCTGCAATCCACCTGCGCACCGACCAATGACAATTTGATGGAAGTCATGGTGATGGTGGACGCCCTGAAGCGCGCTTCTGCCGGTCGCATTACCGCCGCCATGCCGTATTTTGGCTACGCTCGCCAGGACAGACGGCCGCGCTCCGCGCGCGTACCGATCACGGCCAAAGTCGTGGCGGACATGCTGGTCAGCGCGGGGGTTGACCGGTTGTTGACGATGGATTTGCACTCCGATCAGATACAGGGGTTCTTTGATATCCCGGTAGACAATATATATGCCAGTCCGATTTTGTTGTCCGACGTGTGGAAACACAATTATCCGAATCTGATTGTAGTGTCGCCGGATGTCGGCGGCGTGGTGCGGGCCAGAGCGCTGGCGAAACAGATGGAAGCCGATCTGGCGATCATCGATAAACGGCGGCCCAAGCCGAACGTAGCGAAGGTAATGAACATCATAGGCGAGGTGGCTGGACGCACCTGCTTGATCATGGACGACATGGTGGATACCGCCAATACGCTATGCGAGGCCGCCAACGCGCTGAAGGAAAAAGGAGCGACGCGGGTTCTGGCGTATTGCACCCATGCGGTGCTCTCCGGTCCGGCGATCGAACGCATCGAGAAATCGGCGATGGATGAACTGGTTGTTACCGATACCATTCCGCTGAATGAAGCTGCGCGCAATTGCAAGCGCATCCGCCAATTGAGTACGGCGGAGCTGCTGGCTGAAACGATACGACGTATCAACAATGAAGAATCGGTAAGCTCGCTGTTTACCGAATAGAATCAGCGGCAGTCATGTGGACTGTTGCAATTTAAGAATCGTCTGGTCGCGGTCGGTTCTGTTTTTTGGAGAAGTAAAATGACATTTGAAATCAATGCAACAATTCGCAAAGCGCAAGGTACGGGTGCGAGCCGCCGTCTGCGTAACGCCGGCCGCTTGCCAGGCGTTCTATATGGCTCGGGTGACGTCAAATTGATCGATATGGATCAAAACGACATGTATTACAAATTGCGCAATGAGGCCTTTCATGCCTCGGTGTTGACAATGAAGCTGGATGGCCAGGCTGAAACGGTAATGTTGCGCGACTTCGTCATGCATCCGTTTCGCCAACAGGTGCAACACATCGATTTCCAGCGTGTCGATGCCAAGAAGAAGATGCATATCAGGGTTCCGTTGCACTTCATCAACGAAGATATCGCTCCCGGCGTCAAAGTTGGTGGCGGCAAAATCAGTCACGTAATGACGGATCTCGATGTTGCCTGCCTGCCGAAAGACTTGCCGACCTTCATCGAGGTTGACCTGGCGAATCTCGCACTGGGTCATTCCGTGCACGTCTCTGATTTGAAATTGCCCCAAGGCGTTGAAGTCGCGACACACGGTGAACATACAAACGAAGCCGTAGTGGCAACGGTTCAAGTACCGCGTGGCGCCGTCGAGGCGGAAGTTGCTGCCACCGCTGTCGAAGCAGCCCCTGCCGCTGCGACACCTGCAGCTGCACCTGCTGCAAAAGCCAAGTAAAACGGACTGCGGCATTCAATGCCCGCCATTGCTGATCAAGGCAAGGCGGGCATTGTCATTTTGAAGCGCCGAACAGAATTGACATGAGTGCGATACGATTGATTGTGGGTCTGGGCAATCCCGGCGGCGAATATGAAGCCACGCGCCATAATGCCGGTTTTTGGTGGGCAGACGAATTTGCGAATTCGCACAAGCTGGATTTCAGAAGCGAGGCGAAATTCCACGGCATGATGGCAAGGGGGCAGTTGCATGGTCATGAAATGATCCTGCTCAAACCGCAAACATACATGAATAACAGCGGCAGGTCAGTCGGGGCACTGGCGCAATTTTACAAGATAGATCCAGCGGCGATATTGGTCGTACACGATGAACTGGATTTGCCGCCGGGAGTTGCCCGTCTGAAGATAGGCGGGGGGCACGGCGGGCACAACGGATTGAAGGATATTATCGCGCAATTGGGAACCCGTGACTTTTGGCGTTTGCGCCTGGGCATCGGGCATCCCGGAGATCGCACTGAGGTGTCCAATTACGTGCTGAACGATCCGCGTCGCGAAGAGCGTGATCAAATAGATCAGGCCATGCAAAAAGCACAGGCAGTGGCGCACTACATTATTGAAGGCAAAACCGAAGCGGCAATGTTGAAGCTGCACAGCAATTAGGATGCAGGGTAGCGGTGACTGAATTCGGCAACTGCACTCGCAGGCCAGCGGAATCGGTTGTCCTGCTTTATTGAGGAACAAAAAATGAGTTTGAAATGCGGAATCGTCGGGCTACCCAATGTAGGCAAGTCCACCCTGTTCAACGCCCTTACCAAAGCGGGTATCGCTGCCGAAAATTACCCGTTTTGCACCATCGAACCCAATGTCGGTATCGTCGAAGTGCCTGACCCGCGCATGGAAGAACTGTCCAGGATAGTCAAACCGCAGCGCGTACAGCCCGCCATCGTGGAGTTCGTCGATATCGCCGGACTGGTAGCGGGTGCCTCGAAAGGCGAGGGTCTGGGCAACCAGTTCCTGGCCAACATCCGCGAGACCGATGCCATAGTCAATGTGGTGCGTTGCTTCGATGACGAAAACGTGGTGCACGTGGCGGGCAAGGTTGATCCGTTGGCCGACATTGAAACCATCGTCACCGAACTGGCGCTTGCCGATATGGCGTCCGTGGAAAAGGCCATGCAGCGTGAAGGCAAAAAGGCGAAGTCGGGAGACAAGGATGCACAAAAGCTGATTGCTGTGCTGGATAGGCTGTTGCCACATCTGAATCAGGGGCTGCCGGCACGCACCTTCGACTTGTCCGACGACGACAAGTTGCTGCTCAAGCCGCTGTGCTTGATGACCATAAAACCGGCCATGTATGTCGGTAACGTAATGGAAGACGGTTTTGACAACAATCCCCACCTGGATCGCCTGCGTGACTATGCCGCGAAAGAAGGCGCGCCGGTCGTGGCATTGTGCGCCAAGATCGAGGCAGAGCTTGCCGACCTTGACGACGCAGACCGGAAAGAGTTTCTTGCCGATCTGGGGTTGGGCGAACCGGGACTAAACCGTCTGATCCGCACCGGCTACGAATTGCTCGGACTTCAGACTTACTTCACCGCGGGCGTGAAGGAAGTGCGGGCGTGGACGATACACAAAGGCGACACGGCACCTCAGGCTGCCGGCGTTATCCATACCGATTTCGAAAAGGGCTTTATACGCGCACAAACCATCTCCTACGACGACTTCATAACTTGCGGGGGCGAAACGGGGGCAAAAGAAAAAGGCAAGATGAGGGTAGAGGGCAAGGAGTATGTTGTTCATGACGGCGACGTGATGAATTTCCTGTTTAACGTCTGAGGGGCGTTACCAGCAGGTGGCGACTAAGGTAAGCTAGCGGCTTGAAAACTGGATCGTCGGAGTCAGAATGAAATATCGGTTATTTTTGTTGGTGGCGATGTTTTCCGGGCGGGTCCTCGCGAGCCCTGCCGAAGTAGTTACCCCATCCGGGCAGAATCTCGTTGCAGTTGAATATTCCAGTTCCGGGAAGCAATCCGGGTGCGGGCTAAGGGCAACCGGCGTTACCCCGCAGAATTTGTCACTGAATATTCTGATTACGGTGTTTTTGAAAAGTTCGGGAGGCACTTTCGGCGTGGTCAAGGTGGTCGCAAGGAACGTCGAACCGAATAACGGTATAGTCCAGGACGGAGATGCGACGTACAAAACGCTGGGGAAAATACGCAAGGCATGGATAAAGCCGGATGCGGTATCCCCGCCACGCGTGTTCAAGAACGGCCAGTCATTGCATAACGATGCCTACATGGTGTCGACCGAATTTACCGGTACTGTTGAATTGATTACTGCGATGTCACGGGCAAATTTCCGGGTGGGGTTGAATCGCAGCGGTTCGGGTGCCGACGAGGTGTTTCAATTCAACCAGCGCATAAACGCTGAGCAAGGCGCTAAGCTGTCGCTATGCATGAGCAATCTCAGGTCGGCGATTGAAGAAAGCAAGACCAGCAAGAGTTTCTAGGCTGCGCGCGGATGGCCTTGTACAAGAAGTATCTCGATGGCGTTCCGGAATACCTGGCACGCTACTATTGGTGGGCCTATCTATGGCGCTGGGGGATTTGGCTATTCGACCATCAACCGATCATCAACGCGATCCTGTTTGGCCAATACGAGCGGCTGTTGCGACGTACCCTCGCTCGTATGGAAACACGGCCAGACGCTCGATTGCTGCAATTGACCTGTGTCTACGGCAAACTCACGCCGGCGCTGCTTTCCGTTAGCGGCAACGAAATGCATTTATGCGATATTGCAACCGGCCAATTGCAATTGGCGCGACGCAAAACGCTGAAAACGGCAGATCGTTGCCATCTGTCACGGATGAATGCGGAAAATCTGGCGTATTGCGACAACGCGTTTGATCAGGTAATTGTATTTTTCCTGTTTCACGAATTGCCCGGCGACGCACGCCACAATGTCTACGCCGAAATTGCGCGGGTGCTGCGTCCCGGAGGTTCCGTTGTGATCACCGAATATGGCGCCACACCTCGCCTACATATGTTGTACCGCTTCACGCCGTTCCGCTGGCTGCTCGCGAGACTGGAACCGTTTCTGCCGGGTTTCTGGGCAGAGGATGTGACGGAGGAGTTGCGTTTGGCGTTTGAACTGCGCGGGAAATCGCTGTCGCGCATGCCCGAGGCCGATTATTGTTTTGCGCGTTTTTATCGCGTCATGCGTTTTGACATTCTGAAAAGCCGCGCTTAGTTACCTGCGGCCACCCAGCAATGATCCGAGCACGCCGCGTACGATCTGTCGTCCTACAGCAGATCCGATGGCACGTGCCGCGCTCTTGGCGAGTGCTTCACCTATTCCTTCCCGGCTTCGTCCTTTGCTCCCGGTTCCCAACAGATCACCCAGCATGCCGCCGACTCCGCTATCAGCCGTTGGTGATTTCGTGTTGGGCGGTTGAGCACTCTTTTCCAACTGCTTTTCGTTCGCCCGACTTTTCAGGATTTCGTAGGCCGATTCCCGATCTACCGTTTTTTCATAGTGTCCTGCCAGCAATGAATCTTGTATGACCGACTTGCGTTCAACTTCGGTGAGCGGGCCGACTTGTGCGCGCGGCGGGATGATCAGCGCACGTTCGACGATCTCGGGTGTGCCTTGTTCGTTCAGGCAGGACACCAGGGCCTCGCCAACGCCGAGTTCGGTGATGCTATTTGCTTCGTTCAGCGCCGGGTTGTCGCGCATGGTTTCCGCGGCCGCCTTCACTGCTTTCTGATCGCGCGGGCTGAAGGCGCGCAGCGCATGCTGAACGCGATTGCCGAGTTGGCCGAGTATCTTGTCCGGCACATCCGCCGGATTCTGTGTGACGAAGTACACCCCCACGCCTTTCGAGCGGATCAGTCGCACCACCTGTTCGACTTTGTCGAGCAGCGCGGCGGGGGCGTCGTTGAACAGCAGATGTGCTTCGTCGAAAAAGAACACCAGTTTTGGCTTGGCAAGGTCACCGGCTTCTGGAAGGTTCTCAAACAGCTCGGAAAGCAGCCACAACAGCATCGTGGAGTACACCTTGGGTGAATTCATCAACTGATTGGCAGCGAGAATGTTGATCATTCCGTAACCGTCACCGTCGGCTTGCATCAGGTCCGCAATATCAAGCATCGGCTCACCAAACAGGCTTGCGCCGCCCTGCGTTTCAATCTGCAGCAAGCCGCGCTGGATTGCGCCGATGCTGGCGGTGGAAATATTGCCGTATTCGCTGGTGAAATCCCTGGCATTGTCACCCACGTATTGCACCATGGCACGCAGGTCTTTCAAGTCGAGCAGAAGCATCCCGTCGTCGTCGGCTATCTTGAATACCAGCGACATGACGCCCTGCTGAACTTCGTTGAGATTCAGCATGCGTCCAAGCAGCAGCGGTCCCATATCCGAGATGGTCGCGCGCAACGGATGTCCAAGCTTGCCAAACACATCCCAGAATGTCACCGGAAATGCGCGATGGCTGAAGTTTTCCAGTTGAAGCTGTTGCACGCGCGCGGTTACTTTTGCGTTACCGCCGCCGGCCTTGGCCAGCCCGGACAAGTCACCCTTGATGTCGGAAAGGAATACCGGCACGCCGATACTGCTGAAGGATTCAACCATGCTTTGCAGGGTGACGGTTTTGCCGGTGCCGGTGGCGCCGGCGATCAACCCGTGACGGTTGGCCATATGCGGGTGGAGAAACAGTTCTTTATCGTTGTTCTTTGCGATCAGCAGCGGCTCGTTCATATTGTTTGATTCGGGTTAAGGGTTTGAAAGTTGGGTTAATCCGGTGGAAATGATACCATCGCTGCACTTTTTTTATGGCAATCAGCACGCCGGGTTTCGGACGGAGAATGAAATGGCGGGACATAGCAAGTGGGCGAACATTCAACACCGCAAGGGCAAGCAGGATGCCAAGCGCGGCAGGATATTCACCCGTTTGATCAAGGAAATTACCGTTGCTGCCCGGATGGGCGGCGGCGATCCCACCGGAAATCCGCGCTTGCGTTTGGCGATGGACAAGGCCTATTCCAACAACATGCCCAAGGATAACGTCGAGCGTGCCATCAAGCGCGGCAGCGGAGAGCTGGAGGGCGTGAACTACGAAGAGTTGCGTTATGAGGGCTACGGTATCAATGGCGCGGCGGTGATGGTGGACTGTCTGACCGACAACAAGACGCGCACCGTCGCAGACGTGCGCCACGCTTTTTCCAAGAATGGCGGCAATCTGGGTACCGACGGATCGGTATCGTTCCTGTTCAAACATTGCGGGCAAATGATCTTTGCGCCCGGCACCGACGAAAATGGATTGATGGAAGTCGCGCTGGACGCCGGTGCGGAAGATATCGTCAGCAATGATGACGGCAGCATCGAAGTGATTACCTCGGTTCCGGAATTCGTCAATGTAAAGCAGGCGCTGGAAGCGGCCAATTACAAGCCGGAGTTTGCCGAGGTGATCATGAAGCCGACGGACGAAGTGGTGTTTACCGGCGACGATGCGGCAAAGATGCAGAAGCTGCTGGATGCGCTGGAGGATCTCGATGACGTCCAGGAAGTGTATACAACGGCGGTGATCGGGGAGCATTGACGGAATGCGGGCAACCCCATCCTTGGCATAAGGAAAACGCATTCCATCGCTCATGCCCTTGTCACCGTCCCGCGTCCCGAATCCCGAGTCCTTGATACGCATTTTGGGTATAGACCCCGGTCTGCGAACAACCGGCTTTGGTGTTGTCGAAAAGCTGGGGCAGCAGTTGCACTACATCGCCAGCGGTTGCATCAAGACTCCGGACGGAGAATTGTCCGCGAGACTAAAGAATATACTCGTCTGCCTCGGCGAGGTAATTGTTCAGTACCGGCCGCAACATGTCGCAATCGAAAAAGTGTTCGTCAACGTCAATCCTCAATCCACGTTATTGCTCGGACAGGCCCGCGGCACCGCCATTTGTGCGGCAGTGTTGGCCGACTTGCCGGTGGCGGAATATACGGCACTACAAGTAAAGCAGGCGGTTGTAGGCAACGGTCATGCGGATAAGGAGCAGGTGCAGGCTATGGTGCAGCGTTTATTGAAACTGACCGGCACACCGGGTACCGATGCGGCGGATGCGCTGGCCTGCGCGATATGTCATGCGCATGGCGGTTTGGGGCTGGGCGCACTCGCGACCAAAGGGTATCGGGTACGCGGCGGGCGGTTGGTATGAGCACGCCGATTGAGCCGGCGCTGGATGCTTTTCAGAATCCATTTGCCCGCTACTTTGCCGCGACCAGGCCGGCGTTTATCAGTGCCAGCCTGATGGCGGGTCTGATCGGTCTGGCAATAGCCAACTATAGCGGAGTCGATCTTGATGGCGGGTTGGCAGCGGTAACCATAATGTTCGCGTTGCTGACACATGCGGGCGTGAACGTGCTCAATGATTATTACGACGCGCTGAACGGTACAGATGAAATGAATACCGGGCGCATTTTTCCGTTTACCGGCGGCAGCCGCTTTATCCAGAACGGCGTTCTAACGCCGCTGCAAACACGCAATTTCGGATTTGTCTTGCTGGCTTGCGTTGTTGTTGCGGGATTGTGGCTGACCACGCGTTCCACGCCGCAACTTATCTATGTGGGTTGCGCCGGGCTGTTCATAGGCTGGGCCTATTCCGCCCCGCCATTCAACCTGAATAGTCACGGACTCGGTGAGTTGTGCGTTGCCGCGGGAATTCTTCTGATTACCGTGGGCGCAGACATGGTTCAGCGCCACGCGCCAGATGCGGCACCACTTATCGCGGGACTGCCCTATGCGTTGCTGGCCACGAATCTGCTTTACGTCAATCAGTTTCCCGATCGAATTGCGGATATTGCAGCGGGCAAACTGCATTTGGTAGCGCGAATGCAGATCAGCAAGGCATGCTGGATTTACGCCTTGCTCGTCGCGGTTGCAAATGCATGGATAGTAGTTGCGGTGATGCTCGGTTGGTTGCCGGGGCCGACAATGCTCGCCTTGCTGGCGTTGCCGCTGAGCGTGCAGGCGACGCGCTTGTTGATGCGCCATGCAGCACAACCGCAACGCCTCGAAGGTGCGATCAAGCTGACGATCGCTGCGTTGTTGTTGCATGGTTTGTTGATGTCGCTGGGATTGTCAATCGCATGAGGATTAAGGTGTCAGACAAATGATCGGTCGCTTAGCTGGAAATATACTGGAAAAGAATCCGCCGCAGATAGTCGTGGACGTGCAGGGCGTGGGATACGAAATAGATGTGCCGATGAGCACTTTCTACAATCTGCCCGGACTCAACGAGAAAGTGGTGCTGCACACGCAGCTGATCGTGCGTGAAGACGCGCATTTGCTGTTTGGTTTTCTTAGCAACGAAGAACGTGTTGCGTTCCGTCAGTTGCTTAAGATTTCCGGTGTCGGTCCCCGACTGGCACTATCGGTGCTGTCCGGATTGAGTCTCGGCGATCTGGCGCAGGCAGTTGCGAACAGGGACGTATCGCGTCTGACGAAAATACCCGGAGTGGGCAAGAAGACGGCCGAACGATTGCTGTTGGAACTGCAGGGCAAGATCGTACCGACAGGTTCCGGCAGTCCGCGGGGCGTCACAGCGGCGTCATCGGGAAATGATATCGTCAACGCCCTGCTGGCACTGGGTTACAACGAGAAGGAGGCTGAATGGGCCGCGAAACAATTGCCCGGCGAATGCACCGTATCCGATGGTATCCGTCAGGCACTCAAGCTGTTATCCAAGTCATGAACGCAGATTAGGCTAATATTGGCATCATGATACAACACGACAATCTTTCTACAGAACCCCGCATTATTTCCGCCGCTCCTGCCTCGGCAAAGGAGGAAATGCTGGAACGCGCGCTGCGTCCCAAGCAACTTGACGAATATGTCGGACAGGAAAAGATACGCGGACAGCTGGAAATCTTTATTCAGGCGGCCCGGCAACGCAAGGAGCCGTTGGACCATGTACTACTATTTGGTCCGCCGGGGCTTGGGAAGACGACACTGGCGCAGATCATCGCGCGCGAGATGGGCGTGAATTTGCGTCACACATCCGGTCCGGTGCTGGAGCGCGCTGGTGATCTTGCGGCACTGTTGACCAATCTCGAGCCTAACGACGTGCTGTTCATCGATGAGATCCACCGCCTGTCTCCGGTGGTGGAAGAGATACTGTATCCGGCGCTGGAGGATTACCAGATCGACATCATGATAGGCGAGGGACCCGCCGCACGATCCGTCAAGCTGGACTTGCCGCCGTTCACGCTGGTTGGTGCGACCACGCGAGCCGGTATGCTGACCAACCCGCTGCGCGACCGGTTTGGTATCGTGGCGCGGCTGGAGTTTTATTCCCCGGAAGAATTGCAGCGCATCGTGATGCGCTCGTCGAAATTGCTGGAGATGACTCTGGCGGATGATGGTGCGCTCGAAATTGCCAAGCGCTCGCGCGGCACGCCGCGTATTGCCAATCGACTGTTGCGTCGTGTCCGGGATTTTTCCGATGTTAAAGCGGATGGGCATGCAACCCGCGAGGTGGCCGACGCGGCGCTGACCATGCTCGACGTCGACGCGCGCGGCCTGGATGTGATGGACAGGAAGTTATTGCTGGCGGTAATCGAGAAATTCATGGGCGGCCCGGTCGGTTTGGACAATCTCGCTGCCGCCATCGGAGAGGAACGCGACACCATCGAGGATGTGCTGGAACCCTATCTGATCCAGCAGGGCTATCTGCAGCGCACACCACGCGGTCGCATGGCCACAGCGATAAGCTACCGGCACTTCGGGCTGACGGTTGCAAACAATCCCGTCAGTATGAATTTGCCTCTGGACGGTGATTAGATCATGACCAAACATGCGACGTTCACGTTGCCGATACGCGTCTATTTTCACGATACCGATGCCGGCGGGGTTGTGTATCACGCCAATTATTTGAACTTTATGGAGCGCACACGGACTGAGTGGTTGCGCACCTACGGCCACAGCAATGCAGGATTGATGAAGGAATTTGGCGTGGTGTTTGTGGTCCGGTCGCTTGAGATCGAATATCTAAAACCCGCGTTGCTTGACGATTTGCTGACCGTCACCGCACAAATCAAGGATATCGGCCGCAGTCGCGTCAGTCTGGTGCAAACGGTGACGCGCCAGGATGAGTTGCTGACTAAAGCGGAAGTGCATCTTGTTAGCGTCTCCACGGAAAGTTTCAAGCCGGTCAGCGTGCCGGAATTATTGCGCAATCAGTGGAAGGATTAATGGCATGGAAGTAACTCAGGATTTGTCGTTCATACACATGATCACCAACGCCAGCGTACTGGTGCAGTTGGTCATGCTGCTGTTGCTTGGCGTGTCGTTTCTGTCGTGGTGGTACATCTTTCTGAAGATGTTTGCGATCCGCAGGGAATCCCGGTTGACCGAGGAGTTCGAAGAGGAGTTCTGGCACAACCAGAATCTGGTTGAGATATACAAGAAATCTAGCGCCCATGCGACGATCGATCAGGGTGCGCTGGAACGTATTTTCGTAGCCGGTTTTGTCGAATTCGTAAAACTGAAGAAGCAGCACGGCATGGATTCCAGCGCGATCATGGACGGCACACGCCGTGCGATGCGGGCCACATACCAGCGCGAAATGGACAGACTGGAAGCGCACCTCGCCTTTCTTGCGTCCGTCGGATCGGTCAGTCCCTATGTCGGATTGTTTGGAACAGTGTGGGGCATCATGAACGCATTTCGCGGGCTGGCCAATGTGGGTCAGGCGACACTCGCACACGTGGCGCCGGGGATTGCCGAAGCGCTGGTGGCAACCGCGATGGGCCTGTTTGCGGCGATACCGGCGGTGGTGGCGTATAACCGCTACGCGCATGCGATCAATCGCCTGGCAACGCGCTTCGACAGCTTTACCGAAGAATTTTCCAATGTACTGCAACGGCAGCCATGAGCGCTAACCGCCGCCGCAGCAATCGCATGATGAACGAAATCAATGTCGTGCCGTATATCGACGTGATGCTGGTGTTGCTGGTGATTTTCATGGTGACAGCGCCGATGATGAGCCCCAGCCAGATCGACTTGCCGCAGGTGGGCAAATCGTCGGAAACTTCCCCGGCACCGCTTGAAGTTATTGTCAACAAGAACGGAACTTTGGCGTTGCGCGACCATGCCAAGGGCGGCAAGGAAGTTGGTGTGTCGCGAGACGAGTTGATCGGAATATTGCAGTCAAGAACCGGCGATCAGGCCAAGCAGGCGGTGGTAATTTCTGCCGACAGAAACGTTCGCTACGACGAGGTCATCGGTGTGATGGATGTCCTGCAGCAGCAAAATATACAGAAGGTGGGTTTACTCACAAAACTGAAGGCGCAATGAACGCAGCAGCGAGTGATGCTCCTTTCAAATTGCCCGCGGGCGTGCTCGCTTTGGCGGTACACGCGGCATTTTTTGCGTTGTTGTATTTCGGATTTACCTGGCAGACTCAAGCGGTAAGGTCGATGAGCGTCGAGCTGTGGCGCAGCCTGCCGGAAGTTGCCGAGGTCAAGGCGCCGGCGCCTGAAGTTGCAACGCCGATTCAACCGGAACCGGCGAAGCCGGTGCGGCCAGTGATCGAGGAAAAACCTCTACAGCCGGCCAACTTGACCAAGCCGGATATCGCACTGCCGGACAAGAAGGAAAAGCCGAAAGTAGAAGTTCGTCCTTTGCCCCCAACGCCTGCCGAGAAGAAGTTGAAAGAGAAAGCATTGGCAGATCAGAAGTTGAAGGAGAAAGCGCTGGCGGAACAGGCTGCTGCGCAGAAAGCTACCCAGCAGGCAGCGCAGGAAGCGCAAGAAAAAGCTCAACAGGCGGCACGGGATCAGGCCTCACTGAATGCGTCAAGAAATGCGGTGGTGGACGAGTACAAGGCGAAGATTATTGCCAGAATCCGGCGCAATATCGTTAAACCACCCGATGTAAGGGATGATGCACAGGCGATTTTTGATGTTACCTTGTTGCCGGGTGGTGCGGTGCTGAGTGCGGAGATCAAAAAATCCAGCGGCAACGTTGCCTACGATAATGCGGTGGAGCGTGCCATACTTAAATCCGACCCGTTACCGTTGCCCCCCGATGCGACGTTGTTCCCAAGATTTCGAGAATTGAAAATGACGTTCAGGCCTACAGAATAGAGGGATGACTATGTTGTAC
>JBARHR010000372.1:0-15824 GCA_049799335.1 Gallionella sp. | reverse complement strand
CATCACGGGTTATCGCGATGCATTCCAGTATGCTGATTCCCGAGCCATACATGATTGCAAATGTGTTGGCAAAGCGGGCAAAGATGATTTTTCGGAGTATCGGGCCGATTACCCAGAAATTAAGTTTCATGTTGTCGTACCGGTATTGCATTTCCGCACTGGAATTGATAACCATCTTGATGATGACAGGCAGCACTATAGGCAGGGCAATAAGGACATACCAGAAATCAACAAAGAACGCCGATGTTGCCAACAGGATTTTGGTTTGCATCGGGATTTCCTGGCCCATGCCCTTGATAAATCCGACCAACTGTGGAACCAGATAGATCATCAGAAAAAAAGTGATTGCCAACACTACCGTTCCGACGAAGGCAGGGTAGATGAGGATGGTCTTGGTGTGGGACGCCATTTCGTCCTGCCACTTCAACGACTCGGTTATGTGACCGAACACTTGCGGCAAACGCCCGCTTTCCTCGCCCGCACGCGTCAGGCTGACAAAAATCTTGTCAAATGCGTTGGGGTGCTCCGCCATTGCTTGCGAAAGTTTCTTGCCGCCTTCTATGGATTCGACCAGGTTGGCGATCACTTCGCGAAATACCAGGTCGGTCATGGTGTCGCGCAGGTCCGCCAAACTTTCCAGCAATGGTACGCCGGCACTGCTCAGCTGCTCGAGGTTGAAAAAGAAGGTGATCAGTTCAGGTCGCTTCGTTTTCTTGGATACGATGCTGAAATTGCCCCGGTCAATTTTCCCGTCGATCAAGTCCAGCCCGCTTCGTTTCAAACGGAGTTCCAGATCCACCAGATTGGCGGCATCCTGAAGTCCTTTGCGGGATTTCCCCTGATCGTCAATTGCGCGATAGGAATACAGAGCCATTTGCTTGAACCTAACCGGCCCGGTCTGTCAGATCAACCACCCGGCTGACTTCAGCAAGTGATGTGGTGCCCTGCAGAATGCGCCTGATGCCGTCCATGGCCAGGGGGCGAAATCCCTTGCTTAAGGCTGTTTCTCGGATTTCGCGGGCACTGGCGCGATGCGCTATCAGGTCGTCAAGATCGTAGTCCAGCTTGAGTAATTCCATGATGGCTAACCGACCCTTGTAGCCCTGGTGGTTGCAGAAGTCACATCCGGCAGCGCGATACAGGCTGATATTCTGTATCGATGAAATACCGAGCAGCTGGCATTCCAGCGGGTCCGGCGTGTAGGGGTACTTGCACTCATTGCACAGTACGCGGATCAGACGCTGCGCCACGATGCCGATGATGTTGCCGGCCATGATGTCGGGCAATATGCCGATGTCCAGCAGCCGGGAAATTGCGCCGATGGCGGAATTGGTATGCAGCGTTGAATATACCTGGTGGCCGGTCATGGCGGCGCTGAATGCCATCTCGGCAGTCGGCTGGTCGCGGATTTCGCCGACCAGAATGATGTCCGGGTCCTGTCGCAGCATGGAGCGGATACCATTGGCAAAATCCATCTTGGCAGCCTCGTTCACCGACGTCTGCCGTATTTGCGGCAGGGGATATTCAACCGGGTCTTCAAGGGTCATGATATTGACCGATTCCGTGTTGATGTGATTCAACACCGAGTATAGCGTGGTGGTCTTGCCGCTGCCGGTGGGGCCGGTGACCAGCACGATACCTTCCGGTTTGGCGATGACATTCTTGAGCAAGGTGAGTGCCGACTCTTCCAGGCCGATTTGATCGAGCGGCACGATGCCTTTCTGGCGGTCCAGAATACGCAGCACCATGTTTTCACCGTGAGTAGTCGGGTGCGACGCGACACGGAAATCGATAGACCTTCCCGACAGTCGCAGCGATATCCGGCCGTCCTGTGGCGCTCTGGTTTCGGCAATATTCATGTTGCTCATGACCTTGATACGCACCACCATGGCGGGCCAGAAGCTCTTGTGCAGACTGCGCACCTGACGCAACACGCCGTCTATGCGATAGCGTATCCGCAGGAAACTGCTTTCCGGTTCGAAGTGTATGTCGGATACGCCATGTTGCACCGCTTCCGTTAGCAGCGCGTCGATCAGGCGTACTACCGGCTGGCTGAATTCGTTTACGCCGGACTGGAGATTCTGGTACTCCATCTCACCCGGCTCAATTTCATGCAGGATGCCGTCGATGGAAAGTTCGAAACCGTAGTACTGGTCGATACCGCGCAGAATGTCGGATTCGCTGGCAAGTTGGGTGGCCAGGACATATTCATCTTTCAGCAGGGCGCGTACCTGATCCAGCGCGATGATGTTGTCCGGATCGGAAATTGCGAGCGTCAGGATATTGGTGGTGCGGTCCAGCGACAGTGGCAACAACTGATAGCGGCGCGCGATATCCTTGGGTATCAGCGCAAGGGCGGTCGGGTCGACGATGATCGTCGCAAGGTCAACGCTTTCCTGACCGAGGTTTTCCGACAGTACATCGCGTATCGTCGCTTCCGAGAGGAAGCCCAGCCTGACCAGCAGGCGTCCCAGCGGCTGATGCGTCTTGCTCTGTTCCTGCAGGGCAATGCGCAGCTGATCGTCACTGATTACGCCCTTGCTGACCAGTATCTGACCAAGCGGCTGCAAGGGAGCTTTGTCCGGCTTCTGATTTATCGACATGGTAAATTAACGCGCCAGTTCTTTTGCGCGTTGGGCAATCTGCTCGTGATTCAATCCGTGAAACTGATTGTTGACATCCAGTTCAAGCGCGCGCTGATAATATTGAGCGGCCATTTTTTCCTGGCCCAGATGATCGAGACTGACTGCCAGATTTAGGGCTAACTCGGCATTTTTTGAGTCAATTGTGTAGGCATTGAAATAGGCCGTTTGCGCATCTCCCCAGCGTGACTGACCGGCGTAGATATTTCCCAGCGCAAAATGCAGCGCGGCAGAATCGCGCTGCTCGCGGAGCAAACCCTTCAACAGACTTTCACTATTCGGATTTCTGCTGAGTGCGCTCATGCCGGCATTGGCCACCGCATTGCGCGGATCGATTTCCAGCACGCGCAAATAGTATTGTGCGGCAGTGCTGTCTTCTCCCAAACGCTGCGCTATCGCACCCAGCCCGAGTAGTGCGTCGGCGTTTTGGCGATCCCTGTCAATCACCGATATATACAATAGCCGGGATTCATCGAAGTTTCCGCTGCGGTAGGCTCGGTATGCATTGCCTATCACGCTATTCAGAGACTCGGCTCCATGCTGGCTGCTGCTCGC
The DNA here is from genome assembly GCA_049799335.1 of Gallionella sp. Taxonomy (GTDB): domain Bacteria; phylum Pseudomonadota; class Gammaproteobacteria; order Burkholderiales; family Gallionellaceae; genus Gallionella. The sequence continues at coordinate 12,627 of JBARHR010000372.1, read as the reverse complement.
AAGTTCGGTGGCTTGCCGCGGCTCGGGCGGTTGTTGCTTTCGCGATGGCGTATGAGCCAGCCTGGATTTGGACGGACTGGCGGTCGGTGTCGCCGTCGCGACGTCGCTTGGCGCACGATCGGCCACGTTGGCTGCCGATTGAGGTGCGGCGACAATCCGCGCGGGAGGCGCAATTGGTGGAACGGGCGCGGCGACCATTGGTGCAGGCGGTAGGCGGGGTCGTATCGGTGGCGTGCTGTCGAATAAGCCCAAGTACCACAAGTAAGCAGCGCCCACCCCGAGTATCAATATTGTTCCGCCAAGTGCAATCAATAAGTTTCGATTAATCCCGCCAACGGATGCCACGGATCGGGCAGGATTTTTTGCACCAAACAGGTTCCTTCCGACACTACGCGCCAGCAGCTCGGTCGCGTCGGCCTCTGATTTGATCCTGGTTGCAGCTGCGCCGCCAACAGGAATTTCTTCCAGGCTGAGACCGGCGCCGGATTGCAGACTGCTATCCGGCAATCCGGATTTGGTCTGACGTGATTTTTTGAAAGCGTCCAGAAGCAGGCTCATCTTCGGAACCTTCTAGAATTTTCCAGACGCAGATTCTTTGAAATAATCCTTGTCAGGCAATGATTCCCGATAGGCCTTGTAATCCGCGTCGATGCTGGCATCCTTGATTACGATCGGGCGCAGAAATATGACCAGTTCGGTTTTCTCGTTCTTGTCGTTGCGTTGCTTGAAGAAATTGCCAAACACCGGGATGCTTGCGAGGAACGGAACCTCGTCGGTCAGATTGTTTACCGAATCCTGCATCAGCCCGCCCATGACAGCAATCTGGTTGTTTTCGATTTTCAACACTGATTCCATTTCGCGCGTCTGGGTTTGGGGTATCTGACTGACGACGCCGGCAACTTTCAAAGACGGATTGGGATCATTCACATAGCCAAGCAATCGGGAGATCGAAGGGCGCATATTCAATAACACCGTATCGCTGTCGTTGATCTGCGGCGTTACGCTCATGGTAAAGCCTATCGGTACCGTATTGGCAGTGGTCGTGTAGGTTGTGATCGAACTGGTTTGATTGGTTGTGGTGTCCGCTTTAATCGTGAAATACACCAGGTTGTCGACTACCCGCAAAATGGCGGTCTGATTGTTCATTACGCTCAATTTTGGGCTAGACAATACTTTGACATTGCCAAACGATTCCAGCAGCGAAACCTGTGCGCTCAGATTGCCCAGTCGTGAAAGCGGGTTGGCATAATCAAGAACGAACATGCTACCGGTATTGGCGCTGGACAGCGTGGTGGATGCGTCCTGTTTGAGCTGCAAGCCGGTACCACCAAGACGCAACTGCGACCAGTTTATTCCCTGCTGGTAATCGTGGTTCAGGCGCACTTCGACTACGGTTGCTTCAATCAGCACCTGACGGCGCGCGCTGCTCATGATCTCGTCTATGAATTCCTGGATTTTCTCGTGCTGCTTTCCGGTAGCGCGCACGGTGATAATTCCGTTTTCCGGATTGGCGATCACCGAGGCCGCTTCGCGGAAGGTGCTGCGCCGCGTGACGGTAGTGCCACCTTCTTCGATAGCGACCGGGTTGGGGCTGTTTTCGATTCCGTCCTTGGAAGTGGATTTCTTAGTGGTGGTTGTTTGCGCTCCCGTTCCGGTACTGCTCGCCGCCCTGACTTGTTCAACCGATGTTTCGCTGGATCCGGCAGGCAGTATCTTGTCCGTTTCGCGCAAAATATCCTTGATGTTTTGTATCAGCGTTTCCCAGAAATGGTTCTTCGAGGAATTCTTGATCGACAGCGAGGAATTGTTCCCGGTACTGCCGGATTGGCCGCCGGTCGTGCCGGAGCCAACCTGGGTTGAGTCGGAGATTGCGCCGTCCGAATCACGTGACATATTCACGTAGTCGATCTTGTAACTGTGCAGATAGGGCGAATCAGGCATCACTGTCAGGTAACCGTTGTTCAGCTCGTAGCGCATGTCCACCTGTCTCGCGATGCGGTCGAGTATCTGTGGCAGCGTCTGGTTGATGGCGTTTACCGTAACGGTGCCCTGAATGCCGGGGTGAATGTCCAGGTTGATCTTGGCGTCGCGTGCCAGCGCAAACAGGATTTCCTGAGCTGAGACATTAGAGACAACCACGCTGTACGTTTCCAGTTTGCTGACCGGCTTCGGCGGAGGAAGAATCACACCGCGGTTGACTGTGTCGGGAATCGATACGGCGGCCGCGGCATCGGCACTTGGTCGTTGGATGTGTTTGTCCGACGGTTGCATCGGCTGGGTGCCGCATCCAGCCAGGAATGTGCTAATCGCGCACAGAAGGATTATGTAGCTTGGGCGCATTTGTTCATTATCTCCCCTGATGAAGATACAGACTAACAGCTTTGTTAAGATTGCTCAATATACCTTTGATCTATAACAAACAAATTGTGTTGGTTAGCAGCTGATCCGGACTTCAATTCAGAAGAGGTGGATGGAGGTCGCGAACGCGTCCCTGTATCGTTGCGGCAACTCTTCGGTGGCCTGCTGGGCTGCTTCGATCGAAGGGTAAGCGCCATATAGCACCCGTATGCCTTCCTTGTCGCCGTAATTGGTCGGCAGCAAGTAGATTTCATCCAGCTTGCCAAGCTGTTTGGCACGCTGCAAGAATCCTTCGATGCGCGTTTCGTTGACGGTTGCGTTGTAGTACAACTGAATGCTGGCCACGGCGTTATTTTGTGCCATCATCTGCGTGGTAGCAGCGATGCGCGCGTCGTACAGGACATTCTTGGGTTTTGCCGCATTAGGCGCAGGTTCACTGTCCTTTATATTCTTCTTCGTTTGTTTGACAGGGCCTGGTGTTGCCGCTGGCACGGAGCCTTTGTCAGGATTCGCCACATCCCGTAAATTTGCCGAAGTTTGAACGCTGAAGGTGATTTGGCCGGCAGCAACAGCGGATGCCGGCGCATCTTCGTGCTGCGGCGAATTAGTCCCGGTCGATAGAACGGCAGATGCGGCGCCTCCGATTTCGGAAGGCGCGACGGACGTTAAAATTCGCGCGGGTTTAGGCTCTTGCTGAACCTGCTGGTCCGGCGTTTCAGGCCGCCTGTCAATAATCCACCACGCGACCAAACCTATAATAAGTATTGCGGCGCCTGCGGCCACGAGCATCTTTGTGCTTTTTGATTTGGTGGATGGTGGTTCAATGTCACTGTCGCGCATTGCAGCTTGTACGTGTTGCGGCTTGATGTAGTAGGTGTCCTCGACAAATGCGGCCAGCAGCGACTTGTCGGCCAGGATGTTGACGCGCCGCATCAGGCCCTGTGAAGCTTCTGCAATGAGCTTGACGGCACCGGGTGAAAAGATATCGGGACCGCGATATCCGGCGGTGCGCATCCGGAACATCAAGTAGCTTTCCAGAATATTGCTGGACAGCGGCTGCATGTGGAAATGATGCACGATGCGATCCTTGAGCTGCCGCATGTTGGGTTGATCGAGCTTGGTGTTTAGTTCCGGCTGGCCAAACAGGACAATTTGCAGCAACTTGGCGTTACCAACTTGCAGGTTGTATAGCAATCGCAGTTCCTCAAGGGTGTCCAGCGGCATCGCATGCGCTTCGTCCACCAGTACCACTACCCGCTTGCCTTCGCCGGCTTTTTCCTCGAGCTTGTTTTGAATCATGCTCATGATTATTCCAACCCGCTCGCCGGTGGTGTTCAGCCCGAGTCCATCGGCAATTGCATACAACATTTCTTCGCGTGACAGGCTGGGGTTGGCCAGATAGATTGCTTCGATGTGGCTCGGCAGCTTTTCCAGCAACATGCGGCATAGCATCGTTTTGCCACTGCCGACCTCGCCGCTTACTTTCACGATACCTTCGACTTCACATATCGAATAGATGAGTGCATCAAGAATTTCGCCACGATTCGCGCCGGAAAAAAAGAATACCGTAACCGGCGTGATTCTGAATGGGGGCTCGGAAATTCCGAAATGTTCTAGATACATGTGGATATCCTGATCGTGAAGATGACGGCAATCTGTCGGGCGCAAGCGTCGAATAACGCTGTGTCCAAACCTGTGATCCTATTGTTTGATTTTTTCATGGGTACCCATACGACTGTGCAACGTAGTGCGGTTTAGTCCCAATAACCTGGCAGCTTCACTAATGTTACCAGCGGAAAGCGCCAATGCCGCGCCAATAAAAGCGGCCTGCTGCTGACGAAGATAGTGGTCCAGGTTAAAGTTGCCAGTACTTAACTGCTCGCGCGCACTCGCAAACGATACGTCGGTTGCATTCGACGAAAATTCAGTGGCATCGTACGGCGCATAGAATCCGGACGCCGCCCATGCGGGAGAATTGGAGGTCTTTGCCTTGTCCGTATGCCGCCTGTCTAAAGCTTGTTGTCGTCTCTCGATGTTTGCGGGTGCAGCAAACGGATCAAATTCGTCATTCAGTTCCGCTTTGCCTATGGTCTTGCCGGGATACTTGGTGCAAAGCCGGATTACGATATTGCGCAGCTCGCGCGTGTTTCCGGGGAAATTGTAACGATTCCAGAGCTGCAGAGCTTCAGAATTGAGTTCAAAGGGGGCCCGATTTGTCTGCTGCGAATAATAGAGGCGAAAATGATCAAGCAGTACATGCTTGTCGTTGCCCAACTCGCGCAGGGGGGGTACGGTAATTTGAAATACATTCAGGCGGTGGTAGAGGTCTCCGCGGAACTGACCGCTTCTTACCTCGGCTCGCAGGTTTCGATTGGTCGCCGCGATGATGCGTGCTCTGCTGGTACGTGTTGTGGTTTCGCCCACACGCTGATATTCGCCATTCTCTAGGACACGCAGCAACTTCGTCTGCAGCTCCAAAGGCAATTCGCCGATTTCGTCGAGAAATAGCGTGCCGTCACTCGCATCTTCAAAGAACCCGGATTGCGCGCTGGTTGCGCCGGTAAACGCCCCCTTGCTGTAGCCGAATAAAGTTGGTTCGATCAGCGTTGGGGCAATTGCGGCGCAATTGAGTACTTTGTACGGCTTGTCCGGGCAGGTGCCGGATTTTTGGACGGCGTTGGCCACCAATTCCTTGCCACTTCCCGATTCACCCTCGATCAAAACAGGGAAAGGCGTGGATGCGTACATGACAATCTGGTTGCGCAACACTTTAATCGGTTCACTCATGCCGATGATGCCGAACAGGGTAACCTCGGTCGAGGAATCAGGCTGCGGCGAATCGGCAATTTTGTCGGGCTGGATCGCCAACGCGTTGTTTAGGTATTGGCTGATTTTTTCCGGCGTACATGGCTTGGCAATAAAGTCGATCGCGCCCATCGCGCGGGCGTGACGCGCGTTGCTGGTATCGTTCTGGCCCGACAGGACAAATATCTTGATGCCTGGCGCGTGCGCCAACAATTCCGCGATCAGCTGGAATCCTTCGTCGGGACGATGCGGAATCGGCGGCAACCCCAGATCGATCAGCGCGAGTTCGGGGGGCGTGGACAATTCACGCAATTTCTTTATCGCCGACATTCTCGATTCCGCCTGGCATATGACATAGTTTTCACCCAGCGCGATCGCCAGTCCTTCGCGTATCAGCGGATCGTCGTCGACAATAATCAGACCGGGGCGAATCGTATTGGCACTCAACTTTGGCTCAGTATCGTTGGCATGGAGCAAACAGCATAACGGCAAGCGGTTGTAACCTCAAGGGGATAAGGGAATTGGCTTGCGCCCACTCTGGGATGTATAGGGTTCGGAAACAGTGACGGCCAAATGTGCAAGGCGCAATTGGTTCGTCGTTACACCTTGTAACAGTATCACCCAGCAATGAGTTGGGAATTGATGATCCATTAGTTTAGAATGCGCCATTCCTGTTTCCTGTTGGGTTCTTAATTTGTCTGCGTCAGCGGTGGTCGAAGTCTGTGACCTCAATTTTGCTTACGATAAGCGTCCGGTATTGAAGGGGATCAACATGACGATGCCCCGGGGGAGTCTGGTCGCCATCATGGGGTTGAGCGGATGCGGCAAGACTACGTTATTGCGACATATCGGAGGTGCGCTCCATCCTACCAGCGGACATGTCAGGGTCGGCGGCAAAATTTTAAGCGAACTGGATCAGGACGGGTTGTACGCGATGCGTCGCAAGATGGGAATGTTGTTTCAATTTGGCGCATTGTTCACCGATATGTCGGTGTTCGACAATGTGGCGTTTCAGATGCGTGAACATACCGATCTCCCCGAAGAATTGATTCGTGATCTGGTGATGATGAAACTACACGCGGTTGGATTGCGCGGCACCCACAATCTGATGCCGTCCGAACTGTCGGGTGGCATGGCGCGGCGGGTCGCGCTGGCCCGCACGGTCGCGCTCGATCCGATGCTGATCATGTACGACGAACCTTTTGCCGGGTTGGACCCGATATCGTTAACCGTAGTAGGAGGCTTGATACGCAGCCTGAACGATGCGCTGGGCGCGACCTCCATCATAGTCACGCATGATGTCCAGGAGTCGCTGCGGATTGTTGATTACGTCTATTTCATGGCGAATGGTGTAGTGGTTGCGGAAGGAACGCCAGACGAAATTCGAGCGTCAGACACTGACTATGTGCGCCAGTTTGTACATGGCGAAATGGACGGCCCTGTGCCTTTCCAATATCCGGGTAGAGATTACCGCCTTGATCTGAATATACAAGCGTAGAGGGATTGCACAGCATATGGCGGCACTAAGTACACTTCGGGTTATCGGCAATCGCGTCATCAATGCGGTATGGCGCATCGGCCTGGCGTCGCGTTTCTTTGTACTCACACTACTATATTCGGGCAGCAGCTTTCGCCGCTTCAGCTTGATCATCAAGGAACTGTTTTCGACCGGCGTGATGTCGCTGATCATTATTATCGTTGCCGGGTTGTTTGTGGGCATGGTATTGGGGTTGCAGGGATACGAAACGCTGCAGCGCTATGGTTCGGAATCGGCGCTGGGGGTGATGGTGGCACTGGGACTGGTGAGAGAGTTGGGTCCGGTAGTTGCGGCGTTGCTATTTGCCAGCAGGGCAGGATCGGCGATGACGGCCGAGATCGGTTTGATGAAGGCCACCGAACAAATCTCGGCAATGGAAATGATGGCGGTGAATCCGATCGCGCGTATTGTTGCCCCGCGTTTCTGGGCAGGCGTCATTTCGATGCCGCTGTTGGCCGCGATGTTTAGTGCTGCCGGCATATTTGGCGGCTATTTCGTTGGCGTAGTGCAGATCGGCGTCGACGAGGGGTCGTTCTGGTCCCAGATGCAGGCTGCGGTGGACTTTCGTGAAGACATCATGAATGGCGTACTCAAAAGCTTTGTATTCGGTATCGTGGTGACGTTGATCGCGCTGTTCGAAGGCTATGATGCACCGCCGACGGCCGAAGGCGTATCGGGTGCGACCACGCGGACCGTGGTGACATCGTCACTGGCAATTTTGATGCTCGATTTTGTGTTGACTGCAATCATGTTTAGAGGGAACTGAGTTATGGAACGGACGACGCTGGACTTGTGGGTGGGAATATTCGTGGTGGGCGGTATTGCCGCGCTGGTCATGCTGGCAATGAAAGTCGGGAACCTGGGTACCTACAACATGTCCGATACCTATCAGGTCAAAGCCTATTTCTCGAATATCGGCGGACTGAAACCCAAGGCATCCGTGAAGAGCGCAGGTGTGTTGGTAGGACGTGTGACCGACATCTCGCTGGATACCGAACGTTACGAAGCAAAAGTGGAAATCAGTGTGGACAAACGTTACCAGTTTCCCAAGGATACGTATGCGAGTATTTTGACTTCAGGTTTGCTGGGCGAGCAATATATTGGACTGCAACCCGGAGGGGACAGCGACATGTTCAAGAATGGGGACGTGATTAAGAGGACACAGTCTGCGGCCGTGTTGGAAGACCTGATCAGCAAATTTTTGTACAACAAGGTGGATGAACCCGCAAAATAACAAAATGAGGAGTCAAATGAGCAGAGTGAAACAAGTGATTTTGGCCGCGGCCATCTGCTGTGTCGCTGTTTCAGCGCACGCAGATGTAATTCCGCCTGATGTACTGATTCGGACCACGGTTCAGGATGTCGAAACCATCATCAAGCAAGACAAGGATATTCAGGCGGGCGACCAGACCAAGCTGCTGGCTTTGGTGGATGCCAAGGTATTACCGCATTTTGATTTCGGCCGCATGACACAATTGGCAGTTGGCAAGTACTGGCGCACGGCTACGCCGGAACAGAAGCAGGCATTGGTGACAGAATTCCGCAATATGCTGGTACGCACCTACACCAAAGTATTCAGCGTGTATCGGGATCAGAAGGTGGAAGTCAAATCTTATATGCTGGCTGCCGATGACGCGAACGAGGCTACCGTCAAGACGCTGATCGGCAAGCCGGGCACGCCGCCTATACCGGTGGATTATGAAATGAAGAAGACCGCGGACGGCTGGAAGGCATTTGACATTTCAATCGAAGGCGTCAGCATGGTGATGAGTTATCGCGGGACATTCAGCAGTCAAATACAGGACAGCGGTATCGACGGATTGATCAAAACTCTGGCAACAAAAAATAGCGACGCCGCTGTGGGCGACCTGACAAAGCCGGGTGCGAAATGACCGGCGTTGACGGTGATCGGATGATGTTACAAGGGCATCTGAACATGGGAACGGTTCCGCAGTGGTATGCAAGCGGTTTGCAGCGACTGAATGACCACGGCTTGTACGCGGATTTTTCCGCTGTCGAGTCGGTCGACTCTGCGGCGGTTAGTATGCTGCTGGCATGGACCAGAGCAGCGCAACGCGGCGATCACAAGTTTGAGGTTGCGAGTTTGCCGGCAGATCTACTTAGCTTGGCGCGTTTGTACGGTGTGGAAGATATGCTACCCAAACCAGCCGCTTGAGCGCGCGCGTTGCAATATCGATCTGTCGTTAAACTTGCTTGCCTTTTGGCCTCTTTATCTAACGGAATTTATGATGGTTACCCCTGAAAGCATACAACTCAATATTACCCAAGGCATGGACACGCAACATTTGCAGGTCGTGGGTGACGGCAGGCATTTTGAAGCTGTCGTGGTGAGCGACGAATTTGCAGGGAAGAGCCGGGTACAGCGGCACCAGTTGGTTTACAAAGCTTTGGGAGACCGCATGCGTGAGGAGATTCACGCATTGTCAATGAAGACCTTTACGCCGCAAGAGTGGCAAAGCCAGAAATAATTCATGCAAAAACTAGCGATAGTGGGCGGCGCGCGTCTTAACGGCGAGGTGCGTGTTTCCGGCGCCAAGAATGCGGCGCTGCCGATATTGTGCGCCAGCATGTTGAGCAGTGACTCGTTGACGCTGGAAAATGTGCCAGAGCTGAACGATATCGCCACCATGCGCAGGTTGCTGGAGCAGATGGGCGTCTCGATTCAGGTGAACGGAACACATTTGACGTTGACCGGGGCACACATCAACAAGCTTGAGGCACCGTACGACATGGTGAAGACCATGCGTGCCGCAATCCTCGTTCTGGGGCCGCTGGTGACGCGTTTTGGCGAAGCCCGCGTATCGTTGCCTGGGGGGTGTGCAATCGGATCGCGCCCGGTCGACTTGCATATCAAGGGATTGCAGGCGATGGGCGCGGAGATACACATCGAGCACGGCTACATACATGCGCAGGCGAAACGGCTCAAGGGAGCACGCATTCTGTTTGATCTGGTGAGCGTCACCGGCACCGAAAATTTGATGATGGCGGCGGCACTCGCAGACGGCGAAACTGTATTGGAGAACGCCGCGCGCGAACCCGAAGTGGTTGATCTGGCCAATTGCCTGATTGCGATGGGTGCATTGATTGACGGTGCGGGCACTGACACCATTACAATCCAAGGCGTGGACAAACTGCATGGTGCGGTTCATCGCATCATGCCTGACCGCATTGAATGCGGCACCTTCCTGGTTGCCGCTGCGGCGACGGGTGGCGACATCACGCTGACCGATGCACGCGCCGATATCATGGAAAATGTCCTGGAGAAACTACTGGAAGCTGGTGCCTCGATAAAGGTGGCGGGCAATACAATCAATTTGCGGATGAATACGCGCCCCAAGGCAGTGAACTTGCGCACTGCACCGTATCCCGCATTTCCCACCGATATGCAGGCACAATTCATGGCGCTGAATACCGTCGCAGACGGAAGCGCGATGGTTGTCGAGACCATATTCGAAAATCGCTTCATGCACGTTCAGGAGCTGCGCCGGCTGGGGGCACAGATTGAAGTGGAGGGTAATACCGCGATGATCACCGGACGCGAATATCTGGAAGGCGCAATGATCATGGCAACTGATTTGCGTGCCTCAGCCAGCCTGGTCATCGCCGGCTTGGCGGCTCAGGGTGAAACGATTGTGGACCGGATCTATCATTTGGACCGCGGTTACGAACATCTGGAAGAAAAGCTGTCGGCGTTGGGGGCGCAAATCAGAAGAATCAGGTGAAGCGCGCAGTTATGGTCGGGCTTCGCTCAAGCTTGCGTCGTTTCTCTGATTCTCATTTCACAGTATCATCCCCACCCTGACTCTGTAACCAACCCGTTTTTCACTATGATTACCATCGCACTATCCAAAGGGCGCATCTTCGAAGAGACTTTGCCGCTGCTGAATGCTGCCGGCATCGAGGCACAGGAAGATCCCGAAACGTCGCGCAAGCTGATATTGCAGACCAATCGCGCCGATGTGCGCCTGATTATTGTCAGAGCCAGCGATGTGCCTACCTATGTGCAATACGGGGCGGCGGATATAGGCGTGGCCGGTAAGGATGTCCTGAACGAGCATGGCGGTACCGGGCTATACCAGCCGCTGGATCTGAATATTGCCCGTTGTAGAATGATGGTGGCGGTTCGCGATGACTTCGACTATCAGTCGGCGGTGCGTCAGGGTGCGCGTCTGCGCGTCGCGACCAAATATGTCCAGACGGCGAGGGCCCACTTCGCTTCCAAGGGTGTCCACGTTGATCTGATCAAGCTGTATGGATCGATGGAATTGGCGCCGCTGGTCGGATTGTCTGATGCGATAGTGGATCTGGTCAGCAGCGGCAATACATTGAAGGCCAACAATCTGGTGGCAGTCGAACATATCGCGGATATTTCTTCGCGATTGGTTGTCAATCAGGCGGCACTGAAATTGAAGCGTGCTGCTATTCAGCCGATGCTGGATGCATTCGCCAACTCGATCAAACAATAGTTCAACGAAGTACGAGCATGAAAATACGAAAATTGTCTTCCCGTGCTGTCGGATTCAGCGACGAACTGGGCAAGCTGCTGGCATTTGAGGAGACCGCAGACGACAAGCTCGAAGCGACCGTGGCCGCGATCATTGCCGATGTGCGCAAACGGGGCGACGAGGCGGTGCTCGAATATACACGCAAATTTGACCGCTTGACGTTGGATAGCGCCACCAAGATGGAATTGCCGATGCGGGAATTGCGTTCCGCTTTTGAGCAACTGCCAGCCGAACAACGCAGTGCGCTGGAGCAGGCTGCCGCCAGGGTAACGGCGTATCACGAAAAGCAGTTGCAGACTTCCTGGACCTACGCTGATGACGACGGTACGTTGCTGGGTCAGCAAGTGACGCCATTGGATCGTGTCGGCTTGTACGTGCCGGGCGGCAAGGCCGCCTACCCGTCTTCGGTTCTAATGAACGCGTTGCCCGCCAAGGTGGCGGGCGTCGCCGAATTGATCATGGTGGTGCCAACCCCCGATGGGGTAAAAAACCAGTTGGTTCTGGCCGCTGCCTACCTTGCCGGTGTCGACCGTGTGTTTACCGTCGGTGGCGCACAAGCAGTGGCGGCATTGGCCTACGGCACTGCAACGATACCCAAGGTGGACAAGATTGTCGGGCCCGGCAATGCCTACGTTGCGTCAGCCAAGCGCCGGGTATTTGGTGTGTGCGGCATTGACATGATTGCCGGGCCGTCCGAAATACTGGTAATTTGTGATGGGCAAACCGATCCGGACTGGATCGCGATGGATTTGTTTTCGCAGGCCGAGCATGATGAATTGGCGCAGGCAATCCTGTTGTCGCCTGACGAAAAATTCATTTCAGCGGTGGCCGCTAGCGCGGACCGGTTGCTGGAACAAATGCCGCGCCGTGCAATCATACAGACCGCTTTGGAGAATCGCGGTGCGCTGATCCAGGTCGCCGATCTGGACGAAGCCTGCGCCATCAGCAACCGTATTGCGCCGGAGCACCTTGAATTGTCGGTCGCCGAACCGCAGGCCTGGTTGCCGAAACTGAAACATGCGGGAGCGATCTTCATGGGGCGTTTTACTTCTGAGGCACTGGGTGACTATTGCGCCGGTCCGAACCACGTCTTGCCAACATCAGGCACCGCACGTTTTTCTTCGCCACTGGGCGTATACGATTTCCAGAAACGCAGCAGCCTGATCCAGGTTTCCGAAAAAGGTGCGCACAAGTTGGGTGGCATCGCATCCACACTGGCATTTGGCGAAGGGCTGCAGGCGCACGCGCAGTCGGCGCTGTATCGGAAGTCGACTTAATACGGAAAAAATCAGTACACGTTTTCATTTTCTGGGAACGTGTTAAACAAAAAGTAGCGAGGTGGCAGAATGCGATCAATTTTGTTGAAATTGTTTTATGGGGTGTTGTACTTAGCCCCAGTAG
>JBARHR010000371.1:0-21882 GCA_049799335.1 Gallionella sp. | reverse complement strand
ACCATGGACAGACTGCTTCAGCACCATATCCCGCCAGGAGTGCGAAATGGTGCACTTCGCGAACCGATCCCGAGTCGATCACCAGACCGGTGCTGGTGCGCAAACCGTCGTGAACCAAATGCAGGTGTACTTTGGAACATGCCACCAGCGCGGGAATTGCGACGCGCTGTGCTGAGACCGCGCGCTCAGAAAGTATCAATACGTTGTATCCGTTTGCGACGGCCTTGTCTGCCGCCTTGCACAAAGATTTCAATGCCTTCTCACAGCCAGCTGAACCTTGCTTGACCGGGTAGGTAATATCGAGCACCAGCGAACGATAACGCCCATGCGTAAGCTGGTCGATATTGCGGAGTTTCGCGATGTCTTCATTCGACAAAACCGGCTGCCTGACCTCCAGCCGCAACGTCGGGTTGGTTTCCTCGATACCGAGCAAGTTGGGTTTCGGGCCGATAAATGAAGTCAGCGACATGACAATTTCTTCGCGTATCGGATCGATCGGCGGGTTCGTAACTTGTGCAAACAACTGCTGGAAATAATCGTAGAACGTCCGGTTCTTGTTAGACAGCACCGGCAGGGCAGCGTCGGCACCCATGGATCCGGTAGGCTCTTCGCCAGCATTTACCATCGGCGTCAGTATGAATTTCAAGTCTTCCTGAGAATATCCAAACGCCTGCTGTATATCCAGCAATGTACCATCGAGTATCGGCTTGTCTTTCACCTCGGCGAGGTCGCCGAGATAGTAGCGGGATTCCGCGATCCATTTGCTGTAAGGCTTGGCAGCTGCAAGCTCGTTCTTTAGCTCGGTGCCATCAATGATGCGTCCCGCTTCCATGTCAATCAGGAACATCTTGCCCGGCTGTAGCCGCCATTTTTTTACGATCTTGTGTTCCGGTATATGTAGCACGCCCATCTCGGACGCCATCAATACCAGATCGTCGTCGGTGACCAGATAGCGCGCGGGGCGCAATCCGTTTCGGTCCAGCGTGGCGCCTATCATGCGTCCGTCGGTGAATGCCACCGCTGCCGGGCCGTCCCACGGCTCCATGAGTGCCGCGTAATATTCGTAGAACGCCCGGCGTTCTTCATCCATCAACGGATTATCCGCCCAGGCTTCGGGTATCAACAGCATCATCGCATGCGGCAATGAGTAGCCTCCAGCCACCAGCAATTCCAGCGCGTTGTCAAAACAGGCCGAGTCCGACTGGCCCTTGACGATCAGCGGCCACAACTTCTCCAGATCGTCGCCGAGCAATTTGGAAGACATCGTCGCGTGTCGTGCGGTCATCCAGTTCACATTTCCGCGTACCGTATTGATTTCACCGTTGTGCGCGATCATGCGGAACGGATGAGCGAGATTCCATGTAGGAAATGTATTTGTGGAAAAGCGCTGGTGAACCAGGGCTAGGGCGCTGATCACACGGTCGTCCCGCAAATCGAGATAGTATTTGCCAACCTGATCGGCGAGCAACATCCCTTTATATACGATAGTGCGCGAGGACATCGACGGAATATAGATGCCCGTCCCCATATCGGCCGACGACGCAGCCACCGCGTGTTCTACGGTCTTGCGTATCACCAACAGCTTGCGTTCAAACGCGTCACCATCGGCACAATTTGAGCCCCGTCCGATGAACACCTGACGCACTACGGGTTCAACCTTCTTGACGCTCGCGCCCAGCCCGGAGCTGTCTACCGGAACGTTGCGCCAACCCAGTAGATGCTGCCCCTCGGTCGCGATCTTTTCCGCAACAATTCGCTCGCAGCCAGAACGCGCAACAGGGTCTCGGGGCAGGAACAGCATTCCGACGCCATAGTCCCCGACGGCGGGCAACTGAATGTTGCCCCAGCCCATTTCTTCGCGCAGATACAAATCGGGTATTTGCAGCAGAATGCCCGCACCGTCACCGGCCAGTGGATCGGCACCCACCGCACCGCGATGAGTCAGATTCTCGAGTATTTGCAGGCCTTGAAGGACCATCTCGTGGCTCTTCTTCCCCTTAATATGGGCGACGAAGCCGACCCCACATGCGTCATGCTCGTAACGCGGGTCGTACAAACCTTGTTGGATAGGCAAGTTGTTCACACAGTATTCCTCGATAGATCGACACATAAATGCCAAAAAATGGCGACACACGTCGCCAAGGCAAAATAGAAAGCGAAAAGGGCGGGAATTCTACCTTGTCTGCCGGTGATGGGCAACCGCCCCTTCTATTGCCCGCATATCTACACGGGCACTTCTTCTACCGCAAAGATCCTGCGGTACTCACGGATGGCATAGCGGTCTGTCATGCCTGCGACATAGTCTGCGACTGATCTGGCCCGTAGAACTTCCGGCTGCAACTCCTGACGTAAAGCCGAATCCGTGGCGTAGCCGTGTCCAAGGTTTACAGATTCGGGGATCTGGAATTGCGGCGGCAACAATTGACTTTCGCTCATGAATATCGAAAACAGATCGCTGACAATGCGGTGCGCCTTGGCACTCATACGCAACACCCTGTAGTGGCGATAGAGTTGGGTGCGCAAGAAATTTCTCAACACACGCTGTTTCTCTTGAAGAACCTCGCCGAACGCGATTAATGGAGGCGCGCTACGAACATCCTCCAATGTCGCCGGACATAAAGCGTTGACATTTTGCCGGCTCTGAGTAATCAGATCCGTGACCAAAGTATTAATCATGCGGCGCACGGTTTCATGGACGGCCCGGCGCTCCTGCAATCCGGGAAAATTTTGCTGAACTTCGCGTAGATGCTCTGCCACCATCGGCACTTCTGACAGTTGGTGCAGCGTGATCAATCCCGAACGCAGTCCGTCGTCGACATCGTGATTGTTGTAGGCAATTTCATCGGCAAGATTGACCACTTGCGCTTCCAGCGAGGGTCTGCGGTTGTTCAGGAATCTTTCCCCAACCTCGCCAAGTTGTTTTGCATTGTCGGGCGAGCAGTGTTTGAGTATGCCTTCGCGAGTTTCAAAGGTGAGGTTCAATCCGTCGAACGCCGCGTAACGCTCCTCCAGTTTATCCACCACCCGCAGCGATTGCAGGTTGTGCTCGAATCCGCCATATGGCTTCATGCATGCGTTCAAGGCGTCCTGGCCCGCGTGTCCGAAAGGTGTATGCCCGAGGTCGTGCGCCAGCGCAATCGCTTCGGCCAAATCTTCGTTCAAACGCAGAGATCGCGCAATCGAACGGGCGATCTGCGCAACTTCAATACTGTGGGTCAGTCGCGTGCGAAACAGATCGCCTTCATGATTTACGAATACCTGCGTTTTGTATTCGAGTCTGCGGAAGGCGGCGGAATGAACGATGCGATCCCGATCCCGCTGGAACTCGCCGCGTCCCTGTGGGGCGTCTTCTACTACTTTTCTTCCGCGAGAATTTGCTCCGCTAACCGCATAGGGCGCAAGATCAGCCACGCGCGCGGTCCCGGTTAGGCGAATGAATAAACCGTTGAATCGACTTTGGGACCTGAGCGCATGCCGCCAAAGTCTGCGTCAACAAATCCGGCGGTACGTCCGCCTTAACAGCTGCGTGCCCGATTTTCCGGAGTAATACAAATCTAAGTTTTCCGCCTTCTACCTTCTTGTCCAGTTCCATAAACTCTAGATAAGCTTCCGCGCCCAGATCAGGGGCAACGGTCGGCAATCTGGCAAGATCGAACAGACGGCGTATTCGCTTCACATCGTCAGTACTGATCCATCCCAGGCGCTGCGAAAGATCGGCAGCCATGACAGTACCCGCCGCTACGCCCTCGCCATGCAGCCAGTTGCCATAACCCATTCCGGATTCAATTGCATGCCCGAACGTATGTCCCAGATTCAACAGGGCCCGTTCACCGCTTTCGCGTTCGTCGGCCGCGACGACTTCAGACTTGTTCTGGCAGCTGCGCGCAATGGCATATTGCAGCGCGGTCCTGTCGCGTCGCAGCAGCTCTTCAATGTTTTCCTCAAGCCATTCCAGAAACGGCAGGTCGCGTATCAACCCGTACTTGATGACTTCAGCCAGGCCGGCTGAAAGCTCTTTGTCAGGCAAGGTACTCAGGGTATCGGTGTCGGCCAGCACCACTTGCGGCTGATAAAACGCTCCTATCATGTTTTTGCCGAGCGGGTGATTGATGCCTGTCTTGCCTCCAACAGATGAGTCAACCTGAGCAAGCAGCGTGGTCGGTATCTGGATAAACGGCACACCTCTCAGGTAGGTCGCGGCGGCATAACCAGCCATATCGCCGACCACCCCGCCGCCGAGTGCCAACAAGGGCGTAGAGCGCTCGCAACGGTTGGTTAACAGCGCATCGTATATCTGGTTGAGGGTATCACCATTCTTGTATGCCTCGCCATCTGGCAGGATCACTTCCGTGCTGACAACACCAATCCGGATCAAATTTTGCTTGAGTCTATTGAGGTACAACGGTGCAACTGTGGTATTGGTCACGATGGCAACACGTTTTCGCGGAATATGCGTGTCCAGCAGTTCCGGCTGATCGAGTAGGCCATTCCCTATATGGATGGGATAGCTACGCTCTGCGAGCCCAACCGTAAGCGTTTGTGCGCTCATGATTTGGTTGCCACCTCATGATCATGCTGAAATCTTTCGATTTCCGCGACGAGAGTAAGCATCAAACTGTGCACACTCTGCTTGCCGCTCTGAATGATGATATCAGCCACCTGCTGGTATATAGGGTCGCGAAGTTGATAGATTTCCGTCAATTTTCCGTAGGGGTCCTTGGTTTGCAGCAGCGGCCGGTTCTTGTCATGGTGGGTGCGGTGCCATAAATCATTTACTGCCGCTTTGAGGTATATCACAATGCCTGTTCGTTGCAACAACAACCGGTTTTTTTCTGCGAGAATCGCGCCACCGCCTGTCGCCAATACGATGTTGTTGTGTCTAACCAGTTCAGCCAGTACATTGGTTTCGCGTTCACGAAAGCCGGACTCCCCTTCTATGTCGAAGATGTAGGGAATGTTTACGCCGGTACGCTTCTGGATTTCCTGGTCACTGTCTACGAAGTTCTTGCCAAGGTGCCTGGCGAGCGTGCGCCCCATGGTAGTCTTACCCGACCCCATCATGCCAATCAGAATTAAGTTTCCTGAACTTGTCTTAAGCGAATTATCCCGGCACGCAGATTCGCCTTCGATTTCTAGCAATCTTTCCATGCAGTTATTGTAGGCTATATAAATTTTAAAGCCCGACTTAAGTCGGGCTTTCTATTCTGAAACCTGTTCCGCTTGGCTATCGCAGGCCAAATTCGCATCTTATAGCAGAAGCTCGTCAATACAACTCAGGGAAGTTTCATCGCATCGTTCATTATTTTTGGTGATATAAAAATCAACAGTTCGTTCTTGTTGTTAATCTTTGCGGAGCTTCTAAACAAATAGCCAAGTACTGGAATATCCCCAAAAAACGGCACCTTGTCGACACCATCGGTCAACACCTGGGTATATACTCCGCCGATAACTACGGTACCGCCATTTTCTACCAGCACCTGCGTTTCCACTTGGTTAGTGTCTATGCTGGGAACTCCGGCATAGAGCTGCCCTACCGAATCCTTGTTCACTTTGATATCCATGATGACATTGTCATCCGGAGTAATCTGTGGTTTGACTTTCAGGCTCAGCGTGGCTTTCTTGAATGCCACGTTAGTCGCGCCGCTGCTGCTTGCCTGCTGGTAGGGAACTTCGGTACCTGCCTCGATAGTAGCCTCGGTCTTGTCTGATGTCACAACCCGTGGGCTGGATATGATTTTACCCTTGCTGTCGGATTCGAGCGCCGACAATTCCACCGAAAGCAGTTTGCTCAAGGAACTATTGAACAACAACATCGAAAATGTTCCCGCGGGACCAGCTGTAGGCAAGTTTACATTGGGTGTATTGGCCGGCATGGTCACGCCAGCTAGCGGCCCGCCGACAACTGAGTTTGCGCCTATGTTACCGTACAATTTGCTTGCAATTTGACTTTGATCATTTGATCTATAGCCTAATCTCACACCAAGGTTCTTGCCAAACTTATCCGATGCCTCCACGACGCGTGCTTCGATCATAACCTGTCTCACCGGCACGTCTATCTGTTTGATCAACTTGCGCGCATCCTCGAGATGGGACGGCGTGTCCTGAATAAATATGGTGTTGGTACGCTTGTCCACCACCACACTTCCGCGCTTCGAAAGTATCCGCTGCTTGTCGCTGGATAATATCGCGACCACTGCATCGCCAGTTTGGTAACTTATTTGGAAGCTTTCAGTGCGCAGCTGTTCGAGGTCCGCAATTTCCTGACGTGAAGTCAAATCGATTTTTTCTTTCGCAGCTATCTCTTCACGAGGTGCCACCTGAATCACGTTGCCGTTCTTGCGCATGTCCAAGCCCCTGCTCTGCAGAATAATATCGAACGCTTGGTCCCAGGGCACATCCTTTAAACGCAGTGTCAGGTTTCCACTTACAGTATCGCTAATCACCATGTTCAAATTGGTAAAGTCCGCAATAACGTTTAGCGCTTCCCGGACATCTATTTTCTGAAAATTCAGGGTCAGTTTTTCTCCGGCGTAGCCAAGCTTAGATCCCTTGACCAACTTATCCGGATCCTCAGCAACCGGTTTAACTTCTATGATGAATTTGTTGTCGGTTTGATACGCGGCGTGTTCCCAATAGCCCTTGGGTTCAATTACCATTCGTACATTGTTTCCTTGGGCAAAGGTGTCTATGCCCTGTACTGGCGTCGCAAAATCGATTACATCAAGCTTGCGTTGCAAATTGCGAGGAAGGCTGGTTTTGAGAAAATCTACGATCAGCGTCGTTCCCTGCTGCCTAATGTCTATTCCTACACCCGGATCAGACAGATCAACTTGAATACGACCTTCGCCATTGGAACCGCGATGAAAATCGACATCGCGCACTGAATGTTTTTGCACACTAACGTTTTCTTCCGCGAACCTTGACACACTGGTCGTATCAGCAATACTTGCAGCACGCGCACGCAACGTAATCAACAGGCTGTTGCCGTCCAGCTTGGTGTCATAATTCATCATTTGATTCAGATTTACCACCAAACGAGTACGACCACCCGCCTGAACAACGTTGGCGCTGCGCAAGTCTCCTTCGGTAAAGTTCTGGATGGACTTGCCAAGTCCGTTGCTTGTGTTAGGAAAATCGAAGGCGATGCGCGGCGGAGTATTGATTGTAAATCCTGCCGGCGTATTCGCTAGTGGCTGGGTCAAATCAACCTTGATTACAGTCGTTCCGCCGCCGACACTGTTCACACCAAGCGCGGTGATACTGTTCATGGTGTCTGCGACGGCATTAAGACTTGATCCGCACAACGTGACGATCAAGCAGAGAAATCCGAATAGGCGGTTTGGTTGTTTCATGGTGTTACTCCTGGTCATTCCTGTAAAAGCAAGCTGCTTACACGCTCGGTCCAGTCCCCTGAACTGTCCTGCACCATTTCCTTAACTATGATTTCCGAGTCCGTAACTTCCTTGATCAGCCCAAAATTCAATCCGATGTAATTTCCCGCCTTCGCACGGCGGAGCTTGCCGTCAGTCGCACGTATTACCGCATAACCCACTTTGTTCTTGAACAGATACCCGACCATCTTCAGGTTTTCGAGCGGAAATTCTTCGAGTTCCTCTTTGGGGCGATCAAGGTCGGGCTGATTTAGGCCGCCACTAGCGCGTTTTTGCGGTTTGCGCGGCTTAAAGGGATCCGGCAAATTTGAATTGTTCGAGTATGCGAAATGCTCATACGGTTTGACCTCTGGCGGAGGTTCAATTTTTCCGCGCATCCCTGCTCCAGAATTCTTCACGAAGTCTCGCAGATCTTGATACTCTTCGCCCCCGCAGCCAGCGAGCATCAATACCGCCAATGTATAAATAATCGGCTTCATTTCTTGCTTCCCTGCTTGCTCTTCCCTGCATTGCCCTTTTGTGAGGCGAGTTCGTCATCGTCCAGATAGCGGAACGTTTTTGCGGTGGCTTCCATTGCCAGACCACCGGCAATTGGACTTACTGAAATATTGTTCAATGTAACGATGCGCGGCAACATGGCAATATCACTTGAAAAATTGCCAATATCGTCATAATTGCCTGTCACCTTAATTGTTATAGGTTGTTCAGTAAACGAGCCATTCACCGCTTCTGCCCCCGGCCTGAACAAATCAAATTGCAACCCGCGCCCCAATCCCGCCTGGTTGATGTCCGTCAACAAGGCATCCATTTCAGACTTGTTCGGCAACTGCTTAAGCAGCGCCCCGAACGACTCTTGCGTTTCAGTAAGCTGCTTCTTGATCAGATCCAGATTGATTGCCTGCTTCTTCTTTACCAGAAAAACTTCCTTCAATTTATCTTCTTCAGTCTTTACCCTGTTAAGGTTGTCCCACTCTTGCTGCCAAAAGAAAAATGCCCCAGCCAGTACCACGGCGCCAAACATAGCCACAAAGCCAATAATCTTTGCCGGCCACGGCCATGCACCCGGTGTCTTGGGGTTAAGACTTTTCAGATCTTCAAGTTTCATCATGATATCTACAATCGCTTCCTTTCACGTGTGTCAAAGTCAGCTTCAACCTACGACTTCTCCATGGACAAATTAAAATTCATTGTAAATTCACTCAGGCGACTGCCCCCGGTGTTTACCGCATGAATTTCGACCAAAGAGGGCGTATCTAGCCAAGGAGAATCATCTACGGCACGCATCAACGTGGAAATTCTGGCGTTCGACTGCGAATAGCCCACTAGCGTAATTTTGTTATCCGCCTGTTTAAGCGATTTGATGTAGATCCCGTCGGGAAGAATCCGCAACATTTGGTCCAGCAAATGGACCACGTCGGATCGTCTGCTTTGCAAGCTTTCTACGACATTTTTCCGCGCCAATAGCGACTGAGTTTGCTCACGCAGTTTCTTAATTTCTGCAATTTGCTTGTCCAGTACGGCGGTTTCTTGTTTCAAGTAATTGTTGCGCCCTTCCTGGTACGAAATCTGAGTACTGATTGCCACCTGCACGAATCCGACCAGTAATGCGCCCGCAGCGACTGATATCACGCTTAGAGCAATAAATTGCATCTGGCGTGCACGTCTTTTCTCCGCGCGGTGCGGCAATAGATTTATGCGCATCATGACGGATCAAACCTCCGCATAGCAAGCCCGCAAGCAATAATCAAGGACGGCGCATCTGCTTGCAGTTGACGCGGCTTAATACGACTGGAAAGCGTCATTGCGGCAAATGGATTCGCAACCATGGTGCTCACCTGTGTTCGTGTTGCAACCGAGTCATCCAAACCCGCTAACGCCGCACAACCTCCGGCGAGAACGATGTAGTCAACTTCGTTGTACTGTGAAGATGCGAAGAAAAATTGCAGTGCTCGTGATATTTCCATTACCACGGATTCTCTAAACGGAACCAGCACATCACTTTCATAGTTATCCGGCAGACTGCCGCTTCGTTTGGCCGATTCAGCGTCACTCGCAGACAAGCCAAACGTGGCCTGAATATGCTGTGTCAACTGGTTTCCACCAACCTGCTGATCTCTCGAGTAAACAGATTGCCCGTTTCTCAACACATTCACATTCATTACCGTCGCACCGATATCGACCAGCGCAACGCATTTGTCCTGCGCGCCATTGGGCAACTGCGCACTAATTTGCTCGAACGCGATTTCCGCCGCAAACGGCTCAACATCGACAATAACAGCCTTTAGTCCAGAAGCCTGGCAAGCCGCTACACGATCTTCAACATTCGCCTTCCGTGACGCAGCGAGCATGATTTCAACTTCCTCGACATTCCCTGGGGAATAACCCAAAACCTGAAAGTCCAGATTAACCTCTTCCAGCGCGAACGGGATGTACTGATTGGCTTCCGACTCAACCTGAAATTCAAGCTCTGATTCCGGCAAGTTGGCCGGCAATAGTATTTTCTTGGTAATCACGGCAGCCGCTGGTAGCGCAAGACTCACATTCTTGATGCGCGTACTCATTCGCTTCCAGGCTCGCGTCAATGTTTCGGACACGGCATCGAGATCATTGATGTTTCCATCGCTTACCGCATCGGGTGGCAGTAACTCGATTGCATATCGCTCAACGACGTAACTGCCTTTTTTTGACGCCTCGCTCAACTCCACCATCTTGACTGCAGACGAACTGATATCAACGCCGATAAGTGGCGGCGCAATCGTCCGCAAGAAATCCAGTGGTATGTCGAAATTTACTTTAGCCATATGCCGGTTAGCGCTTTATTTGTATAAAGTGGATTAAATCCTAGCAATAACTATAAAATGTGTAAAGCTATTTCTAGGGGGATCATTTATACGCCAAGTGCCTATATAATTTCACCCACAATAACACCGATTCCAATTCCTGAACAACTTCACATGGTCCTCCGTCCCCGGCTCCACCCTTTACTTATCTCATTCTTCGTACTTCTCATACCTGTTTTTCTGCTCGGACTGGTCGTAATTGTTGCTTATCCGGGGCTCCCATCATTGGAAGTGCTTACTGACTACCGTCCCAAAATACCGCTTCGCATATACAGCAATGAGGGTGAACTCTTGGGTGAATTTGGCGAAGAAAGACGCGCGCTGATCAAAATTTCTGAAGTCCCCGAAGTAATGAAGCAGGCCATATTGGCTGCTGAAGATGATAGATTTTACGAGCATGGCGGCGTGGACTACATGGGAGTAGTCCGCGCCGCGATATCAAATTTTACGTCAGGGGGAGTCCGGCAGGGTGCCAGCACCATCACGATGCAGGTGGCGCGCAACTTTTTTCTCACCAGAGAAAAGACATTTTCACGAAAATTCAATGAAGTGCTACTCACCTTCAAAATTGAACATAGTTTGACCAAAGACGAAATACTGCAGCTTTACATCAACCAGATTTATCTGGGGCAGCGCGCCTACGGTTTTGCAGCCGCGGCGCAAGTGTATTTCGGGAAGCCGTTGAACGAGGTCTCGGTTGCGGAGGCCGCAATGCTCGCCGGTCTGCCCAAGGCGCCCTCCCTCTACAATCCCGTCGTCAATCCGAAGCGCGCGAAACTCCGTCAGCTCTATGTATTGAGGCGCATGCATGAACTCCAGTTCATCGATGATGAACAATTTATGTACGCCCAACAGCACCCCATTGCAGCGATACACGGGTATCGTGAATATGCCGCAAAGGCAGATTATTTTGGTGAAATGGTCAGGCAGACAGTTTACGAAAAATATCAGGAGAGCAGTTATACCCAGGGCTTCAAGATCTACACCACGATCCGGCTGGCAGACCAAATTGCTGCATACAAGGCGGTTCGCGACGGAGTGCTCGAATATGACCGCAGGCACGGTTACCGTGGTCCAGAAGGCTTTATTTCCCTTCCGCCAGGCAGTTCCAGTGCAAGCTACAGTGCCGAGCAACTTGACGATGCATTGCTGGATGTGTCGGACAATGATGATTTGATACCCGCCGTCACGCTTGAAGCCACTCCGGAGTTAATACGCGCATATTGCAAGGGAGGAGAAATTGTCGAAATTAGCGGCGATGCTTTGGTCTTTGTGCAGCAGGCGCTAAGCAAAAAAGTTGCCCTGAACCAACGTATCAACGTCGGGTCACTGATACGCGTGCAGAAAGACAGCTCCGGGACTTGGCAAGTCACTCAGCTTCCACAGGTCGAGGCTGCTTTTGTTTCCGGCAATCCCGGGAATGGCGCTATATATTCTCTGATTGGCGGTTTCGATTTCAACAACAATCAGTTCAATCATATTACGCAGGCGTGGCGCCAGCCAGGTTCCAGTTTCAAGCCGTTTGTCTATTCCGCTGCGCTGGAGAAAGGCTTTACGCCGGCAACAGTAATTAACGATGCGCCCTTGATATTCGATGCAAAGCAAACCGGCAATGAGCCGTGGGAACCGAAGAATTACGACGGTACATTTGGCGGACCTATGCGCATGCGCCAAGCATTGATCAAGTCCAAGAATCTGGTTTCCATACGCATTTTGCAGTCGATTACACCACAATATGCGAAGGATTACATCACGCAATTTGGCTTTGACCCGACCAAATATCCCGCCTACCTGACCATGGCGCTAGGAGCCGGCTCTGTGACCCCGCTGCAAATGCTGACCGGTTATTCGGTTTTCGCTAATGGGGGCTTTTTGATAAATCCATATTTCATAAAGCGTATCGAAGACGCGCAAGGAAACATTCTCAGCGAAGCAGCACCCGATGTCGCCGGCGTCTCAGCCAAACGGGTAATAGACGTACGAAACGCGTTCACGATGGTTAGCATGCTTCAGGACGTAGTAAAGCACGGCACTGGAATTCGCGCAATGCAACTCGGCAGGCAGGATTTGGCGGGAAAAACCGGCACGACCAATGACACCATCGACGCATGGTTTTGCGGTTTTCAGCCAACCGTGGTCGGCATCGCTTGGATGGGCTACGATCAACCGCGCAGTCTGGGAGACCGGGAAACCGGCGGCGGCGCCGCATTGCCTATCTGGATGAGCTACATGGGAACGGTCCTCAAAAATGTCCCGGAGGCCACCTATTCGATGCCGGAGAACATGGTCGCCCTGCCCATCAATGAAGACGGACTGCGTGACAATAGCAGTCCGAGGATAGAATATTTTTATGAGGAGAATCAGCCACCCGAAAGCGGACCTACCGTTCCTCAGGGAGACGATATAAAACCGACCGATACCGTCAAGGATCAACTACTCTGAGCGTCAGCATGACCAAATATCGTTCTAGCAGGGAATTTCTACACAAGCGTGACTTGATGCGCGAACAACTTGCATATCAAGCGGCGAAGCTGATGGCCGAAGACGGTATCACTGACCATGCCCTTGCAAAGCGCAAGGCGGCCCGACAACTCGGGGCGGAAGATACGCAGCATTTGCCTAGCAACCAGGAAGTCGATGACGCATTGCAAAGTTATCGGGCGCTGTATCAGCATGACAACCATGCCGGTATATTGCATCAGCTTCGCAATGAAGCACTTGCGCTGCTGCTGCAACTTGATGAATTTCACCCATACCTGACAGGCTCGGTCCTTAGCGGCACGGCTGGCAAACATTCAGACATCAACATCGTGCTATTTAGCGATGATGCGAAGGCAGTCCTCTTGTTCCTGTTAACGAACAAGCTCGAATTCGATGATGGCGAATGGCGAGTGCGCGTCGGCGGACATGACGAATCGGTACCCAGCTATTCATGGATAAATGAATTCGGCACGCAGATTCATGTTGTTATTTTTCCCGAGAATGCCCGCTTCAGCGGCAGCCGCCATCACGATACGCATGCGGACGCAAACTCGCTAAGAACGTTGCTGGGGGACGAACCAACATTGGTGAAGGCAGTTTAGGCGGCGGGCAAACTTCCGCCTGACTTGTACGTATTTTATTGCGGTAGACATGCAATGTCGCCCCCGTTGAGATGCCGCTTTGTTCGACCGCGCAATTATTCTCGGAGCCAACGCGCCGCATCGATTGCAAAATAGGTCAATATACCGTTGGCACCCGCTCTCTTGAACGCAAGTAACGCCTCCAATACGCATGCCCGTTCGTTCAGCCAGCCATTTTGTGAAGCTGCTTTCAGCATCGCGTATTCACCGCTGACCTGGTAAACAAACGTCGGTGCGTTGAATTCCTCTTTTACCCTGCGAACGATGTCGAGATATGGCATTCCCGGCTTTACCATCACCATATCGGCACCTTCCTGCAAATCTAGACCGACCTCCCACAGCGCCTCGTCAGAATTGGCGGGATCCATCTGGTAGGTATATTTGTTTCCGGCGCCAAGATTGGCACTCGAACCGACGGCATCCCGGAATGGACCGTAAAAGCTGGATGCGTACTTCGCGGAATAAGCCATTATTCGGGTGTGTATGTGCTGCTTTTCATCAAGTGCCGCGCGAATCGCACCGATGCGTCCGTCCATCATATCCGAAGGTGCAACAATGTCCGCACCCGCAGCTGCGTGCGTCTGTGCCTGCCTGGATAGGACCGCCACCGTCTCGTCATTGAGCACATAGCCGCTGTCATCGATAAGCCCATCCTGCCCGTGGCTGGTGTACGGATCAAGCGCGACATCGGTCATCACTCCCAATTCCGGAAAGCGCTTTTTCAGCTCGGCCACGACGCGAGGTACCAATCCATCCGGATTGAATGCCTCTCTCGCATCCAGGCTCTTAAGCGGCGTATCGATTACCGGGAAAATGGCCATCACCGGAATGCCCAGTCGTACACACTCCTCCGCATCCTTGAGCAGTAAATCAAGCGTTTTTCGCTGCACGCCTGGCATGGATTTCACGTCTTCAGTTTTTTTGCTGCCTTCCAACACAAATACTGGATAAATAAAATCTGCCGAAGTGAGCGCATGCTCTCGCATCAAATCTCTTGAAAACGCGTCGTGACGCATGCGACGCATTCTTAGGTGAGGGTACTGTCCGAGTGTTTGCATGATTTTCCTTAAAAAAAATATTTTTTTGGGAACTATGTTAGAAACTGCTTATCTCAACGCTTGAATGATGCGAGTCATTCCACGTTTCTCCTCCCTGAGCGTGTGTCTTAACACCGTTAAGACTTCGCCCCCGGCCTTCCCCTTTTGGCTGGGGGCATTTTTTTCCTACCTATTTTTCCTGGTCATAGTTCTGGCAGCCGCGTGCTTTCGTGATTTTGCTTTGAGTCATTGCCGTTAAACCACCCAGCCAACTTGAATTCCGCTTCTACCATCCCGATTTTTTTCAAACTGGAGAACAGTTGAACGGAACATTGCGGATAGCGTTCAGAAAGACCAGATTTTACTCGATTCAAAGTCAGGGTGGCCTGTTGACGGCTAAGTTTGTCGGACTTGGTAAGCAGTATATGTACAGGTCGTCCGGTAGGCGCGAACCACTCCAGCATGTTTTCGTCCATTTCGGTCATCGGATGACGGGAATCCATGATGGCGACCAGACCACACAGCTCGTCCCGAGTCTGAAGATAGTCGCTGAGCAAGCCTTCCCAGTGGCGTTTGCTTTCCGGTGGCACTTTGGCATAGCCATATCCCGGCAAATCCACCAGGAACAGGTTGTTCCCGAGCGAAAAGTAATTCAGGTGCTGGGTACGTCCCGGTGTTTTGCTGGTGTAGGCCAGTCTGGTATGGTTTGCGAGCGTATTGATGGCGCTCGATTTTCCTGCATTGGACCGTCCTACAAACGCAATTTCCTTGCCACCATGTACTGGCAAATCCCTGATGTGATTGACCGTGGTGTAAAACGCTGCCTGCGAAAACAGACCCATTACTTCCAGGATGCAAATATCTTGTCAGCCGCAGACACCGTAGAGGCGATATCAGCCTCGCTATGCGCGGAGGAAACGAAACCCGCCTCAAACGCAGACGGCGCAAGATATACACCTTCGTCCAACATTGCATGGAAGAAACGGTTGAATGCCTCTTTGTCGCACGACATAACTTCGGCATAGCTGGTTGGCACTTTGCTGCTGAAATAGATACCAAACATGCTGCCTATCGATTGCGCGCTGAATTTGACGTTGTGTTTCTTTGCAGCTGCGCTTAAACCCTCGGTCAGCAGTTTTGCCAATTTTGTCAGGTGCGTATAAAAACCAGGTGCCTGTACCAGTTTCAGAGTCGCCATACCGGCGGCCACGGCAACGGGGTTGCCGGACAAAGTACCCGCTTGATAAACCGCTCCCAGCGGCGCCAAACATTGCATGATGTCGCGACGCCCCCCAAATGCCGCCGCTGGCAGCCCGCCACCCATTACTTTGCCCAACGTGATCAGGTCCGGCTTGATTCCAAAGTGACCGTGTGCGCCCTGGAGCCCGACA
The DNA here is from genome assembly GCA_049799335.1 of Gallionella sp. Taxonomy (GTDB): domain Bacteria; phylum Pseudomonadota; class Gammaproteobacteria; order Burkholderiales; family Gallionellaceae; genus Gallionella. Next base: position 6,101 of record JBARHR010000371.1, on the reverse strand, counting down.
CGAAAGCCGGACATAACTTCATCAAGAATCAATACTGCACCATGCTTTGTGCACAAGTTGCGCAACGCATCCAGGAATTCTCTCTTAGGCAAGACCAGATTCATATTGCCAGCAACCGGTTCTACAATTACAGCAGCAATTTCATTGCCCGATTCGGCAAATGCGCGCTCCAAACCTGCCGCGTCGTTGTAGTCCAAAACGGTGGTCAGCGCGGCAATTTCGGCAGGAACGCCGGAGGAACTCGGCTGGCCAAAAGTCAACGCGCCCGAGCCCGCCTTTACCAGCAAGCCGTCAGAGTGACCGTGATAGCATCCTTCGAATTTGATGATGCGACTGCGCCCGGTAAAACCGCGCGCCAAGCGGATGGCCGTCATGGTTGCTTCGGTACCGGAACTGACCAGACGCACCATTTCCAGACTGGGCAGGAGCTTGCACAACAACTCGGCAATTTCCAGTTCCGATGCGGTTGGCGCGCCGAATCCGAGACCTTCCGACGCAGCGTCTTGCACTGCCTTTACCACATCCGGATGGCAATGCCCCGCGATCATCGGCCCCCATGAATTGACGTAATCGATATAGCGCTTGTCATCCGCGTCCCAGACGTACGCCCCAAGTCCGCGCTTGAAAAACAACGGCGTGCCGCCCACAGACTTGAATGCGCGCACCGGTGAATTTACACCCCCGGGAATAACTTTTTGTGATGCATCGAATAATTGCTGATTATGGGAAGTCATGATTCATCTTTCTGGTTTAGATTTTGATTGTCCTGAAAATATAAAGTACTACAATTCTGCAAAGCGTCGGGCGGCCATCTCGATATCAGCCGCACAAAAAACCGCGGATATGATCGCAAGCGCATGCGCTCCGGCAATCAACAGACCTTTGCCATTCTCCAAGGTAATACCGCCGATCGCAACGAGTGGAATATTGATTTCTTTGCTCGCCTGCCTCAACAAATCTGGCGTAGCAGTTACTGCCCGCGGTTTTACACTGGAAGGATAGAAACTGCCAAACGCCACATAATCCGCCCCACCGCTCTGAGCCTCGCGCGCCAACTCAAGACTATTATAGCAAGACACGCCAATCAGCCTGGATTCGCCGAGCAACTCCCGCGCACCGCTCAAGCTCCCGTCGGATGCGCCCAGATGCACCCCGTCCGCGGCAATTTCACGGGCAAGCAACGTATCGTCATTGATAATCAACGGAACACCGAACTCACTAGTCAGCTCACGCAACGCGGCTGCCTGCTTCTGCCGCAACGCCTTCCCGGCAATTTTGTTTCGGTACTGCAGCACCTGTGCCCCACCCTGCAGCGCCAGTGTCACTTTGCGTAGCAGTTCTGGCGTATCCGGTTCGTCCTGGGTAATTGCGTATAAGCCGCTAATTCGGGAGTTCGATTTCTGACTCATCCTCTTCACCGCGCGCCCAGAACAGGCGGTCCGGAATATGCTGTCCCATGCCCGGCCGAAATCCAGAACGCAAAGTCTGCCAGGTATATTCCTGCGCCTCTTTTACCGCCTCGGCCATATCCACATTTTGCGCCAGCAGCGCGGCGATAGCCGATGACATGGTGCAACCAGAGCCATGATATATGCCCGGCAATCGACCCCAGCTATCGGCGCGCAACACACCACGCTCTGTGTACAGTGTATTGATCACCTTCGGAGTCTGCTCATGTGTGCCGGTGATGAGCACGTATTCACAACCCATGAGCAATATCCGCTTGGCACATTCTTCCAGTGACGGATCGTCGTCGTCATTATCCTGATCCTGGGCCAGTCTCCGCGCTTCAATACTGTTTGGCGTGATGATGGTAGTCTGCGGAATAAGCAACTCACACATTGCGTCCATCATATCGTCATTGGCCAACTCGTCGCCGCGGCCCGACGCAAGCACCGGATCGAGAACCAGCGGAATATCCGGATAGTCCGCCAATATCTCGGCGATCGCCGCAATGTTTTCCACGCTGCCCAACAACCCTATTTTGAATGCTGCGACCGGCACATCTTCCAGCATGGCTCGCGCCTGATCGACGACCCATTCCGATTCCATCGCCAGAATATCATCCACCCCACTGGTGTCCTGGACGGTAATTGCCGTCACTGCCACCAGCGGATGACAACCCATGCTTGAGATCGTCAAGATGTCGGCCTGCAAGCCCGCACCTCCACTCGGATCGGTGGCGGCAAAACACATAACCAACGGAAAGGATTCAGACATGATGTGGTGAATGAGACGAGCGGTTATAGACCGCGCATTCTAACTCATGGCCATGCGCTCGTCACAATTGAACCGGTATTTCCGGTTTCTTCTCGTGCAGATAGTTCGCTACGTTTGCAAAATCGCCGGTACTCAAGTTCTCGCCTCGCATACCCGAGTCTATCTTCAAGTCCACAAAGTCTTGCTCGTCCAGAAAATTGCGCAGGGTATTGCGCAACGTCTTGCGGCGCTGACCGAACGCGGCGCTGACAATTCTCGAGAAGATAATTTCGTCCGTCACCAGCAATTCGTTCGCCGGCAATGGAATCATGCGCACCACTGCAGAATCAACCTTTGGGGCCGGACGAAATGAAGAGGGTGGCACGTCCAGCAGTTTTTCCATGTGGAAACGGACTTGAAGCATCACCGACAATCTCCCGTATTCCGGCGTAGAAGGTTCGGCAACCATGCGCTCCACCACTTCATTCTGCAACATGAAGTGCATATCGGTGATACGCGCGGCGTGGCTTGAAAAGTGAAACAACAGCGGAGAAGAAATATTGTAGGGAAGATTGCCGACGACACGCAACGGTGACGGTAATGTTGAGAAATCAAATTCGAGGGCGTCTCCGGCATGGATCACCAGTTTTGATTCAGGATCTTCCTGCGGGTAATCGCGCTCAAGTCTTGCGACGATATCGCGATCGACCTCCACTACGTGCAGGCAACTCAATCTTTCCAGTAGCGGCCGGGTTAGCGCACCCAACCCGGGACCAATCTCAACGATATGATCCCGCGCCTCCGGATGGATCGCGGATACGATGTCTGAAATGATGCGCTGGTCAACCAGAAAGTTCTGGCCAAAGCGTTTTTTGGCTCGATGACTCATTTCACGGTGTGCTATGCAAGCCGCGCGCTTTCATTCTTGACCATCTCACCGGCAAGCTTGATCGCTTCCAGCAAACTGCCGTGGTCCGCCCGGCCGGTACCGGCCAAATCAAGCGCGGTCCCATGATCAACTGAAGTGCGAATGATGGGTAAACCCAGAGTCACGTTCACCCCCTGTCCAAAGCTGGCGTGCTTGAGCACCGGCAATCCTTGGTCATGATACATTGCAAGTACACAATCGCATTTGGCAAGTTTATCCGGCGTAAACAGTGTATCTGCAGGCAACGCCTCGCTAACATTGACGCCCTTGATTCTTAACTGGTCAAGTACCGGATGCATTACTTCGATTTCCTCGCGGCCGAGGTAACCACCCTCGCCAGCATGAGGGTTCACCCCTGCGACCAAAATCCGCGGATTCGATATTCCGAAACGATCCCGAAGATCACGCTGAATAATCAGCAGCACCTCTTCCAGCAACTTCCCCGTGATTGCAGCGCAAACGTCTCTCAGGGCCAGATGTGTGGTCGCCAAGGCTACCCGCATCCCACCTCCGACCAGCATCATCACGACTTGCCTGGTATTCGTCAAACCCGCCAGATATTCGGTATGTCCGGTAAATTTGATGCCGGCATCATTGATAATTCCCTTATGTACCGGCGCGGTCACCATACCCGAAAATTCGCCGGCCAAACACCCTGCAACTGCCCGCTGCAACATCGTCAACACGTAACCACTGTTAACCGCATTCAACTCACCGGACCGGCACGTTGCACTCAAAGGAACGTGAACGACGGATAACTTTCCGATTTGCGACTGCAGCGCCCCGCCCGGCACATAATCCTGCAAACTCAATTTGATGCGTAGCTGCGCGGCACGCTGCTGCAACAGTGCCCTGTCGCCAATTACAACCACCGGCCGCCCAACGTCTACAGAGGAAATTTGAACACACAAGTCCGGACCTATACCTGCGGGCTCGCCCGAGGTAATCACCAACGGTGCGGACAGCTTCGCCAAGTTCACTTTCTATTCATTCTGCGGAAGTCGATATTCGATAAATGCGCGGTCACGAAGCTGGCGCAGCCAGTCCTGATATTGTTCATCGGATTTGAATGTGCCTATCGCAACTCTTGCCTGTTGCCGACGCTGCTGTTCGCTGATGTCGGTAGAACGGCGTTCAAGTACCTGTATCAGGTGCCAGCCAAATTGCGTCTTGATTTCGCCTATCGCGCCAGGAGCAAGTTTATTCATGGCCTCCTCAAATTCCGGCACAGTCTGCCCCGGCGACAGCCAATCCAGATCTCCCCCACGCTGCGCACTACCATCCTGGGAATAGCGTTTGGCCTGATCCGCGAATTCGGCACCGTCATCGATACGCTTTTTGATCTCCGTCAGGCGGGTCCTGGCCTCTTTTTCCGACATTAGTTCGCTGGTCTTGATCAGAATGTGGCGTGCGTGAGTCTGGGTGATAACCACTGCCGCTTTTCCACTGCGTTTTTCTACCAGTTTAAGTATATGAAAGCCACTTGGACTGCGCAGCACACCCGTGGTTTTTCCGCGCTGCAAGCTCTGTAACTCGCTCATGAACAGGTTAGGAATGCTTTCACTGGTACGCCACCCCAAGTCGCCACCGGTCAATGCGTCTTTGGCGTCGGAATTTCCCGCGGCAACCTGTGCAAAATCTGCGCCTCCATCCAATTGCTTCAACGCCTGCTCGGCACGTTCACGGGCCGCCTGAATTTTTTCAGCACTTGCCTGCTCGGGAACCACTACGAGGATATGTGCGAGGTGGTATTCCTCTTCACTTCCGCCCGCCTTTGCCTTGTTCGCAAGGTAGTTATCAACCTCGGTATCACTGACCACGAGCTTGCTCTCGACTTCGCGCTCGCGCAGCCGTGTTGCGATAATTTCACTACGGATTTCCTCGCGGAATTTTTTGTAGTCCACATCCTCGGATTCCAGTTTGTTGCGAAATTCCTCTGCTGAGGCAAAATTGTTCTGCTCGGCAATTCGCTCAATCGCCTGATCCAGCTGGGTATCATCTACGCGCACTCCGCTTTCCTTGGCGTACTGCAATTGCAGCATTTCGGTGATCATGCGTTCCAGCAACTGTCTTTCCAGCACATTGGACGGCGGCAAGGCCGTGCCCTGTTTTTTGAGCTGAATTTCCACGTCTCGCATGCGATCATCCAGTTCAAAGCGGGTAATCACGTCGTCGTTTACGATTGCCGCCACGCTATCAATAGTTTCGACTTGCTGCGGGTCTTGTGATGCAACCGTAGGCGTCTTGCCGGACGACTTCCCGCCCGCCGAGTCAGCCGTCGACAAATCTAAAGCATATGCAGGCGTCAGCACAGTTAATGCGACAATCGCCATCAGGATATTTGCAGTCCCCATCGATTTCCTTCTGATTCCGGTTAGGTTCACCGGTCAATTCGCCGGTTGGTGATTGAATTTCTCATATCCAGGCACACTTTGCTTGAGCATGCCCAAAGGATCTGAACCCATTTTGACCATGTCGTTCAACTCGAGCTGAAGGAAGTAGCCGATATTGGCTTGTTGCGTAGCGGTAGCAAAACGTTGTGCCACCATACGTAGTGTCCAGCAGGCCTCATTATACTCAAGCCCCGCCACCTCCTCCAGAAATCGCGAATCCTGCAACGAGTAATTCCATCGTGCCACGCCGTTCCAGCGCTTATAGATCGGCCATTGCGATGAGATATCGATTTGGCGCAAGGTATTTCGCAACAGCCGGTAGCTGACGTTCAGCGTCTTTCCCGCTTCAGGGCGGTAATGGGTTTCTAAACTGTAGCGCTGTATATGTTTCTGGTTGGGATCGTATTGTATTTCGCTTTCCAGCGACACTTCATCGGTTACGCGACCGGATGCCGCCAGCAGAATATCCGATTTGTTCAGCGTGGTAGCCGGTGTAGCCAGATTCACCCGTGGGGCGCTCAAGCTGAACCGTTCTCCGAGCATGACATTCAGCCGCTCCCGGCCGTTGGATTGTTCAAGCA
>JBARHR010000370.1:0-3469 GCA_049799335.1 Gallionella sp. | reverse complement strand
TGAGTGACCCCCGGCCGGGGGTCACTCAATTTGGCTCACGCGATTTGTCCAATCTGATTGGACCAGGCTAGCGCCTCCAGGTGGGCATTGTTGACCTGAGATACGTCGAGCACTTTTAGATCGGCGATGGATTGGCTGACACCCTCTATGTCTAGCTGTTCCAGTTGCTCAATCATGCAAAGCATCCTGCCGAGTTCGCCGCTGCGACACAGCAGCGCGTCGGAAATAATGCTGGGTACGTCGAGCGATTCCATTGTCTCGGGCAAGGCAACCCCTAGCAGCGTATCCATCAGCGACAGAATTCCAACCATATATGCACAATTCTCCAGCTCACTGTCGTCCTTGATCTGCTGCGCCATCAACTCCATGAAACGACCGCGCGTCGCCGCGAGTTGTAACAACGGATTTGGAAAGCTCGCCATATTGTCGATCGCAAATAGCAACATTTGCAGCCAACGGAGCAGTTGTTTGCGGCCGAGTTTAATGACCGCCTCGTTGACTGAGGTAACACGTGAGCCTGGGCCAAACCACGCCGAATTGGTCAACCGGATCAGGCTAAAACTAAGCGCTGCGTTCTTCTTCAATTTATCAACGATTCTCGCGGTATCCTCGTCGCGCATCACCATGCTGATGAGACCAAGCAGCTCCATGATCGAATGGCTTAGGCGTTTCCCGGGAATGATTTCCGGTTTAGCGAAGAAATATCCTTGAAAAAGGTTGAACCCAAGATCAAAGCAGGTTTTTGCGGTTCCTTTGTCGTTTACGTTGAAAGCAATCAAGTTGCGCTTCCACTTTTCAAGTCGCTTGCACCTATGGCCGATTTCGTCGCTGCTCAATTTGTTAACATCGACTTTGATCAGGTTGACCAGATCGAATAGTTCGTCGTTTTGCACCTGACGATTGTGCGGGTCGCCCGCAATCAGCTTGAATCCTGCAGACCTCAGGTGTTTGCAGCGCTCGATAACTGCGGTGTCAACTTCAAAATAGCCGATCAGGGCCAGAGCCACATTGTCTTTGGGCAGGTATTCGATCATGTCGCTGAACAGAACATTTTTGCTAACCGGAACAAAGCCCAGGTATTTGCCCAACACTTTCTTGTAACCAATCTCGTTAAAAGTGTGATTGATCACCGAACTGGATATGCGATCGTCGTCCATTTGTGACAAATTAACATCGCCAACCAGCGGCGAGAGGTTATAGCCAACCAGCGTATTGCTCCGGTCCTGGATGGGTTGCCTGCCAAGCAAGAATGAATTGAGTTCGCTCATTTGAAATCTGCTACTTTCATTTCAATATGTTTATCTGACCTTGCCCCTGTAATCCGTATTTCTTAACGCGCTCATTATGCGGCCATCTTCTACTGTGCCGCAAACCAGTTTTTCTCGAACTGCATCGGACCCGTAACGGATTTGAATAATGTGACATACGCCACCTTGGGCGGTGATTACAAATTCACAAATCGCATCAGCGGTGGCGCGGAAATGAAAGCGTCAGAACGATACTCTGCGACAACTGAAGGGCAGCGCGAATTGACTATATACGCAAATTACCGGATGGACGACGACCTCAACATACGCGGTTATGTACTCAAGGGATTTTCCGACGGCAGTGCTGATACCGGCTTCGGAATGATGATTTCTTCGGCCTTATAAGGACACCCTTCACTCATGCGCCTTGCGTCGTTCCGCGAGGTTCGGATCCGAAAGCCACTTGTGAATCCATGAGATTGTTGCCATGCACCATGAGCACTGCGTAGCCTATTCCCGCTACATCAGGTCCTTCATCCCGGCGGCAAAAAGTTTCGCTCCGCCGTTCGCGGGATGCCTTACCGCACCGATCGGCAAGATTCCGATATCTCGCAACAGTCCGTCAGATTTCTTTCCGACCGCGACAATCTTTGCGTGGGGGAACGCCTCTATAAGAAGCCGAAGGGCCGGCTCGCCCAGTGCGACTTCCTCCGGGGTTGGGGTGCGGTTGGACCAGGTAGTGTTCTGCTTATAGGGATGAAGTTGTATCGCGTTCCACAAGATGGTGCGCTCTGCGATGCCAAGCTGAAACAGCGTTTTCCAGACGATGGTGGCGGATGGTTCGGAGAATGGCAATTTCCTGTCGGTAAGGCGTGAAGTAGTGGCGTCTATTCTGGGTATCACTCCTTCTCCAAGAAGTCTCTCGCTGGTAAACGCGATCCCGGAGTAGCGGCCTCCGGCATACCCAATCGCCTCGCCACAGGCAATGAATTCCGGGGCACAGTCCAGGTGCATGGCAAGGCGTTTCAGTTTAGCTTTTGGCCCGTTGGAATGCGTATCGTGGAGACACAAATCACGATACGGATTGAATAGGCCATTGAGCCCAAATGGCAACGTACCTATCAGGCTTTCAGCAAGGCAGATATTCATCGATCTTTCTTAGCAAATCCTTGCGAACGTATGCGAGACATCTTGCGCGCAATGCATGCAACAGCGACAAAACGTTAGAACCGCCATCAATTGCCGATGCCATGGGTAGCAAAAAATCCTGCATACCAAAGACCTGCCACTGCCGCTATCGCTACGATTAGCGCAAGGTAATAGGGCCAGACCGATTTCTTTTCGGCAAACGGGTCAACCAGAGAACGTACTGCGCCTTCCGGAATTCGGGCAAGTTCGGTCAGCGACGTACCAAACGGTATGTTGATCATTACCCGAGAATTGATAGCCCAGCCGTTGGCATCGAGTATCGGTCCAAGATTACGACGTTTGAGCTTGAACCAAGCCAGGGCCATCGACGGCAAAGAGACCATTAACATCAAACCAATTACCGCCAAAGGTATCTGCCAAAATTTCAGTCCAAGCAAACCACCGATAACTGAGGCAAGGATGCCTCCTATGGCGCCGATTGCCAGTCCAATTGCCGCAAATATCCCGGCAAACTTACCCACATCGAACGGAGGTTTCGGCGGAGGCGCCGTCGGCTTATCGATCACAGCTTTGGTGTTATCTAAAGCGGCCTTCATCATGTTGCTTTCCACTGAACTCGCTTTTGAAGCTGCGAATTTCTGAACCTGTTCGCTGATCATCTTGGTAAGTTTTTTGTACGGAGACCAGAATGCCTGCCGAATGCTGATCGGGTTATCAAGAATGCGCACTATGGTTGCATCCCAATCTTGGCCATTGCGATCATAAAACACACCGTTGCGTCCCAACATCAGAAAGTCCGAATCTCCGGCTGTAAATGCCGCTGCGATACTCATTTTCTCGTTGCCACCGTTGCGCACGCAGTCGCAATAGGCGAGACATATGCCGCTTTGACTTGACAGTCCGGCATGCTTGCCAATATCCGTGACCTTGACGCATAGGTCGCAACTGCGGCCATCGAGGTAAAGCGTACCAACCTGGAATATCCCCTTTTCCTTGCCGGAGTAAAACCTGCGGAATGACACAAAGTTCTTGACCAGACAGAGCATGTCCCGGTTATATCGCAGCAATCTTTC
>JBARHR010000369.1:0-29874 GCA_049799335.1 Gallionella sp. | reverse complement strand
CATAAACCCTTACGATGTTGACAGGACCGATGAAAACTACATTTGGCTTGATGCTGGTCGCGGCAATTGCGCTGACCGGGTGCAATAAAACCGATGAACGTGCGGCGGTGGGGAAGCAGGTCGGCGGTGTCTACGAGCGTATGGTCAATCGGCCAAAAGTCATTGCCGTCGGGGACGCAAAGGCGGGCAAGGTGATTGCCGAAAAATGTGTGGCTTGTCATGGTATCGACGGGGTACTGGCAAAACATGGCGCGCCGTTTATCGCGGGAATAGAACAGGACTATATGGTCAGCGCGCTGCTGGCTTATTCCGACGGGTCGCGCAAGAATGACCCGATGAAACAGATCGCGGATGAATTGAAGCGCGATCCGGAAGTGATCGCCGATGTCTCCGCCTACTTCGCCAGCCTGAAAACTCCGTGGGCCGGTGCCAATGTCGGCAATGTTTCCGCCAGCATCGTGTCGTACGACAAGATGGACATAAAGGCCGGTGCAACCCTGGCCTCGGGTTGTCTTCCCTGTCATGGCGGCAAGTCCCAGTCGATGCCGGTGCTGGCGGCGATGACTCCCGAGTATTTCGTACCCGCGTTGCACAGCTACTTCACCGGCATACGTGATAACGGCCCGATGAAGATTTTCAGCTCAGCGATCAACGAGAGTGATGCCAAACGACTCGCTGCGTATTTCGCGACGCAACCTCCGGTAAAAGTGCCGCTTGCCGGTGTTGGCGATGTGCGCATGGGCGAGCGCCAGGCGGGAATTTGTGCCGGTTGTCATAGCATCGACGGCAACGCTTTGAATCCGAATATCCCCAGTCTGGCGGGCCAACCTGCAGAATACCTGATCAAGGCAATGAAGGACTATCGCGATGGAATTCGCCACGATCCGATGATGGTCAGCGTCTTGAATGGTTTTCAGGATGACACCATTGCCAATCTGGGTGCCTATTACGCGAGCCAGATTCCGGAATCTCCCTACGTGCGCGCGGCGAAGGAGGGCAGCAAATTTGAACCACTGGTCGAGGGTGCGAAAATCGCCGGTTCATGCGATGGTTGCCACGGCAAGAATGGCAATAGCACCAAACCGGGCTTCCCCAGTCTGACCGGACAAAACGTCAAATATCTTTTTTCGGCAACGCGCGACTATCGCGACGGCATACGCAAAAATGCCTTGATGAGCAAAATGGTCGGAACCCTCAGTGATACCGACATCGAAAAGGTTGCCTACCATTACGCGACGCATACGCCATCGTCCAACAAGCCGGCCCCCAAGGCGGACTTGGCCTCTGGCGAAAAAATCAGTGGTGGATGCGTTTCCTGTCATGGCGAACGAGGTGTCAGCAACACGCCGGGTACGCCTAGTCTGGCCGGCCAGGATGCAAGCTATCTTGCTGCCGCGACACGAGCGTACGCGCGAGGTGAGCGCAAGAGTGACGCCATGTCCGGGCCTACCAAAGAGTTGAAAACAGAGGATATAGTCAACGTCACCGCATACTTCGCTACACAGAAGGCGGTCAGACCGGATACGGTATTGCCGCTGTCACCACAATATTCGATTTCCAAAAAATGCAGTCGCTGCCATGGCGAGAATGGCAGAAGTACCGAGCCCGGTATCCCCGGTCTGGCCGGGCAGTCAGAGGCCTATCTGGTGATGGCGATCAAGGAATATCACGACGGCGTTCGCAAACAGCACATGATGAACGCCATGTCTGACGTACTGAGCCTGACTGAGATGAAGGCGATTGCGGCCTATTATGCGCGGCAAAAACCGAAAGGCAGCGAATAAAACCTGTCAGTCGATCAGCGATAACTCGAAAAGGTTGTGGTTCTGCGCAAGCAGGTCTGGCAGTTTGTCTCCCATCTTGTCGAACCACTCCTTGTGCAAAGCCAGTTCCTGTTTCCAGGCATCTGCATCGACGCGGTTCAATTGGTCAAATGCCGGTTTGCTTATTTCAATTCCGGACCAGTCAATATCCGCAAAGCGGGGCATCCAGCCCAGTGCCGTCTTGTCGGCTGCTACACGATTTCTGACGCGGTCAACTATCCATTTGAGCACACGCATATTGTCGCCGAATCCCGGCCACATGAACTCACCGTGATCGTTTAACCGGAACCAGTTTACGCAGAATATTTTCGGCGCGTGTTCATCGACGTGACCGATCTTGAGCCAGTGTTTGAAGTAGTCCCCCATGTGGTATCCGCAGAATGGCAACATCGCAAAAGGGTCGCGCCGCACCACACCCTGTGCGCCGGTAGCGGCGGCGGTAGTCTCCGAACCCAGAGTGGAGGCCATGTAGACACCAAAGTTCCAGTTGAGCGCTTCATAGACCAGCGGTACCGTGGTGGCGCGGCGCCCGCCAAATATGAACGCGGAAATTGGCACGCCCGCCGGGTTTTCCCAATCCGGATCGATGGAGGGGCACTGGCGCGCAGGGGCGGTAAATCTCGCGTTGGCGTGCGACGCCTTGCGTCCGAGCTTGCCATCTTCCGGTGTCCAGTCATTGCCTTGCCAGTCTGTCAGATGTGCGGGAGGTTCCCTGGTCATGCCCTCCCACCAGACATCTCCGTCATCGGTCAGTGCAACGTTGGTGAAGATGATATTTTTCCGCAACGTTTCCAGAGCGTTGAAATTGGTCTTTTCCGACGTACCGGGCGCAACGCCGAAGAAACCTGCCTCGGGATTGATGGCGTAGAACCTGCCATCCTTTCCCGGTTTGATCCACGCGATGTCATCGCCCACAGTGGTGATTTTCCAGCCGTCAAAGGTTTTCGGAGGGATCAACATCGCCAGATTGGTTTTTCCGCAAGCCGACGGAAAAGCAGCCGCCACATAGTTCTTCTCGCCATCTGGAGATTCGATGCCAAGTATCAGCATGTGTTCAGCCAGCCAGCCTTCCGCTCGGGCCATCGTGGAAGCAATGCGCAGTGCGAAACATTTCTTGCCGAGCAGCGCGTTGCCGCCGTAGCCGGAACCGTACGACCATATTTCACGTGTTTCAGGGAAATGGACGATGTATTTGCTGGTTGCATTGCAGGGCCACTTTACGTCCTGCTGGCCTTCGTCCAAAGGGGCGCCAACGCTGTGAAGACACGGCACAAATTCACCATCGGTGCCGAGTTGGTCGATCACGGGTTTGCCCATGCGCGTCATGATGCGCATATTGACGACCACGTAGGGCGAGTCGGAAAGTTCTACGCCGATATGGGCAATCGGCGAACCGATAGGTCCCATGCTGAACGGTACGACATACAGCGTGCGACCGCGCATCGCGCCACGAAACAGCCCGGCAAGTTTTTCACGCATCAACTGGGGGTCTTCCCAGTTATTGGTCGGGCCGGCATCGTCGCGGTGGGCGGAACAGATGAAGGTACGATCCTCCACTCTCGCTACGTCTGACGGATCCGAGCATGCCAGATAGGAATCGGGTCGTTTCTCCGGATTGAGTTTGATAAAGGTGCCGGCGGCAACCATTTCGCTACACAGTCCGTCGTATTCCTGCTGTGTACCGTCGCACCAGACGACCCTGGTCGGCTCGGTCAGTGCCGCGACTTCCGCCACCCACGACTTGAGTTTCGTATGCTTGACATAAGCAGGCGCTGCGATGTCGATACCCATCAATCGATTCTCCCCGCAAAATTAATGAAGAAATGAATAACTTTGTAGTGCAATTGTGCGGCGGTTGATTAAAGGCGCCAGTTCGTTGCATTCGGGCCGCAGATGATTGTAACGAGCTTGTCTGTGTATGGCTACCATTTCGGATTCTTCAGCCAGGTTCGCGTATGGTGTGACCAGAGTTGCAGGCGTCTCAGTTACTGGCCGGTTCTTGCGGTTGTCTGTGGCAATTGCTGACGTATCGCGCAAATTGTATGCATTTGCGACGGGATGCCAGTCACGCAGCGCTCGTCTCAAATCACCGTAGTGGCCGCTTCGTTCAGAATTTTCGCCGGATTGGCGCCGTCGGGTAAGGCGAAAGTTCAAAACGTACCGGGCGGATAATTTCTGGCTGCCCGCATCTCGCCGGCTTGATAGATGAAAAAGAACGTAGCGTTGGCGCCGATCCAGTAAAACAATAGTCCTGATGACAGTGCATAGACCGATACGGTCAGGATGATCGAAATCGCCATGTATTGTTGCGGTGCGGACGGATTCGCCCCGTGGCGTATTGTCGCATCGAAAATGTGAAAACAAACTGACTTGACGCGGCTCGGTGTGGTCGTCAGTAGTGTGCACAACGAATTGCATCGATTTACGCGATCCAGGAAATCTTTTCCTGATAAGGAATGTCAGTTTTGGTTGATCAGCGACCGGAGCCCCGAGCCATGTAAACTTTTCTCGATCCCTTTTGCCAGTTCCTGAGCTTTGTGCATGCAGGTTTCCGCTGTATCGTGATCGCCTTGCGCAATATGCAGGCGGCTCAACGCGTTCTGTGTATCCAGTCGAAGTCGCACGCGACCGATGTCCTCCGCGATGGTCGAAGAGAGAGCTAATTCAAACTGTGCCTGCTGATAGTCTTTCTCAATTATCATCGCCTCACCCCGCCAGCGCCGTGCTACAGCGTTGAGTTCGCGAAGGCCGTTCAGTTCGGCAATAACAAGCAATTCATCACCACGTGCGTGACAGCCTTTTACGTCGCCGGTCGCAAGCGCGATTTCCGCCGATGCATCGATACATCTAACCATCATGTAACGCTCGGATGATAGGCGTGTATGTTCGAGTGTCAGTTGCAGTGCATTAGTATCAACTTTTTGTCCGAGGCGCGAGCGCGCAATGGACAGGTGGGCTTCAATCGCGGCGTGCCAGAACAGGATCCCGGAAGTGCTAGCGAGTTCGATACCGCGTTCCAAATGTTCAATCGCCAGTTCATTCAAGCCGATGTCGAGCAGCAGATAGCCGATGCAATCAATCGCTATGAATTGATAGCGTACCTGATTGAGATTCTCCAGCCAGCTCAGGGTCTTTTGAATGCTTAGCCATGCCTCACCGTAATTTCCGGTGCAAGCCCGCGCATGGTCAAGCCCGATGAGCGTCGGTCCAAGGTGCCACTGCAGATCAGCGGATCTTGCGATGTCCAGCGCGGACTCAAAACTTGAGATGGCACGCGGGTAATCGCCGAGTCCTTTGGAGCCAAGACAAGCGTGCCCGATCATCATGATGTTTTCGGACTCATAACTCTTGTCTCCGATACTGCGGGCAAGTTTTAGTGATTGTGTATAGCAATTGATTGCAGCTTCAGGCTCCGCGTTCGCGAAGTGCGCCTCTCCACGTCCATGATACGCTTGTACCGCAACCAGATCGGTAAAGCCGGTACGCTCGCAAATCTCTACGGCTTGCTGGTGAAAGCCGATTGCCTGATCATTCATCCCGCTGCTCCAGGCCACTGTGCCAAGATGATAAAGCGTATCCGCTGCGTGTCGTTCATCGTTCATCTTGCGCGATTCTTCCAGCGCTTCCGTGAGACATTCGGTGGCTTTTTGATAGTGGTCCGCGCGCCGATAGGCCATGCCAAGCTGAATCAGCGCATCACGCGTCTTCTCCCTCTCACCTCTGGCGCGCAACACTTCGATGACGAGACACATGTCAGCGACGGCACCCTGAGTCTGTCCGGCTTGTGCTCGCGCGGCGCCGCGATGCTCGTGGATTGCCAGGCGTTGCGAGACATCCACTGACTCCGGATGGGCCTCGGACAGTGCAACTGCGCGATCCAGCCAATGCAGTGCGTCGCGCAGGGCGAACAACGCCTGTGAATTTTCCGCAGCCAGAATCAGGTAGTGCAGTGCTTTGGGCCATATATGTGCGCGCTCAAAATGTTCCGCAAGCTGTGCATCGTGTTCGTGCATTCCAATTTCAGCGTTACGCTCCATTATTTCCGCGACAGCCTGATGCAACAGCCTGCGCCGAGCACCGCTGATGTCGCGATAGGCCACTTCACGTAGTTTGTCGTGACAAAAGTCATAAATGCCACCCTCGGATTCTTCGCGCAGTAAACGCCGTTTGGCGAGTGTTTCCAAAGCGTCAAGCAACACCTCCTCTGACTCGTGCGTTACATTAAGCAATGTATCGAAATCGAATCGACGGCCAAGCACTGCCGCAGTTTCGAGAATTGGCCGGATCGCCTTGGGGACGTACGAAAGGCGAATACGCACGGCGGCGCGCAATGCGTCCGGGAGGAAGACTTGAGGATTGGCCGCTGCGGATTCCGCCTGTGCCTCGCCTTCTCTCAAGGAGTGAAGTATCGACATCAGAAAAAACGGATTACCTTCGGTTTCGCGATACAAGCGATTAGCCAAATCGGGTACGCCGAGATTTCCATCGGCAAGCGCCGAAACCAGTTTTTCGGTGTCTGAATAATTCAGCCGTGCGAGTGGTACCCGTCGCGCATTTGTATCGCGTCGCAAGCTATCAACAAGTTGCGCAAAGCGCTCGTCACTATCAAGTGATTCGTCGCGGTATGCATAGATCACCAGCATCGCGCGTTGCGTGCAATGTCGGGCAAGATAGTGCAAGACTTGTGCACTCGCATCATCAGCCCACTGGATATCATCTACCATGAGAATGGATGGGCGACCGTTACGGAATACCTCAAGGAGTTGATCCACGGCGCGTGTCAGGCGTGCCTGACGAGCCTCGGGGAAATCGTTCGACAATTGAGGCAAGTCCGGAACGCGATCACCCAGTTCCGGAACCAGCGCCGCGAGTTCGGCGAGTGAAACAGGAGCCAATCCGAACAGTGACTCCGTTGATATTTGATCCAGTACTCGCGTGACAATATCAATGACGGGCTGATAAGGCATGGCGCGTTCGATCTCGTAACAGTTCGTCGTCAGCGTCGGCATATCCTGAGCCGATGCGTATCGCGCGACTTCCCGCAGTAGTCGACTTTTCCCGATGCCCGGTTCGCCTTCGATCAGGACTGTGTACCCTGAACCAACTGTGAGTCGTGAGATTAAACCGATGAC
Organism: Gallionella sp.; assembly: GCA_049799335.1. Taxonomy (GTDB): domain Bacteria; phylum Pseudomonadota; class Gammaproteobacteria; order Burkholderiales; family Gallionellaceae; genus Gallionella. The sequence goes on along the minus strand of JBARHR010000369.1, from coordinate 22,919 downwards.
CAGCCCATATTCATTGTTTCGTCCGACAAACGGTGAGATATCTCTCGCTACTCTGAAAGTTGAATCGTGTGATGGAACTACGGATGCTGCCGCTTCTGTATTTTCGATGGGGCGATTTTCCATCCGCAATCGATTTGTGGTGCGAATCGCCCGCGCGACGTTAAGAAATTCTTGTCGCTCCGCCTCGGGTATGTGTAGCGCGTCGGCCAATCGCTCGGCGAGCCAGTGCGACGGGCGACGTTCATCTGCCTCGATCTTCCTGATGGTGAAACCTGAGCAGAACACCTGCTGAGCGAGCGCCTGCTGGGTCAGATCGAGTGCTTTTCGACGGCGCCGCAACCAATAGCCAAACGAATCTGTCCGATCTATCACTTCGCAATGCCCTCCGGTTGCGTTTTTGTCTCTAAATTCTAGCAGTTAAGTCCCGACCAAGGTCAGGGCTTTTGTCCCCATTTTTGTCCCGCTTTGCGCCACCCAGGGGCTCCAGCATTCGGTTGAAATGGCACCAAGTCAACCAGCAAGACTTTTGACTGATTAGACGAGGCGCTACGGGGCCGCATTTCTACACACGAAAATGCCCTGCTAAATAGCATAAAAGGAGTCCGACCATGTTAATGACCGTTTCCACTACCACACCAACCATAGACCTGACAGCGGTAAAGAACAAGCAGCAACTGGCCTGGTCTGCGGGCGACTACGCCGTTATCGGGACAACCCTGCAAATAGTGGGTGAGTCACTCTGCGAGGCGCTCGACCTGCGTGCCGGCGAACACGTGCTCGATGTCGCTGCCGGTAACGGCAATGCGACGCTCGCTGCGGCGCGGCGTTGGTGTGATGTCATATCCAGTGATTATGTTCCGGCACTGCTCGAACGAGGCCGGGCCAGGGCGAGCGCCGAAGGATTGCCGGTAAAGTTCGAACAGGCTGACGCAGAGAACTTGCCTTACACAGACCATAGCTTTGATGTGGTGTTGTCAACATTTGGCGTGATGTTCACTCCAGACCAGGAGAAAGCTGCTTCTGAAATGGCTCGCGTCTGCAAGCCAGGCGGCCGGATCGGCCTGGCCAACTGGATTCCAACCAGCTTTGTCGGCGAGATCTTCAAGGTGATAGGCCGTTACCTGCCACCTGCCGCCGGGGTGAAGTCGCCAGCGCTTTGGGGCACCAAGGATAGGCTTCAGGAATTGTTTGGCTCGCACTCCAGTTCGATCAGGATCGAGCCTAAGACCTTCGCATTCCGCTATCAAAGTGCAGCGCATTGGCTGGAAGTTTTCCGCACGTTCTACGGGCCATTGCACAAGGCGTTTGCTGCACTCGAGGCCGAGATGCAGAAATCGCTCGCCACCGATCTGATTGCACTGGCCGAAAAATTCAATCGCGCGACGGATGGCACGCTGGTGGTCCCGGGTGAATACCTTGAGGTGGTCATCAAGCGCAAGTAATCTACCAACGAATCGATGTTGGTCAGCTATTGCTTGAAATGGATGCGGCGATAGACAGACCGGCAAACAACAAGCAACCATTAACACGTAGGAGAAACGATCATGCGCATAGCTAAAGAGGAAGTAGACGTCAAGATGGAGATCCCGGGTGCCGTGATCCGTCAGTGTACGGATTTCGGCGACGCAACCGGATTAGGCAAAATCAGCGGCGAGTACTTCAGTCTCTCGACGGGCGTCGATACCACACCGCTGTTTCAGGGACTGGAAGGCAATTTGTGCCAGTGCCCGCACTGGGGCTACGTGGTGCGCGGCCAACTCACCACGACTGACGCGCGCGGCACGCAGGAGACGGTCAACGCGAATGATCTGTTTTACTGGCCGCCCGGGCACAACGTAAAGGTCGACGCAGACGCGGAGATTGTTATGTTCAGCCCTCAGCACGAGCACAGCCATGTCATCAATCACATGCTAGCGAAGGTGAAGAGTTAGCCAGGAGTTGGGGCGGCCTCGGGGGCGTATCGCGGTGTTGCATATAACTGTGGAAATCATGGGAGCAAGGTAAAGGAGAACAACATGACTGAAACTGATCGCATCAAATATCTGCGTTTCGCGCTGATCCTTAACGGGCTAATCTTCATTTTTGGCATCTGGCCGCTCGGCATCGTCTGGCCCTCCGGTTGGGTTTGGCATGAGACGGGCCGCTCGGAGTATCTGGAAATGATTCTCGGCATTTATGCCACGCTCGGCGTGTTCCTGCTGCTCGCCGCGCGCGATCCGCTGGCACACTTGAGCCTGATCTGGTTTACGGTGTGGTCGAGCATCGTGCATGGCGGGATTATGGGGCTTCAGGCCGTCGCCAATACCCGGCACATCGGGCATCTTTGGGGGGACGTTGCGGGTCTGATTGCCGTTGCGGCGGTACTGGGAGTGCTGACTCCGCGTCAGAACTCAATTCTGAAAGGAGAACAAAATGAAACCAAGCGTTAGCGATGTGATGATACACATTAACGAGACTCTTAGCGAAGAAGCTCGTTCGGCTCTCGAAGAGAGCATGCGGAAAATCGACGGAGTGATCTCGCCCAGGTTTAATGCGGGCAAGGATCATTTGATGATCGTTGCCTTCAACCCGGAAAAAACCAGCACCGCTGCACTGCTGGCGAAGGCACGCACCGCAGGTTATACCGCACAACTGATAGGCGGTTGATCGCGGTTGTTTTGAACAGGTAGTGGAGCTTGAACCTACGTTCGGCGGACTGCCCAGGCATCCGTTGAACGTCGCGCGTGTGCGCAGCAGATCGATGGAGTCAAGGTTTGGGAAAAGTTATATAGTTGACGCCCACAAGATACTGCAGACAGTCACGGGAGACAGGCAATCATGGGCAGGCGATACGACAGCATCCTGGGTACCATCGGCAACACGCCGGTGATACGCATCAACAAGCTCGGTCCCGGGGGCGTCAACCTGTTCGTCAAGGTGGAGTCATTCAATCCGATGGGTTCGGTGAAGGACCGGTTGGCGCTGGGGGTGATTGAGGACGCGGAGCGTCGTGGACAGCTCAAACCCGGCCAAACGATCGTCGAAGCGACGAGTGGCAATACCGGCATCGGTCTGGCAATGGTCTGCGCGCAGAAAGGTTATCCGCTCGTTGTCGTCATGTCCGAGAGCTTCAGCGTTGAACGGCGCAAGCTGATGCGATTCCTCGGCGCCAAGGTGGTGCTGACACCGGCACCCCAAAAGGCTTCGGGGATGGTGGCGAAGGCCGAGGAGCTGGCCAGGGCGCATGGTTGGTGGCTGCCGCACCAGTTCGAGAATCCGGCCAACGCGGAGATCCACGCCCGAACCACGGCCGTGGAGATCCTCGAGGACTTTGCCGATGTTGCGCTCGACTATTGGATCACCGGCTTCGGCACCGGCGGTACGCTGAACGGGGTGTCGCGGGTGCTGAAGGAAAAGAGTCCGCATACCCGGATTATTGTTTGCGAGCCGGATAATTCGGCTATGTTGGCCAGCGGTATCGCGCAGACACGGCGCGATGACGCATCGCACCGCACCAGCCATCCCCGCTCCCGGCCACACCTGATGCAGGGCTTGAGTCCTGACTTTATCCCACGCCTCGCCGAAGAGGTTGTCGACTTAAATCACATTGATGGTTATGTACAGATAGACGGCAACGAATCGCTGCGGTGCGCCCGGGCGCTTGCCCGGCAGGAAGGCATCTTTGTAGGCATCTCGGCAGGCGCCACGTTTTCAGGTGCGCTGCAAATTGCGCAGGCCGCACCGCCGGGCGCGAACATCCTGTGCATGCTGCCCGATACCGGCGAGCGCTATCTTTCCACACCGTTATTCGATGACGTTGCCACCGAGATGACCGCGGAGGAAATCGACATATCCAAGTCGACGCCCGGATATCGCTTCGATGCGGCCTCTTCTTCGACCAAGGTGCAGCCACACGCGTCTGCAGCAGCGTCCACCACGCTGGACACAATGGCTGTCAGCGAAGTTGATGCGATATTGCGCCACTCGGGTCAGCCTGTCGTCATGTTCGCTTACGAATGGTGCGAATTCTGCAATTCAGTCCGAAAAATGTTCGCAGCGTACGGCATCGCCTACACCGCCATCGATCTGGATTCGGTCGCCTACCAACACGATGATCGCGGCACCAAGATGCATGAGGTGCTCAAGCGCCGGACGGCATCGATCAGCTTGCCGCTGATATTCATCGGCGGAAACTACGAGGGCGGCTGCATCGACGTGTTCAACAGCCTGAAGTCTGGCCAGTTACTTACCCGTCTAAAGAAACACGGCGTCTACGTGAATGCCGCGGTCAACACGAACCCCTACGAATTTCTGCCAGGCTGGTTACACCCGCGTTGAGCCGTGTGTCCCCTGTCTATGTCAATACTCTGAAAAGAGTAGCCGTAGAGCTGTTACCAATGCGCCTCCAGGCCAACCTTCCAATCATCCACGAACTGCTGAATGGAATCGACAAAGTCCTGATCGTGTTCGGTGCGGTTGATGGTAGCGTGAATAACCGTATGCCTGGGGTCGGGTTGATGTCCGGTGGTCACGGTCCATTGCAAAGCATTGGGACAGTCGGGCAATGTGAAACGCACGCCATTGTGCATAGGTTCGCGGTTGGCAAGAAAAGTGCCCCAGACGCAGTAGATTTCACCGCTCGATTTTGAATCGCTGATTACCTTTTCAATGGAAGCACACCAATACGACAGTTCTGCGATCGTGAGACGGCGCTGCAAGTCTGCCGGTGAGGCGGAAATCGTTGTAACGGCAAAGAATTCCATCTGCGCATGTTAATAGGAAACTGCGTGCAATGCATCCAACGATTGAAGATCTGCCAATATTTTCGATCGCCAGAATTCACTTAATGGAACGTCAATAAACCGATGCTCACTACGAGCCTCAAGCACTCATTCTTCAATCCGCCCGTTTTGCATTCCGCGTGGTCGAGAGATTGTTAACGCAGTCAATGGCGGGTTTACTAACGCGTTCGGAGGAGTCTATTGCCGAGCCAATCAGTCAGGCTGCCGTAGCACAAAATGACACTTGTCAGCAGCGCTTGGATGCTGCTGCCTTACGCCGATGACGCGAAGCGGTCGTTGCCGCGACCGCCTGAGTTATTCGATCTTGGCGCCGTCGCGCAGTGCCTTGATCTTGGCTTCCAACTGGCGTCGCGTGACGATCTGGGTCAGCTGCGGTTTGAGATCCTCCATCGTCGGTGCCTTGAACGGCCGTACATCCTCGACCTGTACTACATGCCAACCGGCCTCCGTCTTGACCGGATGGTCGACGACCTGGCCCTTGTTCAAGCCCTTGATCGCGGCGGACAGCGGCGGCAGCAGGTTGCCCTGCGCGGTCCAGTCGGTGAGGCCACCCTTGTCGCTGGTGCCGGCATCGTGCGAGTATTCCTTGGACAGATCGGCGAGCTTGGCGCCAGCCTGAATTTTTTCGAGCAGCAGCTTGGCCGTAGACTCTTCTCCGACCAGCAGATGGCGAACCAGGTACTCCTTTGTGCCCAGACGCGCTATCTGGTGGTCGTATTCCGACTTGGTATCACTATCCTTGATTGTCAGACCGCTGAGTACCTTCTGCTGCCATGCCTGTGCCAGGATGTTCTGCCTGGCAAGGTCTATTTGCGCCTGAATCAATACCTCTTTGTCCAGCCCTTCCTTGTAGGCTTCCTGCTCCATCAAAGCCTGGTTGATTAGCAGGTCGCGCACCCCATCGCGCAATTGCTGGCTGTCCGTTACGCCGCGTGCGATTTGTTCGCGCAACAATACTTCGGCGCGGGCATTGGGTTGGGTGAATCCGTTGATGGTAACGTACGGCTTGGCAAGATTTGATTTTGCGTCATTGTCGGCAGCCGTTGCTTCGGCTGCCGCGGCGATCAGGCATGCACCGATAACACATGCTGTAATGGTAAATTTCATGCAGTACCTCTCTATTTTTCGATCATAACAACTTGGCAATATTGTAGCGTGTTTCAACATCGGGCATGTGGCTAGCCCAATGCATCGTTGATCTGCTCGTTGAATTCGGCCAGACTTTGCGCCGCCTGTATCTCCTGCGGCATTGCGTTGCGTGCAGAAAATACGCCGAGGATCTTGTTGTCCAGGGAGACGATGGGCAGGTGCCGGTATCCGTTCTCTATCATCATCAACACGGCGTCGGGCACCTTGGTTTCGGGAGGTACGCATTTTGGATTGCGCGTCATGATGTCGGCGACCGTCGTTTTGCTGGGATCCAGCGCCTTGGCCAATACTCTGGTCATAAAGTCACGTTCGGTTACGATGCCCAGCAGCACATTGCTGTGGTCGATGACCAGCACACTGCCGCATTTTTCGGTGGTCATCAGACAGGCGGCGGTATAGACCGAGGCCGTCGGCGCCACGCTGACTACATGGCGCTGCGATATCGATTGAAATACGGTACGTTCATTCATGGCAGTCTCCTTGGGGTAGGGGTTAACGTAGTGCGGCGTTTATTTTTTCCAGTGCCTGCGAACCCGGGCAGAGTTCCTGCACGCCCAGCGTGTTGAGCGGCTGCGCGCAGGTGTTGAGCGCGGTATGCAAATCGGCCGGCAACGAATCCACGTAGAGCAGGCCGGTGACGACTTCGCCGCGCGCGGCATGGGCATTCATATAGCTCATCGCGGCATAGCGGTCGGTCGGGTCATAGTCCTCGTGCAACTTGCGCAGGCGCAATACCGAACCGTCATGCTGCTCCACGTTTATCACCTCGCCGGGAGCGTATTCGGCGGTAATTTCGCTGCCGGGAATGAAGAAATCGATGACGCTCACAGCCTGTTTGTGCTGGCGCACGTGGTCGTAGCTCTTGGTGCTGCCGCTATGGTTATTGAACGTCACACAGGGGCTGATGACATCAATGAAAGCCGCGCCCCCATGCGCAAGCGCGCCCTTGATCAACGGCACCAGTTGCGCCTTGTCACCGGAAAAGCTGCGGGCGACATACGTCGCCCCAAGTTGCAACGCGATGCCCACCAGGTCGATCGGACTGTCCGTATTGATGCTGCCTTTCTTGCTCTTCGAGCCGCGGTCTGCCGTCGCGGAAAACTGTCCTTTGGTTAGTCCGTACACGCCATTGTTTTCGACGATGTAGGCCATGTTGACGCCGCGTCGCATCGCGTTGGCGAATTGCCCGAGTCCGATGGATGCCGAATCGCCGTCACCGGATACGCCGAGATACAGCAAATCGCGGTTGGCCAGATAGGCGCCGGTCAGTACCGACGGCATGCGTCCGTGCACGGTATTGAAACCGTGGGATGCACCGAGGAAGTAGGTGGGCGTCTTCGAACTGCAGCCTATACCGGACAGTTTGGCAACACGGTGCGGTTCTATATCGAGTTCCCAACAGGCCTGAATAATGGCGGCTGATATGGAATCATGGCCGCAACCTGCGCATAGCGTCGAGATCGGTCCTTCGTAATCACGCCGGGTATAGCCGACCTTGTTGGTCGTCAACGAGGGATGGTGCAACCTGGGTTTGGCTAGGTAAGTCATACGGTCTCCAGCAACATAGCGAGCGTGGTGCGTATCGCACTGGCGATAAATCGTGCGGTAATCGGTGTGCCATCGTAATGCAGCACCTTGACCAATCTCGACGGGTTTACTTCAAGTTCATCGATAAGCATGGTGCGCATTTGCGCGTCGCGATTCTGCTCCACTACAAACACCCTGTCGTGCGCGGCAATGAAGTCGGCAACCGACTGCGGAAACGGGAACGCCTGCAAACGCAGTGCGTCGAGATGCACGCCTTCAGCTTCGAGCACGTCGATGGCCTCGCGCATCGCAGGGCTCGTGGAACCATAATAGATCACGCCAAAACGCGTTGCCTGAGGTGCCTGGCGCAGCAGCGGTTGCGGTACCAGATTCGCCGCCGTCTTGAATTTCCTGACCAGACGTTCCATGTTGTAGACGTAGTCCGGTCCGTTCTCCGAATAGCGCGCGTAGGCATCCTTGGTGGTTCCCCGGGTAAAGTACGAACCCTTGGTCGGGTGAGTGCCGGGCAACGTTCGCCACGGAATTCCGTCGCCGTCCACGTCCTTGTAGCGGCCAAAATCCTTGCCCGCTTGCAGTTCTTCGGCCGTCATCACCTTGCCGGTGTCATACTTTCGCGCGTCGTCCCAGACGAACGGTTTGCAGAGCCGCTGATTCATGCCGATATCCAGATCCGACATGACGAAGATCGGCGTTTGCAGACGGTCGGCAAGGTCGAGGGCGGTGGCGGAATGCGTAAAGCATTCATGCGGGTCCTGCGGGAACAGCAGCACGTGCTTGGTGTCGCCGTGTGACGCATAGGCGCAGGACAGCAGGTCGGACTGCTGTGTGCGTGTCGGCATGCCCGTGGAAGGGCCGCCGCGCTGCACGTTGACTATGGTGACCGGTATTTCCGCAAAATAAGCCAGCCCGATAAATTCGGTCATCAGCGACACGCCTGGTCCCGATGTGGCGGTAAAGGACCGTGCACCATTCCATCCCGCGCCTACCACCATTCCGATAGAGGCCAGTTCGTCTTCCGCCTGCACGATGGCAAACTTGAAGTTGCCGGTCTCCTCGTCGACGCGATACTTCTCGCAATACTTCTGGAACGCCTCGGGTATTGAAGACGACGGCGTAATCGGATACCAGGCAGCCACAGTCGCCCCGCCGTAGACCAGTCCCAGTGCAGAGGCGCTGTTGCCGTCGGTGAATATCTGGTCGCCGACCTTGTCAGAACGGCGCACGCGCAGACCGAGAGGAGCTTGCAAGTGCTGACTGACGTAGTCTCGTCCCAGACGCAGCGCCAGGAGGTTTGACTCCAGCAAACGTTCTTTGCCGCGGCCTTTGTACTGTTCCGCAAAAAGCGTGTCAAACACCGCTGCGTCCACGTCCAGCAATGCGGACAAGGCACCCACATAGATGATGTTCTTGAACAGCTGGCGCTGGCGCGGGTCCGTGTATGCCGCGTTGGAAATTTCTGTGAACGGCACGCCGATGTTCTGCACATCGCTGCGAAATTTTTCCCGGGGCATCGGACGGGTGCTGTCGTACAACAGGTAGCCGCCGGGTTCAATTTCCGCGACATCGCTATCCCAGGTTTGCGGGTTCATCGCCACCATCATGTCTACACCGCCACGCCGGCCGTGATAGCCTTGTTCGCATACGCGCGCCTCGTACCAGGTGGGCATGCCCTGAATATTGCTCGGGAAAATGTTGCGCGGGCTGACCGGAACGCCCATGCGCATCACTGCTTTGGAGAATAACTCGTTGGCAGAAGCCGAGCCTGAACCGTTTACGTTGGCGAATTTAATGACGAAGTCATTAACCGATTCTATGAGTTTCATGCTGCCTCCGGTGCGAGCAGGTCTGGCTCGACTTGTTTTATATCGCGACATCTGGGCCCGGCCTGCGTGGTATGCAACAGGAATTTCTGCATATCCCAGGCACCGGTTGGACAGCGCTCGGCGCATAATCCGCAGTGCAGGCAAAGGTCTTCATCCTTGGCCATGACGCGCCCGGTCTTGAGCTGGTCCGAGACGTACAGATCCTGCGTGGCGTTGACTGCGGGCGCTTTCAGCCGGGTGCGCAAATCCGGCTCTTCGCTGTTGCTGGTAATTGTCAGACAGTCCATCGGGCAGATGTCGATACAGGCATCGCATTCGATACAAGTGCCGCGGTTGAACACGGTTTGTACATCGCAATTCAGACAGCGGCTGGCTTCCTTGAATGCGGTGGCCACATCGAATCCCAGTTCCACCTCGATCCTGATGCTGGCCAGGGCGGTTTCCGCCGCAGCCCAGGGCACCTTGAAGCGGTTATCGTTGGAAATCGCGTTGTGGTAGCTCCATTCATGAATCCCCATTTTTTGCGACATCAGATTGGTCATTGGTGGGGGGCGGCGGGTAACATCTTCGCCGTTAACCAGGCGGTCGATGGACACCGCGGCCTCATGGCCATGGGCCACGGCAGTGATAATGTTCTTCGGACCGTAGGCCGCATCGCCACCGAAAAATACGTTGGGCACTGTTGATTGAAAAGTGTCCTTGCCCAGCACCGGCAAGCCCCACTTGTCAAAGTCGATTCCGCAATCACGTTCTATCCAGGGAAACGCATTTTCCTGCCCCACGGCGACCAGCACTTCATCGCATGGCACCAGTACCTCCGGCTCGCCGGTGGGTATCAGACTGCGCCTGCCCTTGGCGTCATACTCGGCACGCACGATCTCAAACGTCATGCCGGTGAGCTTGCCGTCAACGTGCTCGAAACGCTTTGGCACGTGATAATTCAGAATCGGTATACCTTCATGTTGCGCGTCTTCTTTTTCCCAGGGTGAGGCTTTCATTTCCTCGAAGCCGCTGCGCACGATGACTTTAACTTCCTTGCCGCCCATGCGCCGTGCGGATCGACAGCAGTCCATCGCGGTATTGCCGCCGCCCAGCACGATCACGCGCTCGGCCACGCTGGTGATATGACCGAAAGATACCGAGGCCAGCCAGTCGATGCCGATGTGGATGTGCTCCTTCGCTTCAATGCGCCCCGGTACATCCAGGTCGCGTCCGCGCGGCGCACCGCATCCGACAAATACCGCGTCGTAGTCTTGCGCGAGCAGCGCCTTCATCGACTCCACACGCTGGCTGTTGTTGAAAGTGACGCCAAGGTCCAGGATGTAACCGGTCTCCTCGTCGATGACCGATTCGGGTAGGCGAAACCGCGGAATTTGCGAGCGGATGAATCCTCCCGCCTTGGCTTCGCCGTCAAAAACGGTAACTTCATAACCGAGCGGCGCCAGATCACGTGCCACAGTCAGTGATGCCGGGCCGGCTCCGACGCAGGCGATGCGTTTGCCATTAGGCGCCGCAACGCCGGGCATGCGCGCTTTAACGTCATCCTTCATATCGGCCGCGACACGTTTCAATCGGCAAATGGCGACCGGCTCGGGTTTTGCACTGTTGCTTTCTTCGACACGACCGCGGCGACACGCCGGCTCACAGGGGCGGTCACAAGTGCGACCCAAAATACCGGGGAACACATTGGACACCCAGTTGATCATGTAGGCGTCGCTGTAACGGCCCTGCCCGATCAACCTTATATACTCGGGCACCGGGGTGTGTGCCGGACAGGCCCACTGGCAATCAACAACCTTGTGAAAATAGTCCGGGTTGGCGGTGTTGGTGGCTTGCAAAGTTGTCTCCTTCACGATGCGGCTGGTCAAGCTCAAAATAAGCGATGTTTGCAAATTCCCGAATTGCCGCGTGCTGCGGAAATCTGCCCCGATGGCTAACTATACTCAGCGGCAATCAGCCCTGCATGCTTAACAGGCCTAGCTCACCGTACATACACCGGCTCGTTTATGGCAGATTCTTGTGGGTGCCATCGCACAGCGCGCCATTCTTGCTGTTCTTGCAGCCGCAGAAATATACCTTGCCGCTTGCTGTTGCTTTGTATTCGGTTGGGTTGAATTCGCTGCCCTTGTGTGATCCGTCGCAGAACGGTTGAGACTTGCTCTTGCCGCAGGCGCACCACCAATAGCTTTTCCCAGCTTCCGTATCTGCGACGTAGGGTGATTTTTGCGCGATTTCCGGTTTTGACATACAGACTCCCAAAGTAAAAATTGTTTGATGAACACTAAAGCCGCAACAGCTCATTTCAAGGGGTCTATTATATGCCTCGATGCGTATGCCCCAAAACATTATCGAGGAGAATTTCGGTTTAGCTCGGCAATGCTCGCAGGGATGACAGCTTGCGGGGAAATCCGCAAGGCGCTTGTGTCCATTCCTGCAACACAGTTATTCACGGCAGTTGTATGATGACAGCGAAGCCCTATCGAAAAAATGAACGATCTGTCACCCGGCAGGTCGATGGTTTCCCAATCGCGATCGCTTGTCGGCAATTTTCATTCGGAATAAATTGAACAAACTTCTTCTCGGATCACTGCTGTTTTCGTTGCTCTGCGTGTGCGCCCCAGCCGCTGTAAGTGCGGATGAACCCGCCGCTCGGCAGGAAACGGCTACGCCACCAATGACGCTGGTACAGCTTACCGATCTGGCGCTTGAGCGGAATCCCGGAACACGGGCGGGTTGGGCCGCAATTCGGGCATCCGAGGCAGGCGTCGAGTTGGCGCGCGCCGGCTATTGGCCGCAGTTGGGCGCCAGCCTGAGCGGGCAACGCAGCCGTTCCCTGAATTTTTCCGGGCTACCGGCAAATATCCAGACCCGTTACGGGGCCAACATCAGCCTGAGTTATATGCTCTGGGATTTTGGCGTGCGCAGCGGCGCGCTGGATCAGGGCAAGTTTGAACTCGCGTCGGCGAAATTGACCCGGGACCAATCGATGCAGGATGTGATCCTGCTGGTGGAACAGGCGTATTACCAGGTGCTGGGTCTGCAGGCGGTGGTTGAAGTCAACCGGCAAAGCCTGCAGGACGCCGATACCAATTTGCTGGCCGCGCGTGATCGCAGGGCTTCAGGCCTCGCCACCGTAGGAGATGTTTACAAGGCCGAAGCGGCACGTGCCGGCAGCAAACTGGCGTTGCAGCAGGCGGAAGGACAACTGGCTGCCGCGCGCGGATTACTGGCGACGGCCGTAGGCGCCACACCCGATAGCGTGCTGCAACTGGCGGTATGGGTGGACGAGTTATCGGCGGAAATGCCGCAACAAACGGTCGAGAGCATGATGGCGGACGCACGCGATGCGCGCCCGGCACTGCTCGCGGCCAAAGCGCAGCAGCAGGCCGCCGCCGCGAATTTGACAGCGACCCGCGGCAAAGGTCTGCCGACCCTCAATTTCGATGCGAACGCCGGACGGACCCAGGTGCGCGACGTTGGTGACAGTTCACAGTTCAGCGCACTGCTCAGTCTCAAGATTCCGCTGTTCGCCGGATTCGCCGATCGCGCTGCGGTCCGGCAGGCGGAGGCACGAGTGGAGAGCGCTCAGGTCAGCGTCGACGAATTGCGCGCGCAGGTGGAATTGCAGGTATGGCAGTCCTATCAGAGCCTGCTCACAGCCGTGGCGACCCTGGACAGCAGTGCCGCCCAGTTGAAAAGCGCAGCACTCGCGGCAGACGTATCAAACGCCCGCTACAAGAGCGGGCTGGAAACCATCCTCGAAGTATTGATCGCGCAGAACACGCTCGCCAACGCGCGCGTGCAGCAGGTGCAGGCGCGCCTGGACCTCGCCACAGCACGCACTGCACTCGGTCATGCGGCGGGTGGCCTGAATCTGCACGCAACAAACCCGGAGGCACCGTGAACAGAAGATTTCTCCCGTTGAGCATCATTGTCGTGATCGCCGCAATCCTGGTCGCGCTGGTCGAATGGCGCGCCGCCGGCAACGCCGGCACGGCCAAGGGCAAGCGCCCTGATAAGCCGCTGGCTGTAGAAATTGCGCCCGTGCGCGTACAGACGATGCCGATATCATTGCAAGTGGTCGGGCAGGTTCAGTCGGAACACAGCGTGCAGATACGCCCGCAAATTGGCGGCATGCTGCGGCGGGTGTTTTTCAAAGAGGGGCAGGCGGTGAGCAAAGGCCAGCAACTGTTCCGTATCGATCCGAACCAATATGAAACCGCATTGAGCGCGGCGCGTGCCGAGTGGGAATACGCGAAGCAACAGGCGCAGCGTCTCGCACCATTGGCAGGCAAGGAATACGTTACCACGCAGGAATACGACAACGCGCGCGCGGCAGTCGACAAGGCGCAGGCCGCGTTGAAGCAGGCCGAGATCAATTTTTCCTACACCGATATTCGTTCGCCAATATCGGGGCGCACCGGCAGTCTGGGTGCCAAGCCGGGAAATCTGGTGGCACCCGGTGACGCTACTGCGCTGGTGGTCATCAACCAGATGCAGCCGATACTGGTGCAATACAGCATTCCGCAGCAGAGTCTTTCCGCGCTGCGCCGCTATCAGGCGGATCGCAGCGTGCGCATCTTCGTCACCAACGAGGATGGTAGCGGCGATTTGGGTAGCGGCGAGTTGGTGTTTGTCGATAACGCGGTGAATACCGAAACCGGAACGGTAATGCTCAAGGCACGCGTCGGCAACGCCCAGGAAAAATTGTGGCCCGGCCAATATGTCGGGGTGCGCACGCAGTTGGCGCTGCAAAGTGGCGCGTTGGTGGTGCCGCAAACGGCGGTGCAAACCGGTCAGAGCGGCAACTTCGTGTATGTGGTGGAGCAGGGCGCTGCCGCGATCCGGGAGGTGCAGGTGGATCGTCAGGTCCACGATTCCGCGGTTATTTCCTCCGGGCTCAAAGCAGGCGAGTCGGTGGTGACGCGCGCGCCGCGCAATCTGCGTCCCGGTGTCAAGCTGGTGCCGGTTGATGCCGCCGAGAGTCCGAAGTCAGGGAAACCGGCTTCAGCACCAACCAAACCGGTGTCGCCGCAGTGAATATTTCCGCACCTTTCATCCACCGTCCGGTCATGACCACAATGGTCATGTCCGCGCTGATTGTGTTCGGCGCCGCCGCGTATTTCACACTGCCGGTGAGCGAATTGCCCAACGTGGATTTTCCCACCATCAGTGTTTCCGCCAATTTGCCCGGTGCCGATCCGCAGACGATGGCAGCGGCAGTGGCCACACCGCTGGAACGGCAGTTCAGCGCGATTCCCGGGGTGACCTCGATGGATTCGACCAGTTCCACCGGCAGCACCCGGATTACGCTGCAATTCGATCTGGGTCGCGACATCGATGCCGCCGCGCAGGATGTGCAGACGGCAATCTCGCAGAGCGTGCGCAGGTTGCCCAACAACATGCCGTCACCGCCCAACCTGCGCAAGGTCAATCCATCAGACTTCGCGATCATCTATCTGGCCCTGTCCGCGGAACAGTTGCCGCTGACGCAGCTCGACGACTACGCCGAGACCCGCGTTGCCCAGCAAATTTCCACGATCCCCGGTGTCGCCCAGGTACTGGTGTTTGGCTCGCAGAAGTACGCGGTGCGCCTGCATCTGAATCCGTATGCGCTTGCGGCGCGTAACCTGTCTCTGGCGCAGGTGCAACAGGCTATTCAGAGCAGCAACAGCAACCTGCCCACCGGTACGCTCAACGGCAGCGTGCGCAACTATACCGTTCAGGCCGAAGGACAGTTGCAGAATGCCGCAGCGTACAACCGTCTGGTGATTGCCTACCGCAACGGTGCACCGGTGCATCTTTCCGAAGTGGGCGTGGCGAAAAACAGTACCGAGCAGGACAAGCAGATCACCTCGTTCTTTGATAACACCGCCGCCGAAAAAGGTCTGCGTCCCGCCATCGTGCTGGCAGTGAAACGCCAGCCCGGCGCGAACACCGTGGAAGTTTCGCGGGCGGTGCGAGAGCGCCTCGCCGAACTCACCCGTCAGGCGCCGGGTGATGCCACCTTGCGCATGCTTTATGACCGCGCCGATTTCATCAACGGTTCGATACACGAGGTCAAGTTCACACTGGGTCTGGCGATCATTCTGGTAGTCGGGGTGATTTTCCTGTTCCTGCGCAATCCGCGCGCCACGCTGATCAGCGCGCTGGCGCTGCCGACTTCGCTGATTGGTACGTTTGCACTGATGAAGGTATTCGGCTTCAGCCTAGACAATCTTTCGCTGATGGCGATTACGCTCGCGGTGGGATTTGTCGTCGACGATGCCATCGTCGTGCTGGAGAACATCGTGCGCTATCGCGAAAAGGGTGAGTCACCGATGCAGGCCGCGCTGGTCGGCACGCGGGAGATTGGCTTTACCGTGGTGTCGATGACATTGTCGTTGGTTGCGGTGTTCATTCCGGTCATTTTCATGAGCGGCCTGGTGGGGAGGTTGTTTCGCGAATTTGCCCTCACGGTGACCATCGCCATCCTGATATCTGGTGTGGTGTCGCTGACCCTCACGCCGATGTTGAGCAGCCGGTTTTTGCGTGCCAGCGAACGCCACGGCCGCCTGTACAATTTTCTTGAACGCGGCTTTGACCGCGTGCGTGATGCCTATGGCGTCACGCTGACCTGGTCGGTGGACCACTGGCGCACCATGCTGGCGGCGGCAGGGCTGATTCTGGCGCTGAGTTTCTATCTGTTCGGCGTGATACCCAAGGGGTTCATTCCCAGCGAGGATACCGGACAGATACTCGCCGACACCAAGGCGCCGGAGGGCATCACTTTCGATCAGCTGCAAGTATTGCAGGCGCGGGTCGCCAATCTGGTGATGCAGAACCCCAACATCGCGGCGGCAATGTCGAGCGCGGGGCAGGGGGGCGGAGGTACCAGCGGCGGCAACATCGGACGCATGTTCATCCGTCTCAAGCCGCAGGAAGAACGCCAGGATAGTGCCGAAGTGGTGTTGCAGCAGTTGCGCAAGGAGGTTGCCGAAGTGCGCGAAATGCAGGTGTATTTCCAGAATCCCCCCGCGATCCGCATCGGCAGTCTGGGCGGCAGTGGTCAATATCAATACGTGCTGCAGGGGCCGGACGTGGACGCGCTGGATCAGGCGGCAGCGGCGTTCGAACCCAAGCTGGCGGAAGTGGCCGGTGTGCAGGATGTGAACAGCAGTCTGGAGCTGAGCAATCCGCAGGTTAATATCACCATACAGCGCGATACCGCAGCAGCGTTGGGCGTGAGTGCCGAACAGATCCAGTCGACGCTATACAGTGCTTATGGAGGCGGCCAGGTCAGCACCATCTACGGTGCCACCGATGAGTATCAGGTGATCATGGAATTGGCGCCCAGCTTTCAGGTAAACATGGATGCGTTGAATGCGTTGTATGTGCCGGCGAATAACGGCAAGCTGGTGCCGTTGCGCGCTGTGGCGGATATCTCGCCGGGCGTCGGGCCGCTGTCGGTCAGTCACTATGGACAACTGCCGGCGGTGACGCTGTCGTTCAACCTCGCACCCGGGACCTCGCTGGGCGACATTACTGCCCGCGTTGACGAGTTGGCGCGCAACACGCTGCCAGCAGAAATTACCGCCAGCTTTACCGGCAATGCGCAAACCTTCCGCGATTCGCTGGTCGGCATGCCGATGCTGATGCTGATTACCGTGCTGGTGATCTACATGGTACTGGCGATACTCTACGAACACTTCATCCATCCGATCACAATTCTCACCGCGTTGCCGCTGGCGATGTTCGGCGCGCTGCTGACACTGATCGTATTCGGTCAGGAGCTGAATATTTTCAGCTTCGTCGGACTGATCCTGTTGGTCGGGCTGGTCAAGAAAAACGGCATCATCATGGTGGACTTCGCGGTGCAGATACGCCGCGAGCAGGCGGCCAGTGCACGCGATGCAATTATCCAGGCGTGTCTGGTTCGCTTCCGCCCGATCATGATGACCACGCTTGCCGCGATTTTCGGAACATTGCCGATTGCGTTGGGTAGTGGCATGGGTTCAGAGGCGCGCAGGCCGCTGGGCATAGCGGTAGTCGGTGGCTTGCTGTTTTCGCAGATGCTGACGCTGTACATCACCCCGGCATTCTATGTGGCGATGGAACATCTGACGGAACGGCTGCGCCGCCGCTCGTCTCGCGCTGACAAGAATGACGAGGCTGTTGCCGCGGCTGAAGGTTGAAGCGGGATCGCATCAAGTTGGTGTGATATTGTTGCCCTTGATCTGCTCTCAGGTGGATTTGTTAGGTATGACTTCCAGTTCTGTATCTGGATCCTTGCAATATCTCATCGAACACTTCATTCAACGTGCAAGCAGAACGCACCTCGCCGGTAAATTCTCCGCTCGCGGGATAATTGTTTCGCGTCGGCAAAAACGTTCGCGCCGAACAGTTCATGTGGAAGTGCGATTTGGTTGGATTTGTCGGGCTGTAGCCCGATATACGGGGAAAAAATCCCGGCGACATGAAACATGTGCCGGGAATTTTTTTGATGAATATGTTAGTGCGCTAAGCCTGCGATATATTCCGCCATGGCCTTGATTTCGTCATCGGTCGCGCCCATGCCTTTAGGGGGCATAGCCATCGGAAAATTCCAGCCAAATGCACCGCCTTTAGCGATGGCACTTTCCATTTTGCCGACTGCGTCCTTGTCGCCTTTGTACTTGGCGGCGATATCCTTGAACGAAGGACCCATACCTTTTTTGTCCAGTGCATGGCATGCACCGCACTTGGTTTTTCCTGCCGCCGGCATGTCTGCCGCCATTGCTGCACCTGCAAATGCGATACTTGCTACTGCCACCATGCTTACCATCATTGCTTTCATGATATTTCCTCCAGTTTGTTACTACGATTAAAAAGACCTTTTGATTACTTGGTCAACCTTCCACAAATCCTGTCATTCACGCCTCCATTTCTCGTACCATATGGCTGCGCAATCGCTGCAGGGTCTCCGCCAACACAGAATACTTGTCAAAGAATTCATTGGTGAGCCTTACATCCTCTTCATGACTGGTGTGGCCGTCGTTGCCAACGTTGAGCATGAGATTACGCAACGCGCTGGTTAACTGGTCGTGGAACCGGGAGACTTCCTCATCCGAGGAAAACATCAGCATTTTGCTTTTCACGTTGTACTTCATTTTATTCCCCGACTCGTTCATACGCTGCGCTGGTCATGCCTCGCGGCAACGGTGGCGGCGTTTCGGGTTTGAGTCGGTTAAACCGGCTTTTCTGGACAGTATGCGGGTTATGGCATTCAGTGCAGACCCACCACCGCTTCATGCCACCTGTTTTCCATGAACCAATTCGCTTGCCATGCACGCCCTTGCGCCAGTCGATGTAGTTCTCGCCATGGCAACTGCCGCATAATTTTTGTGGCTGGTTGAAGCTGAACTCGTTCCCCTGACGATCGATCAACTTGTTGCGATGCTGTGCGCTATGACAATTCAGGCACCACAGTGCGCCATGCCCGTGCATCAACTGCATCGAGTTTTCAACAATATCCTGGTGCATGCCAATCAACCTGGGCTTGGTATTCTTTGGGAAGGGCACCATCTGGCCGTTATGGCATGTCTCGCAGCCGTTGGGACCCATGTTGTAATACTTCAGCTGGGGTGTTCTCGGTTTCACTACCGCATTGGCAAAATCGCCGCGAGTTTCATCGGTAATTTCCGGCATGTCGCCCATCGGAATGGTGCCGGCAAAGGGGTCTCCCCACCACAGAACCGCGCTTGTCGTTTGCGAACATTTCACATTAGGGTAGCCATATTCCGGCACGAAATTTTCGGTCCGAGTGACGGAAGAGTAACCGATCCGGCTTTCGAAACAGTCCGTGACAGGTTGTGCACTTTGGGTTTCTGCATGATTGTTTTCTTCGCAATTAGCGATGCCGTGCATGCTCAATCCAATGGCAATGAAGCCGCACAAGGCGAGAACGGATAGGTTTGCAGATCTGTGAAGGAAGTCCATTTCAAAATCCTCCTTGAGTCCCGCTTGGGGAAGCAGCCGGTGCGCTGTGATGTCTTACCTGGCCGGTTAGAATGCCGACCGCACCTTTCAGCATAAGCGTCAAGGACATAAATCCAATGGCCCAGACAAACAGTACGTTGAAAAACTCGATCAGGGTAACGTGGTATTCCGTATATTCTCCCAGCGGTGAAGGGCTGAACGAGGGGAAGATGAGTATCATCGGCTTTTCGATCAGGACGGCGAAGAACACCACGAAACATACCAGCGGCAACCAGCGATCGTAGCTGTGGCGGACTCTGCGAAACAGCAACGCGATAAAACTGGATAACAATGCGATGATCGTCACCCAGAAAAAGGGCACGTAATGGTTGAGGCCCTTGTGACCGAACATGTTGTATACCAGCGAGGCCGCATGCTCGGTGCTCGGATATAGTAGAGTGAAGAACTCGGAGGCGAACACCAGCGTCAGGATGCCCAGGCTCCACGCAATAATGGTCGCCATCAGGTCGATCGCGGGATTGCCGATTTCGAGATCGGTAAATTTTCGGAGGAGCAGGAATATCAGGACGACCAGTGCCGGTCCCGAGGCTCCGGCCATACTCAGGAAGGCAAAGGGCAGAACTGCCGTCGACCACATCCCTACCCTTGCATTGCTGCCAAGCACGAATGCTGTAACGATGTGGATTAGCGGCCCCCAGGCAATGGCCATAAAGACGATGGGCTTGAACCAGATCGCCAGTTGCTTCTCATGAAAGGTACCGGCATATTTCTTCAGCAGGATGTAGCTGACACCAATCATGTTGAGCAGCAGGTAGACGTTCAGGACGATGGTATCGAATGAAAGCATCGAATTGGGAAAGTTCATGTAGCCTATGAACGGGATGATATGCCAGGTCCGGTCCGGTCTGCCCATGTGAAACAGAACGAATGTGATGCCCGTCGCGACGAATACCATGGCAATGATTTCGCCAATTACGGCAAGTTCCTTCAAGTCCTTGCGATGGTAAAAATAGCCGGGCGCGACGACCAGCACGGCAGCGGCAGCGATGTGCGCGGTGAACACAAAATTCGCAAAGAACGATTCCATTGTGACCTGGTCGGTTGCGCCGGTCACGATTAACCCTTCGGTAAACTGAAGGTATGCCGTATAGGAGCCGACGAGGATGAAAAACGCCAGAAACAGGAGCCATGCGTAATACATACGCCCGCCCTTGAAGGCGTATGCAGTAAAGTCCCTGACAAAAGATAAAGCCATATTCATTTCGTGACCTCAGCCTATGTAATAGAAAAATTTTGGATAGGTGCCGTATTCTTCCTTGAACCTGAACACACGCTTGGTGGAAAGCACCCGTCTCACGTCACTTTCGGGGTCGAGCAGGTTGCCGAATTTCCTTGCCCCCACCGGACAGGCCTCCAGGCAGGCGGGATCCCTGCCTTCGCGTGTGCGTTGTACACAGAAGGTGCACTTTTCCATTACCCCCTTCATGCGCGGACGGTTACCGAAGTAGTGCGTCTTCGGGTTCATCTCCGCGGCAGGCAGTTTTGGTTCGGCCCAGTTGAAGCGGCGGGCATGGTAGGGACAGGCCAGCTGACACATGCGGCAACCGATGCACCAGTTGTAGTCAATTAGCACCACACCCGCATGGTCCCGAAACGTCGCCCGAACCGGGCAGGCTTTGACACAGGGGGGCTTTTCACACTGCTGACACTGAACCGGCATATAAAAGAAATCCTGGTCAGGTACGAGTGCGTCGTCGTAATAATTCTGGGCATCTTCGGTAGACAGGCCCGCCGTCTTGTAGGCATTTCCACCCACCTGCACGCCGTAATCGCCGAACTCGCTCTTTTCGGGATACCCCTTGTCGAGATTCTCCGCGGTAAAAGCGATATTCCCTTTCGGCATCTTCATCACCTGTATCCACTGGACTTCGGGATTGTCGCGAGATTGGTTGTTCTCCTTCACACAGGCATGGACACAACGCCGGCAGCCGATGCATTTCGAGATATCGAGTGCATAACCAAACAGCACGCCATCGGGCGCCTCCGTATTGGAAACTGAGGTCTTCTTCTTGTACTGGGCGGTATAGCGCTTTTCCAGACGCGCGATAGCCTGCTTCTTTTCTTCTTCAGTCATCAGTACGAAATTTCCCTGGAAGAATTCTGCGACGGTGGCATCGGCATCCGGATTATCGGCATGGGTGGAAGGCACTGCTACGCCGGGTGCTGCCACCAGCGCTGCCGCGGTTGATGTACACACATGCTTCAGGAATTCACGGCGACCCTGCTGTTCCTCTTGCGTTGCTTTCATGTCTTTGACGCTTTCCTCTGACATCACTGCCTCCGGCTACAATTTGTGCATCACGAAATACTATGCAGTTTCCTGGCGATGGAAATTAAGCAAGTCGTCAAGCCGCTGCTGTTTCTCTTCATCCGTCATCACGACCAGTTGATTTTCTTTCACCGCTTTTTCCTGCATGGCGACGTCCACCGCATATTTTGCGGATGTACTTTCCTTTGATTCGACGGCATCAGATATCACGGTCTTGGCATAACCCGCCGCTGCAACCACACCCACGGCTGCTGCCGCCTTCTTGAAAAATGATCGTCTTGAATTCTCTTCCATAGCTTGTCTCCAAATTTCCGGCTAATCGGGGGTCCGGTTACCGGCCTGACTGTTTGCGGAACCGGTGCAACTCCATGCGGCGAAAAGATCGCGGACCCGCATGAACTGGAACGACTTGTCGAAAAAGTAATCAGCATGTGCCTTTCGGCAAGCCTCGACATATTCATCATCAGTGCAGTTTGTTAACACAATCACCTTGATGTCAGCATGATGCTTCTTGATATGTTTGAGTACGTTCACGCCGGAACCAGACTGCAGCTTGATATCCAGCACAACTGCGTCCGGATGCAGCGACTCGACCTGCTCGATTGCGTCCGCCTCGCTCACTGCACAGCCGACTATCCTGACTCCACTAAATTCAGCCAGCATGGCGCTCAGGTTTTTCCGCACAGTGTCCGAATCTTCCACTATCAACACGTTCATCATGCCTCTTCAACGGTTCAGGTTTGATGCATCGTTGTACGGATTATGGTTTGCGCACCTAAGTGGCGGCAGAGCAGGTTGTCTGATAATTCTGTAGGAGAATTCCAATACCTGCTGTCAGTGTTTGTCTGACAGCACTGAAACAGCATGCGCAGGGGTTGCCTTGACATCATTGCACCTCTATTACGATCGGCAACACACCGCTCGCAGCGACGACTTCGACCCGCGTCGTATTGACCCGGAAAAATGCGTGTGCCATAGTCACTCAGACGATTTGGGTGAAGAATTCGCCGGGCAAAAAACAAAGATATGCGCGCTCAGTTCTTTCAATTCGGGGGGAATTTGCCGCCGACATGCCCCGTCGGCTTCGTTCAAATTCCATAACGCCGCGGTTATCATGCCACGATTCAGTCCAACAGATTTTTTCGGCATGCTGTCGCACGACGGAAAAGATCCTGTTCGTTAGGCCGAAATCAGAACATGCGAGAGGAGAATCATGAGTAAAGTATTCGTCAACATTGGGCTTAGTCTCGATGGCTACACGGCACCGGAAGGAATGACCATGGATAAGCCTGAGTACAAGAACTGGGGCGCCAAGTGGGGGGCGCTGATGGC
>JBARHR010000368.1:0-9341 GCA_049799335.1 Gallionella sp. | reverse complement strand
GGATTATTGTAGTTGGCGGCGTTTTCGCCTCCCTTGGCTACTTTTCCCTGTGGCCCGTGCAACAGAAAGAAGAAATTCTCCGGGTCCGGATAATCCGCGTTCCAGCCGAAATAAAACATCTGTGTGTCGCCCTTGCGCAGCTTGTCTTGAAAGCGGTTGTAATCGGTGCTGCGCACCATCAGTTGCACGTTGATCTTATCCAGTTGCTTGCGCAACCAGTCCAGTCTGGATTTGCTGCCCACGCCGGTTGCAGTGGTATCGAGATTGATCACCAGCGGTTGATGGGTAACGGCATCGATACCGTCGGGATAACCCGCTTCGGCGAGCAAGCGCTGCGCCTCGGTGATTGGCTTGCGCTGCGGTCGTCCATCAATCCAGTCGTATACGTAGTGATTGATGCCCGCTTCACCATCGCGATAGCCGAAGATGCCCGGGGGAATCGGCGACTGAGCCGCGATACCTCGTCCATTGGCGAAGATCGATACGAATTCTTCGAAATCAACGGCGATTGCGATTGCGAGTCGCAATTTCCTTGCCCGTTCGGAATTTCCGCCTACTACTGGATCCAGCCAGTTGAATCCGGTGTACATGGTTGAGGTTGCAACTGACGTTGACAACGAAATACCTTGCGCTCGCATCGCGTCGGTTACCGCAGCTTCGCCGCCAACATTCATCTGTACCGCCTGATCAAAGCTGTCGGAACTGATACCCGAGGCATCGTAGTAACCTTGAAGAAACTTATTCCAGTAGGGAATGGTTTCCTTTTCCAGACTGAACACAACGCTGTCGATCAGTGGAAGCGGCTTGCCGGCGTCGGCAAACAGGTCGGCCTTGGTGTCGCCGTTATCGCCTTCGGCGGGATAGCTCTCGCTGTCGTAATAAGGATTGCGACTCAGTACCATACGCCGGTTGGGATCATTCTCCGACAAGTAATAAGGTCCGCTGCCCACCGGCCACCAATCCAATGTGAGGTTGCGTTCGTGCATACCGGACTGGGCATAAAAGCGTTCCGCCTCGGGTGGCATCGGCGAGAAGAATGGCATTGCCAGCCAGTAGACAAACTGAGGGTATTTACCATTGATGGTGATGCGAAAGGTGGTGTCGTTCACGACTTCGACGCCGGGAAGCGGATATGCGTTCAAATCCAGAAAGTCGTTCGGGTGTGCATTGGCTTCGTTCTTCAGCGTAGTCGCGAATTCCTTCAGTCCGACGATATATTCGCCCATAACCCCGGCGATGGGCGTATGCAGCTTTGGGTGGACCAGACGCTTGATCTGATAGACGTAATCCGCTGCAGTAACTACACGTGTGTCGGTCTGGGCAAAGTCGTTAAGGGCGTGGATATTTGATAGATCATCCGCGTTGAGACGGCGATACGCGGTAACAAAGGCCGGGTGGGGCTGGTAGTGCATATTCGCCTTGATATGAATTTCGTAGACGCTGAAGGCAATCGCCTGATTTGTTGCATTGCCGGTGATCAATCGGTGAGTTTTGTCGAGATAGCGCACTGTTGGCATTTGCGAAGCGGCGAGCGGAATCAGTTGGTAGGGCCGTTTCAGGTAATGATATTGGAGCGGCGGCGCATAGATCTGCGCCAGGAAGTCGTACTCGTTTTCGCTGTAGGCCTGCGCAGGATCCAGGTGTTTGGGGCGTTCGGTAAATGCAGAATAGAGCATCGACTTGCCTGCATCACCGGCCGGGTAGGGATTGTTCCACAAACTGCCGTTGCAGGCGGCAAGCAGCATGGTCAAAGTTAGTAATACGCGATATTTCATGACTCAAGAGTTTAGCCGAAAGGCAACGCTTCGCGGTAAGATTGCGCGAATGTAGCAATTGGACACGACTCATGAATAAAGAATGGCAGGATTTTCTCGCGGCGCGCGGTGCGCGCCTTGAGGACGGCGCAGTAGGCGATTTTGGCGATATCCACGCTGAACGGATCGCAACACGCGATGCTACCGTTATGTGTGACCTGAGCCAGTTCGGTACCTTGCGTGTTTCCGGAGTCGACGCTCAAGACTTCCTGCAAAACCTGTTGAGTAACGACATTCGTGCAGTGACTCCAACCCAGGTTCAACTTAGCAGCCTGAATAGTCCCAAAGGCAGGATGCTCGCCAGCATGCTGATCTGGCGGGAAGGCGACGACTATATATTGCAGCTTCCGCAAGCCTTGTGCGAACCGATCCGCAAGAAATTGACCATGTATGTTTTACGCGCCAACGTTCAGGTCACGGACGTTAGTGAAGAAACCGTTTTGTTGGGCCTATCGGGAACGACCTGTGTTGACGTGTTGCAGGCGGCGTATGGTGAATTATCACACGCCACGTGTAGCATAGTTCGCAGTGAAAGCGGCAATCTCATCAAAGTTGGCAAGACCCGCTGGCAAATCGCTACGACACGTCTGCATGCCGTCCAATTTTGGGATTTTTTGCGCACCAGTTTTCGACCTGCAGGGAGCAGTTGCTGGGATTGGCTCAACATCCGGTCCGGCATCCCGGTCATATTGCCGCAGACCCGGGAACAATTTGTCGCGCAAATGGTTAATTTCGATTTGATAGACGGCGTCAGCTTCGGGAAAGGGTGCTACCCAGGGCAGGAGATCGTGGCGCGCACGCGCTATCTGGGAAAACTGAAGCGCCGCATGTATTTGGCGCATATCGACTGCGCGGCAGCCCCGATGGCCGGAGATGAGCTATATAGTGCCGATATGGATGGTCAAGCCAGCGGCATGGTAGTCAATTCTGCTGCATCGCCGGGGGGCGGGTATGACGTCCTTGCAGTTGTGCAAATTTCCAGTATTGGTGCGCATCCTGTCTGCATCGGATCGTTGCAGGGCGCACCGCTTTCATTTCAAGCGCTACCGTACACGTTGACATGAACTTGCCGGCATCACTTTTCAACAGCGATTTGCTCTGGCTATGCAATCTGGGTTTCCTCTATGTATTATTCCGCGCGTTGAAATTGGCGCCATGGCGAGAAACGTGGGCAAATACTGCGCGGACCAATGCGCTGGTAGGCATGATGTTTTGTACGCCGGTTTTCTGGATCCTCAATGCGGGCATCCACCCCGGATTCAACTTTCATCTTATCGGTTCGACGCTTTTTCTGCTGATGTTCGGCTGGCCGGTCGGTCTGATCATGCTTACGCTTATCATGCTCGGCATATGGATATATTCCGGTCAGCAAATGGTTACGCTCGGAATTAACGGACTGCTGATGCTGGTGGTGCCAATGCTGTTCACGGAATGGGTGCTGCGCCTTACGCAACGATATTGGCCGAAGAACCTGTTTCTGTTTGTGTTGTGGAACGGCTTTGCCTGTGCCGCGTTCGCCACGACGTTGATGATGGCAGTCATCACGCTGATGCTATTGGTATTAAGTCACTATACCTGGGCAGAAATCCAATACCACTATTTCATTCCGGCACCGATCCTGATATTTGCCGAGGCATTTGCGACCGGTGCGGTGATTACCGGCTTCACCGTTGCACAACCCGAAGCAGTCAAGAATTTCAGCGTTGAGGACTACTTAACCGGCAAGTAACTTCAAACGCATTTTGATATGAGGCAGACCGGCGTCCGTGAATGTTTCGCCTTCTTCAACAAAATCAAAATTGCGGTAAAACGGAATCGCCTGCGTTTGCGCGTCGACATCCACTTGTTTGTACTCGTGCGCACGGGCGTAGGCGAGAAAGGCTTCCATGATTGCGGTGCCGATCTTCTGCTTACGCCATTGAGGCAAAACCGCGATGCGACCGATATGTCCATCCGCCAGCATTCGGCCGCTTCCGATGGCATCGCCCTGATGGCTGAGCGCCAATGCATGCCGGCAACTTTCGTCCAGGTTATCCCATTCAAGCTCAGGCGCGATTCCCTGCTCGTTGATGAATACTTGTTCACGCACCGACTTGAGCAACGGGCCTCCATCATGCCAGCTGACCAGACTTACGGTAAACGAATTGCCCATGCCAAACCCCCAGAAATTATTCGATGATCTCGACTTCAGTACCCACTGGTACCAAATCAAACAATTCAACTATATCCCGATTGCGCATCCTGATGCATCCGTGCGAACCGGGTATGCCCATACGTGCCGAGTCAGGGCTGCCATGAATGTATATATAGCGGCGCATCGTATCGGTTGCGCCCAGTCGGTTGAAACCTGCTTCGCACCCGGAAAGCCAGAGGATGCGAGTCAATATCCAGTCCCGTTCCGGAAAGTTTTCGCGCATATCCGTCGTGTATAGCTCGCCTGTTGGGCGACGACCGACCAGTATTGCATTTTCCGGCAAGCCGTTACCGATTTTTGCGCGTACGACATGTTTGCCGCGCGGCGTACAGTAACTGCCCTTGAGTTCGCCCACCCCGTTGGTTGCCGTCGAGACGCTGTATTCGCGCAGCAGATTTTGCTGTTCATCATACAACCGAAGTTGTTGCAACCTGACGGGAATTGTGATCTTCACGATGTTTTTCGTTCTGCGCGGCGAGCCGCAAAGAAGTCACTAAGTGCCGCACCACAATCTGCCGCCAATACGCCTCCAAGGACTTGGGTATGGTGATTCAATTGCTGCAAATCGAATGCGTTCAGTACGCTGCCGCATGCGCCGGTCTTCGGGTCGCTTGCACCAAAGACCAGTCGGGCGATGCGTGCATGCATGATTGCGCCGGCGCACATCAGGCAGGGTTCCAACGTCACAAACAACTCGCATCCGATCAATCGGTAGTTACCCAACTTCGTCGCGGCGGCACGCATTGCAAGTATCTCCGCATGGGCGGACGGATCGTGTCGGGCAATTGGAGAGTTGTACCCCTCGCCAATAATTACTCCATCACGAACGATAATCGCCCCGACAGGTACTTCTCCGCTTGAGCGCGCGCATTCTGACAGTTCAAGTGCGCTATGCATGTATTCGATATCGGACATTAAATTCGCTTTCCAGGGACGGAGATACGCTAGCACAACTCTGTTAAATTGACGATATCGCCATGAAACTTGCCTTTAGCGCGTTTTTTGACAAGAATGTCGTCCCCCTTAAGCGATTTGATCCATGTCAGAAAACACACTAGCAGACTTTTCCCTGCCTGCGACGGGCAATCAGACGTTTTCGTTATCTGGCGCGCGCGGCACGTTCCTGGTCATATATTTCTACCCAAAAGACAATACGCCGGGCTGTACGACCCAAGCTGTACAGTTTCGTGATCTCTATGTGGAATTCAAAAGGGTAGGGTGCGTCGTGGTTGGCATATCTCGTGACACTATAAAGTCCCATGAAAACTTCAAAGCTAAATTCACACTGCCATTCGAATTGCTGTCTGATGTGGATGAATCCGTATGTAACCAGTTTGGCGTGATCAAGCTGAAGAATATGTACGGTAAACAAGTGCGTGGAATTGAGCGCAGTACCTTTGTATGCGACCGGGATGGCATGTTACGTCGGGAATGGCGCGGTCTCAAGGCAGATGGTCATGCTCAGGAAGTGTTGGACTTTGTCAAAACTCTCAAATAAAAGGAAGGTGATGTCACAAAACAATAAGCCGGTCGTGGCCGGCATCGATAATGACGTCAAGTTGTTTGTACTCGACACCAATGTGTTGTTGCATGACCCGACCAGTCTGTTTCGCTTCGAAGAACACGATATTTGTCTGCCGATGTTCGTGCTGGAGGAGTTGGACAACAAGAAGAAGGGCATGACCGAAGTGGCCAGAAATGCGCGGCAGGCCAGTCGCTTCCTGGACGAGATCGTCAGTGATGCCCCTCACAAGATAGACGAAGGTATTTCGCTTGAATCGGCCGCGCACAAAAACTGCACCGGACGTCTCTACCTTCAAACCAGCTTTGTCAAATACGAATTGCCGCAGAATCTGGAACTGGGTAAGGCTGACAATGCCATCCTTGGCGTGGTTATCGGGATGCAAAAACAGCAGCCGGAGCGTCCGGTGATCCTCGTCAGCAAAGACATCAACATGCGCATCAAGGCGCGTGCGCTTGGTCTGGACGCACAGGACTATTTCAATGACAAGGTGCTGGAAGATTCGGACCTGTTATACACCGGAGTTTTGCCATTGCCGGATGACTTCTGGGAACGACACAGCAAAGACATGAAGTCATGGCAAAAAGAAGGGCATACCTACTACCAGATACAGGGGCCGCTTTGCGGGGCATTCTTTGTCAATCAATTCGTCTACCATGAAATCGACACACCATTCTACGCGGTGGTGATGGAACAGAATGACCAGACCGCTTTACTTAGGACACTGACCGATTACACGCACAGCAAGAACAATATCTGGGGAATCACGGCGCGCAATCGCGAGCAGAATTTTGTACTGAACCTGCTGATGAATCCGGAGATTGATTTTGTTACGCTACTGGGACAGGCAGGTACCGGGAAAACGCTGCTGACACTGGCATCGGCACTGTTGCAAACGCTTGAGAACAAGATATACAGCGAAATAATCATTACCCGGGTAACGGTGCCCGTTGGCGAGGATATTGGCTTCTTGCCCGGTACCGAGGAAGAAAAGATGACTCCATGGATGGGCGCGTTGGAAGACAACCTCGACGTGTTGAACAAATCCGACGACGAGGGCGGAGATTGGGGACGCGCAGCAACACGCGATCTAATTCGCTCGCGCATCAAGGTCAAGTCTTTGAATTTCATGCGTGGCCGGACCTTTCTCAATAAATTCGTGATCATTGACGAGGCACAAAATTTGACGCCCAAGCAAATGAAAACACTGGTGACCCGAGCCGGACCGGGTACCAAGGTAGTATGCATGGGTAATATCGCGCAGATTGATACGCCCTACCTTACTGAGGGGAGCTCCGGCCTCACCTATGTGGTAGATCGCTTCAAAGGTTGGGCGCATGGTGGTCATGTAACCCTGCTGCGCGGCGAACGTTCCAGACTCGCCGATTACGCGGGTGAAATTCTGTAAATGCCAATGGACAGAGCGGTCGATAAATCGGATAACGAATGGCAAAGCGAACTTACCCCCGACCAGTATCGGGTGTGTCGCCAATGCGGTACTGAACCGGCATTTTCCGGCGCATACTGGGATTGCCATGATGAGGGGATCTATCGCTGCGTGTGTTGTGGTAAGCCACTGTTCGAGTCCGCCACGAAATACGATTCCGGATCAGGGTGGCCAAGTTATTGGCAGCCCTACCGACCAGAAAATATCACGTCGCGAACCGATACCAGTCATGGTATGACCCGCGTAGAAGTGAGCTGCGCGGATTGCGGTTCTCACTTGGGACATGTGTTCGACGATGGTCCACCACCAACTGCTCTGCGCTATTGCATCAACTCTGCCGCACTAATTCTGGATAAGAAGCCAAAATGAAACTGCTGTTCGACCTGTTTCCCGTCATACTTTTTTTTGTCGCCTTTAAATTCAAGGGTATTTACGTTGCCACTGCGGTCGCAATCGTGGCAACTGTTGTGCAAATCGTCTGGACCAAAGTCCGTCATGGTAAGGTTGATGCGATGCTGTGGGTGAGTTTTGCAATTGTTGCCGTATTCGGCGGCGCGACCTTGCTACTGCACGACGAGTCCTTCATCAAATGGAAACCCACCGTGCTCTACTGGATGTTTTCCGCAATATTGCTATTTTCCAATGTTGTCCTCAACAAAAATCTGATGAAAATGCTGCTGCAGGAAAAAATAGCCCTGCCGTTGCATGTCTGGCACAGACTCAATCTGAGCTGGAGCCTGTTCTTTGCCGTGCTTGGATTCATAAATCTTTACGTTGCATTCAACTATTCCACCGACAGTTGGGTGAACTTCAAGCTGTTCGGATTCACTGCCCTGATGTTGGTTTTCATCCTCGCACAGGGGATATTTCTGGCTAAGTATGTCGATGAAAAGAAGGAGAGCAATTGATGTGGTATGCAATTGTGGGGCTGGACGTTCCGAACAGTCTGGAAAAGCGGAAGTCCGCGAGGGCAGGCCATCTGGCGAGACTGCAATTATTGCAGAATGACGGACGGTTGCTGCTGGCCGGGCCATTTCCCTCAGTTGACGCGGAAGATCCCGGGCTGGCCGGATTTACCGGCAGCCTGATAGTGGCAGAGTTTCCATCCTTGGAGTCGGCGCAATTTTGGGCCAAGGACGATCCGTATCTTGCCGCGGGCGTATATGCGGATGTTGTGGTTAAACCGTTCAAAAAGGTGTTTCCCGCATGAGTCGGATTGACGAAATGCGCACGCTACTCGGAGCACTCAAGCCAATTTCCCTGGACATTATCGACGAAAGTCACAAGCATGCCGGACACGCGGGTGCTCGAGATGGAGGTGGGCATTTTGTGGTGAATATTGTTTCGCAACAGTTCGTCGGCAAAAATATGGTAGCTCGTCACCGTATGATATATTCAAGTCTGGGAGAGATGATGAAGGGTAATATTCATGCCCTCACGATAAATGCACTGACACCCGATGGAAAGTAGCAGATTATTTTAGTTATCAATTTAGAGGATTAGCGATGTTAAAAAACAGGAAGTTGGCGATATTGGCGGTTTTTGGAATTGTTGCAGCAGCAGGAGTCGTGACGTTCAGCAGCGCGTTTGCCGAGGACAAATCGGCCGCGATGGTAAATGGCGTTTCGATTCCACAGTCGCGTATCGACCTGCGTGTCAATGCGGCGGCCCAGCAAGGTCAGCCTGATACGCCGGAATTACGCAAGGCGATTCGCGAAGACATGATCAATCTTGAAGTGTTGTCGCAGGAAACGGTGAAGAATGGCCTGGATAAGACTTCTGAAGTAAAGGATCAAATCGAGCTCGCCCGACAGTCGGTGCTCGCTAATAGCTACGTTCAGGACTATGCGAAGAATCATCCGATCGGCGAGGCTGAACTCAAGAAGGAATATGATACGTTAAGAACCAACGTTGGCAATAAGGAATACAAGGCCCGCCACATATTGGTTGAAAGCGAAGCCGAAGCGAAGGACATCATCGCGCAACTCGGAAAGAAGGCGAAATTTGAAAAATTGGCCGCAAAATCAAAAGACGTCGGCTCAGCGGAGCATGGCGGCGAGTTAGATTGGGCGGTGCCAACCAATTTCGTAGCGCCGTTTTCAAAGGCTATGACCAGTTTGAAGAAAGGCGAATACACCAAGGAACCGGTGCAGTCCCAATTCGGCTGGCACGTGATTAAACTGGACGATGTGCGCGACCTCAAAGTTCCTTCGTTCGACGAACTCAAGCCACAAATTCAACAACGCTTGCAACAGCAGATGGTCCAGAGCGCCATTGCAGAAGCGCGCGGCAAAGCAAAAATAGAGTAAGGTTTACTGCTCAACATAAGGCGGCCTCAGGGCCGCTTTTTTTTATGTTGGTAAC
>JBARHR010000367.1:0-6573 GCA_049799335.1 Gallionella sp. | reverse complement strand
CCCGAGTACCGATTCTCTGGGGACCTGGACGAAGCACACTAAATGCAATGCCTGGAAAGTTTTTGATGGATCGCAGGTGATTGTCACTTCCACGACTACGAAGCTGAAAGTGGGTGCGAAGCCCATTGCGGAAACATTATGCACAACGAGCACGTACTTTTCCGGCAAGGAAAATAAGTACAAGGGACAAAATGATGTCATGGCCTATAAACGTGACGCAGAAAACAAATTCATCAGCTTGGGTAAGCTTCAGTACGGGTACAAGAAGAGCGATGGATATATTTGGGAAGGGTGTCGTGTCGATAAAGATCAGGTGTTGTACTGGCAACCTGACCCAACTCAACCTGATGTAAGCAGTACCACGGCGCACGAATTCATATTGGATAACTTCCAGCGTGTCGTTGAAGGCTATTGGACGATACCCGGGGTATTCCAGCTCAAGTTATTGCTGAAAGGACGAAACGAGGCGCAATTCCCCAAAACGGTGCGGGATCTGCTAAGAGACGACGATCGGCTTACCGCATACTTTGTTACCAAGTTTCCCGCCCACGGGTTTAACCAGATGTACAAGTCGAATCCAGTTCAATTCAATAATTTTTCGACCATGACGCGTGACGATGTTTACCATCACGAGGTTGGGCATGCCTTCGGATTGGACGACGAATATTCTCAGTTCAATGAGAAGACCGATGCCAACAGTTGCGAAAATTCCAGATATTCAACTATGTCTTCGACTTACATCATGTGCGTCGTCTTAAGTATTTCGGAAGGCAACGCCCTGCGTACGATTTACCCATACACTGCGGTTTCGCGATACATAACCAAACAGAGTCAGTGCAAAACCGACAATGATTGCGGAAGCGGTCGATACTGTGACGCCGGGGCCGATTTTGACAAAAACCAGTGTGTGGCGCTCAAGGCCGATAACAGCACTTGCGATATTGCTGGCGGAGGGCACCAGTGTCAAAGTGGCCATTGCAACCTTGGGCGTTGTTATACCCCCAACAGCGTGATTGCCGGCGGGACCTGTTACAACGATGATGCTTGCATGGCAGGAAAGTGCAGCAGCATTGATGGCACCAAAGGGACCTGTGTATGCAAAAAAGACTCCGATTGCGGCGTCAACATGTGGTGCGATGCCGGCGCAGATTTCAATAAGAACACCTGTCGCGCCAAGCTTAAGACGGGCGCGGCATGCGGCGTTGCCGGGTCCTTGGGTAACAATCACAAATGCAAGTCGGACAAGTGTTCCGGGTTTCCGAATTACGTGTGCAAATAGCAAGCCAGTTGAAGAGCGCGAAAGGATTCACCCATTGTTCGCAACACCCAGCAAGAACAATCGATGGGTGTCGCGTTGCTCTGACGATTTCTCACACGGTTCACCGCGTTGAGAATCGCGTGACTTTGCTGCGACCCATCCTATGCGCAAGTCCGCAGTTCGCCGCGCATATGTTGCGACTAATCTTGCATCGCTACGCTACTCGCGGCAAGCAACCCGGACATTTCTCATCTGCTTCAACTGCTCCAGGGGTTTCACACTGGCGATGCCCGGAACTATCGGGAACGGAATTCCTGTCGATGAATAACTGAAGACCTGCGTTACCCGATTATCTGTCTCCCGAATTAATCACGCTTTTGGCATATTGTTCAGCACTACCCTATGGCGTTAAGCGCATTTTCCAAACGGCTGACGGTTTGATCGACATTCAACAGTTTTTCCAGGCCGAACAATCCCAACCTGAAGGTCCGAAAGTCGGCGCGTTCATCACATTGCAGCGGCACGCCCGTGGCGATTTGCAGTCCTGCCTGGATAAATTTTTTCGCGTTCTGAATGTCCGGATCGGTTGTGTAGCTCACCACCACCCCCGGTGACTGAAACCCCGGTGCCGCAACCGACCTGAAGCTTCTTGCTTCGAGCAAGTTACGCACCTTCCTGCCCAAATCACCCTGTCTTGCCTTCGCTTCCGCGAGTCCCAGGGCCTGTGTTTCCTTCATGTTGTTGCGCAGAATTTTCAGCGCATCAGTCGGCATGGTCGCGTGATAGAGGTGGCTCCCACTTTCATACGTCTCGGCAATCTGCAACCACTTCTTCAAATCCATGGCAAAGCTGCTGCTTTGCGTGTGATTGATTTTCTCACGCGCGCGATCGCCAAGCCCGATCAATGCACAACACGGTGAACTGCTCCAGCCTTTTTGCGGTGCGGAAATCAGCACATCGACTTTGCTTTTCTTCATGTCTGCCCACATTGCTCCTGAAGCAATGCAGTCCAGAACAAATGTGCCATTGACCGATTCAACGGCTTCGCCTATCGATTGCACATAGTCGTCGGACAACATGATCCCGGAGGACGTCTCAACATGAGGAACAAATACCACGGCCGGCTTTTCAGTCTTGATGAAGGCGACAACTTCTGCGATTGGAGGCGGCGAAAAATAGCCGGTTGTGGCATCGTCGACTTGTCTAGCTTTGAATACATGAACGTCCTGACTGATGTTTCCCATTTCCAGAATCTGGGTCCAGCGATAGCTAAACCATCCGTTGCGGATGATCAGACATTTTTGGTTTTGCGCGAATTGGCGCGCAACCGATTCCATGCCAAATGTACCGCTGCCCGGAACAATAATCGCCGAGTGCGCGTTGTAGGTCTCTTTGAAAATCGCGGATACATCTTTAACAATGCTCTGAAATTGCTTCGACATGTGGTTCAGGGATCGATCGGTGTATACGACCGAAAACTCGAGCAATCCATCGGGATCGACATTGGGGAGCAAACCTGGCATAGCATTTCCTTTGCTGCTTATCGTTGAGCGTAATATATGAAACGAGTCATATCCAGAATTGGCGCATCGCATCCGGATTATTACACAGGCGTGTAGTGCGAGAGGCACCGCGTCACTTAATAAATGATTGAACTCAGTCCGCAACTTCCGGCGAAGATCAATGCATCCAGCTGCATGTAATCGCAGCAGGGTTTAATAACGGCGCAGCAACTTGCGCATCTCCCAAATGAGGAGTGCGACCACTTTCAAGGATATCTGTTTGCCCATCGACCTGCGCAGAACCTCAGTACGCCGCGAATGCAGTAATATCGCCCCATACCGGATTACCAACCAATATGCCACTCGCCAGCCTGTTAAAACTAATCTTGCTCGCCGCCATATGGGGAGGCTCTTTCCTCTTTACACGTATAAGTGTGCCTTACCTCGGCGCAATATTGCTGGTCGAGTATCGAGTTGCGCTGGCGGCCGTGTGCCTGACGGTCGCTGCAATGTTCCTGGGAAAATCGCTAAACGCCCGACAACACTGGCGCCACTACCTTGCCCTTGGCGTGCTAAACGCGGCCATGCCGTTTTTGCTGTTCGCTTTTGCAGCACTGACTTTGACAGCATCGGCTTTGAGCATACTGAATGCCACGACACCGATATGGGGGGCAGTGATCGGCGCGGTGTGGTCGCGCCAGCGAATTAGCAGGCGAACGGCGTTCGGCCTGGCTCTCGGTGTTGCGGGTGTAGGAACGATCGTCGGCCTGGATCATTGGGCCACACAACCTGGCGCGGGAACCGCCGTCGCGGCGGCGCTGCTGGCGACGGTCTGTTACGGCATCGCAACTACTTATGCGCGACACACAACTCACGTGGACAGCTACTCCAACGCGCACGGCAGCATGTGGGCGGCCAGCCTGTTCGTCGTACCGATGCTTCCGTTCGCGTCTACGTCGGCTACGCCTGGCATAGACATAGTGCTGGCAGTTGTCGCGCTTGGAGTAGTCTGCACCGGAATCGCATTCCTGCTGTATTTCCGGCTGGTCAGGGAAATCGGCGCAACTTCGACACTCACAGTTACTTTCCTGATTCCGGTGTTCGGCATCCTTTGGGGGCACCTGTTTCTGGGCGAGGTCATCACCGCAAGCATGATCGCCGGGTCGCTCATCGTCATCTTCGGTACAGCGCTGGCCACAGGATTTAATCCGGTGGCGTTACTGGTGCGCAAAGTACCCAATAAGACCTGATCGAAATCCGGCGACAGATGTTTTCCCTTAAGTGGATAGACTGCACACCGGATGTTGTCAGCAGACTGGTGCATATTTTTTCTTACGCAACTTGATCGCAGAGAGAGCGGGAAGCTTGGACGACAAGTTCAACAACCTCTGAAAGGAGCCAGTATGGGCAAACCCTTAATCAATATCGCCAACATCGAATTACAGCGAAGCCCCCGCCTATGCGGCAAGCGGCGCGGCAGCGGAGCGCTACGACGCGCGCATCGGCGTGATCGCCCTGTTGATCGGCGCGCAAAATGGGCTATAACATCACCGCCGTGCCTGCCGGCAAGCGCGCGTTCCCGCCGCACAGTCACCGCATGAACGAAGAAATGTTCTTGGTGCTGGAACGATCGGGCGAAGTACAAATCGGCGATACGGAATATCCGATCCGCCAAGGCGATATCGTGGCGCTACCACCGGGCGGCAAGGAATCTGCGGATGTGGTACAACAAAGCCAGGCATGAGGGGATGACGATGATCCCAGACGACACAACCACTCAATCGAGGCATATTCATCGGGTAGATAAATTTGTTGTGGTAACACTGGTCCGTGATGAATTCCCGGACAAGGCACGGAAGACCCATTGCTTGCTCAAAACCCGGCAGGATTTTGTTCTGGAACAAGTTGCCGGAAGCGGCGAATTCAATTCTGTCGCCATGGTTCAACGGGACAGCCAAGGTTCCATCGAAAATACAAAAGCAGCCGTAGCCTCGACATTCGCGCAAACCAACTTCAACCCTAAGGAAAATTGAGCGCCTTGACATCAAGGCCGATCTGGCGAATTTCCAGATGGGTGGGGAATAACGAAAAGGAAGATTAATGATAAAGGTCAGCATCCTTTACCCGGCGTCGGCAGATTTGACATGGAGCATTACCTGCAGACCCGCATGCCGCGTGCCATCGAACTGCTGCAATCAGGAAACCATGTTGTGCTCGAGTCGAGGCTGATCCGTTACCAGGACCGGGTGGAGTTCTATGACCGTGTAGATGCGCCCGGCTGTCCGCTCAAGGTATCTGTGCTGGATGCGCCTCGCGATCTTCGACGGCAACGGGTACGTGAACGGAATTATGCGAAAGGCGATAGCTTTTTCATGCCGTTGCCGGATGAAATATTTGAGCTTGCCAGCGATCTTTGGCAAGCACCCGACGAAATTGAATGTGACGCGCGAAACATAAGATTTATCGCGCCGCATGAAATGCAGGAGTAATCCGATGTCGATCAAAGCTTCAGTATTCATTGCGACCAGTCTGGATGGTTTCATCGCCCGGAAAGATGGCGCGCTGGACTGGCTGCCCGGCAGTGACGGCAACAGCGACGGTGAGGATTTTGGCTATCGCGAGTTCATGGCCTCGGTAGATACGCTGGTGATTGGTCGCAATACCTATGATCTGGTTCTGTCATTTGGTGCCTGGCCTTACGCCGGCAAACAAGTGATCGTGCTGAGCAGCCGCTATCCCGCCGAGTTCCAGTCACTCGCCGAAAATGTAGAGGGTACTTCACTTGCACCGCACGCTCTGGTCAAACTGCTGGACGCGCGTGGTGCGCGTAATCTGTATGTCGATGGAGGGAAGACGATACAGGCTTTTCTCCGGGCAGGACTGATCGACGAGATGATCATCGCCCGCATTCCGGTGCTACTCGGTGACGGAATTTCGTTGTTTGGCGGGCTGAAACAAGATGTGCCGCTGGGGCATCGCTCGACCAGGGCATATCAAAACGGCATTGTGCAAAGCAGATATGAAGTGGTCCGGCACTGAACAACTCATGGCGACCACAAAAGACACCATCGATTTCCTGCTCGACCAGCTTTCGCCGTTGGGTGGGGCCTCGACAAAGAAAATGTTCGGCGAATATTGTTTGTATGTTTCCGGCAAACCGGTCGGACTGGTGTGCGACGACCAGCTTTATCTGAAACCGACCGCAACCGGAAGGGGCAAGCTGGAAAACGTGATTGAGAGTGCACCCTATCCGGGCGCGAAACCGCACCTGCTGATCACGGCTGACCAGTGGGAAAATGGCGACTGGCTGTGCGGTCTGGTGCGGGCTACCGCGCGTGAGGTGCCGACGCCTAAACCCAAGGTACGAAAACCGAAGACGTAACGTGAACGATATCGCCCGGTTGCGCCTCATCAATCAGCAGATCATTGGCGGTCGGTGTCGGACTCCGGACGAGGCAGTGCGTACTCTCGGTGCGTTGCAGGCGCAGGATTATTCCTCCACACTGTGGGCGATAGCGCTACGATTGCCGGGCAGCACACAGACAGACGTCGAACAAGCCTTTGCACAGCATCGAATTGTGCGCACCTGGGCAATGCGCGGCACCATCCACCTGCTGGCGGCAGAAGACATACGCTGGATGCTGGAACTGCTCGCGCCGCGTGTCTTGAGTGGTACAGGCAGCCGCGACCGGCAGCTCGGTCTGGATGCCGCCACCTATTCCCTTGGCCGCACGCTGCTGGAAAATGCGCTGCAAGGCGGCAAACAGGCGCAGCGCGACGAGGTGTACGCCGTTCTGGAACGCGGCAACATTC
>JBARHR010000366.1:0-1762 GCA_049799335.1 Gallionella sp. | reverse complement strand
CAGCGACCACTGTGTCAGAACTGTGTCAAAACCCAACAGCTATGGCGCGGAATGTTGGTGTTGTGGTCGAAATCGGAGGGTTCACGAGTGCCAGATTCCCAAGAGGTGATTTGTGCAAGCGGTGCTTGCACAATTGGTTCATCGCGCCAAGCCTCGGCAAAGGCACGCATGTACTTGAGATTGCACGGCGAAAATCCCTTCATTTCGGGAAAGGCGGCGCGCAAATCATGCGCCAGCCGCTCGATCACCTTCGCGCCCCAGCCTTGCTCGGCCTGCCGGGCCAGAATGTCGCGCCCCATCTGCCAGTAGAGCAACACCAGTTCGCGATTGACCGCCAACGTGGCGCGCTGCTGGGCGCTGTGAATGCGCCCCTTGAGATATGCCAACCAGTCGGCATAGCCTTCGGGAGGTGCGGTCAGGCGCGCCGGCTTGTCGCTCATAGCTTCAATCTTGGCCATGCTCATTCTCTCCCAGGAAAGCCAGTTCGCTCACCGTCATCGGTGGCCAGGTCTTCGTCGGCATGAATATCTCGTACTTGCCGAGGTGTGCAAAGAGCGTCCCTTCCTGACTGTAGGCCGATGAACCGGTAAGAACGTCAAAGCGGAAGTCGCGGCGCTGAAACTTGCCCTTGCCCAAGTAACCCCATTCGGCAAAAGTAATCGGCTCACCACTTCTCACGCACATCGTCAAGGCATCACCATGAACCAGATTCTGCGACAACACATAGAAAGCGGCTCGATAGAGGTCATCCGACTCATCGATGTTCAGATACCCGGCGAGGATATCCAACATGTTTGCACGGCACTCGGCGATGTAGTCTGCCAGAAGCTCGATCCCGTAGATGCACATCAGCGCAAGAAGCGCATAGTGCTGCTTTTCGAAGTCGGATTTCCCGAACTTGTGCTCGACGGCCGCGAGCTTGCGTCGCAAGACCTTGACGATAAAGTTACCACTGCCGCATGCCGGTTCCAGAAAGTGCGAATCAATGCGCTCCGACTCGTCCTTCACGAGGTCGAGCATGGCATCGACCATCCATGCGGGAGTGAATACCTGTCCGTGGTCAGCGACGCGTTTTCGAGTTTTGATCAGACTCATGGGTAAAAGGCTTCAGGCTGCTGTCGTAAGAGTTGTCGCATTGTACCTAATGCCTCGCATTGAGTGGCCTGGTGTGAATCGGCACTTATTCAGTATGTACTTATGAGTAGAACATCAACGACTGCATTTCATCTCATAACGGACACAACAACCACAAGTCATTTTTGACTGCTCAGGCCGATCAACGGCCAGTCACCCTTACATATTTACTCCCAGTTATAAAGTCTGCTTTCCCCCAAAGCAACTATTCCAAAACACTCATACTGCAGTTGGACCAAGCAAACTATTGAAAAAAAACGCCCACAGAGCCATAAAAATGCGCTTCCCATGGACATCGTGAAGCCTGTTTGAAACCCTTGTTCCATGAGATTTTAAGAATATATTCATATCCGCGTATCTCGCCCATGTGAAGAAACGGGACGCGGCGGTCGCGATGGCCTACCCGCCAATGCATGGGCGTACGGTCTGGGCGACGTGGTCTCCATGCGCCAGATGCTGCGCTCCGGCGACGCACCCGACGATCGCAAGCGCGTCGAATTGCAGAAGCTCGACGCCATGCTCGGCTTCTGCGAATCCACCACCTGCCGACATCAAACGCTGCTGCGTTATTTCGGCGAAGCGCATCCCGGCGATTGCAACGAATGCGATAACTGCCTGACTCCCATGG
>JBARHR010000365.1:0-2528 GCA_049799335.1 Gallionella sp. | reverse complement strand
TCCTTGACGCGATAGGTAACCACCTGCAGATTGGATGGCTGGTTGTAGGCGTACACGGTACGGATCAGGATCAGTTTGTCCTTGTCGATCGTCAGCGGTGTGCGGTCGGGCAACATATTATCGTCGGCGAGATGGGTGCAATCGCTCTGAATTTGCGCGAATGTGAGCTGCATACCTCGTGTCTGTTCGAGATCACTGGTCAATGCAACGCGCGCGCGAACGATTCCGTCCAGACCGCGCCAGCCGAGTATCGCGACGAAGCCAAGCACGGTGATCGCTACCAGCAATTCAACCAGAGTCAGGCCGAGTTGTCCTGGTCTGTTCACCACCTTGCGCGTGCAGAAAGATTGGCTGTTAACGGTACTCATTGGGTTACGACCTGCGCCAGTTTGATAATGCGCCGTTCCATGCTTTGCGATTCGAAAACGCTGACTTCCACACGGCGAAAATAGGGGTTGGGTGTGGTGAATACCTGTTCTTCGCACACCAGACGCAGGCCTCCTTGTGGACAATCAAATCTGCGCTGTCCCAATGCGGGCCATTCATGGCCCAGGCGAATTTGCGCCAGACGATTCTCTGCGGACCATGTGGCCATCATCGACGCACGCAAATCGCTGCTGTTCTGGGTCAGGCTACTCACTGCCCGGAGGCTGGCGCCCAGCGCGGTGCCGATAATGACCAGTGCAACCATGACCTCAAGCAAGGTAAAGCCGGTGCTGTAGCGTTTGGGTATCGGGTTCCAAAATAGACGTGATGCGCTCATGTCACTCAACGACGAAATGACCCACACCGTCGGCCCGGATATCCGCACGAGTTTCGCCTGATGCCAACGTCAGAACGAAGGCCTTGTCGACGGGTTCCCGTCCAAAAACGATGCGAAATGTATCTGTCTGCCCGGCAGGTGCAGGGGTAATCGAAAGTGTAACGGGAGTGCGCTTGAAACTGCGCTTGCGCAACATGTCATCCTGATCCAATGGCAGCCAGGTATTCCCGTCACGCAACAAGAAGCGATAGCTCTCCGTGCTGGCTTCAAAAGCTATCGGTCTGTTGCGTACGATAGCTTCATCGCGGGCCAGTTGGAGCAGTAGGGCAATGCGCTGGGCGTCGTTGTGTAAAACCTGTTTTTCATCAGGCATCGCGTTGAACGACACCATGCCCAGAGTGATACCGACAATCACCAGAACGATTAGCAGCTCCAACAGCGTAAAGCCGCGAGAAGTCATTGATCATCCCGCTTTGCGACTATCGCCCGCGACCTGTCGCT
The DNA here is from genome assembly GCA_049799335.1 of Gallionella sp. GTDB lineage: Bacteria > Pseudomonadota > Gammaproteobacteria > Burkholderiales > Gallionellaceae > Gallionella. The sequence goes on along the minus strand of JBARHR010000365.1, from coordinate 1,264 downwards.
GTCAGCAGCGATCAGATATCCCACGATCCGATGTCGGCATCGTTTCCGGTACCGCCGGCCTGACCATCACCACCGAAAGAAATGATGTCCACTTCGCCCTTTATGCCAGGCGACAGATATTGATAGGGATGGCCCCAGGGATCTTTGGGCAATTTGTCGATGTATCCACCAGCCTTCCATCCGTCTGCCGCCGGACCCGAGGGCGGTTTGACGATGAGTGCCTGCAGCCCTTGTTCGGTGGTCGGATAATGCTGGTTGTCCAGCTTGTACAATTTGAGCGCCTGCATAAGGGTGGCGATGTCCTGTTTTGCGGCGACGAGGCGCGCATCATCGGTTCGTCCCATTAGTTTTGGTACAACCAATGCCGCCAGTATGCCCATGATGACCACAACAACCATGATTTCGATCAGCGTAAAACCGCGTGACATCGCACGGCGATTGTGAGTATTGGTAGGAATATTTCGCATGGTTAGCACATTTTCTGAGTGATGAAAGAAGCGTAAGTATAAATGGGAAGCGGGAACCTTACAGTGTCATTGATTCTGTCGCAGTTCAACCGGCGAACTGCCTCGCCAATCACACAATCATGATCGCCAGGCTACTACATAAAATTGTAAATTCTGCGGGGGGCACTATAATGCGCGGTCTTGGACAATCGAAACGTCTGCAGCGAATTGGCGGGCACTGCTGCCGAGACGCACCGTCGCACTAAGAATTCTTGAATGTTGAACATATGCCAGTTATAACTCTACCAGACGGTTCACAACGAACTTTTGCACAGCCGGTGACGGTTGCCGAAATCGCCGCGAGTATCGGCGCGGGCTTGGCTCGTGCCGCCTTGGCGGGGAAAGTCGACGGGCGCATGGTGGATACTTCACATCTGATCTCGGAAGATGCGGCGCTTGCCATCGTGACCGACAAGGATGCAGATGGTGTCGAGGTCATCCGGCATTCGACTGCGCATCTGCTGGCTTATGCGGTCAAGGAATTGTTTCCAGACGCTCAGGTCACCATAGGCCCGGTCATCGAAAACGGTTTTTTTTATGATTTTTCTTACCAGCGGCCGTTTACGCCGGAGGATCTGGCGGCGATAGAAAAGCGCATGGCAGAACTGGCGAAGAAGGATATTCCGGTAACGCGCAAAGTGCTGCCGCGTGACGAGGCAGTTGGCTATTTCAAGAGTATCAACGAGCATTACAAAGCGGAGATCATCGCATCGATACCCGCCAATGAGGATGTGTCGCTGTATACCGAGGGCGATTTC
>JBARHR010000364.1:0-15377 GCA_049799335.1 Gallionella sp. | reverse complement strand
GCGCAAATGTGGTCGGTTTCTGGCCCGCTGACGACTACGACTTTATCTCGTCAAAGGCCCTGGTCGACGACGAGTTCGTCGGTCTGGCACTGGATCAGGAAAACCAGAGGATACTCACTGACGCACGGCTGGACCAATGGTTAGAGCTGATCGCGCCGGATTTCGGCTTACCAATTGGGCCTGTCTGAGGTCGGCGCGTAACCACCGTGGTGAACATCCAACTATCCCGGATGCGATATGCCAATTTCCAAGTCTGAGCGCATCTGGATTTCGACCGGTGAACAACTCATCGAAGGCAACTACTTACGTATGGAAGTTGAATACGCTGGCGAGATAATTCCAGTCGTTGTTTTCAGATACAAGGGTGTTTGCAAAGCATTTCGCAATCTGTGCGTACACATGCCGCGCCAGCTTGACTGCGAACTCGGTACCATCTTCGATTCGACCGGAAAATATCTGCGTTGCTCGATGCACGGTATCGTTTATGACCCCTTGTCAGGAATTTCTGTCGGTACCATTTGCAACGGAGAAAAGCTGACTTCAATTTGCATAGTCGAAGATCAACAAGGTGTCTGGATTCAGGACATCAGGGTTAAGTCATCCAACTCGCGGGACACCTCAACCTAGTGTTCAGTCAGCCAAGATTTCTTTCGTGCAGCTACCCATGGAGTTCTCGAAGCGGTTGTTTCTAAAGTGTCAAAACATTAATCCCATCCGACAACGGTTTCGATATCACCGAAGCGCCGCGACTGAAATAAGGAGCTATAGACGCTACTGAACGAAAGATGCGAAAAAAGGAAAACAGACTCTATCGAAAACTTGGTACTTTGCCGACAATTTGATCCGATTTGGAACTGAATAGCAGGTGCTCGGCATGCACTATCGTGTTACCGCACAGTGCTTCATTACATCCTTAAGGACTGCGATACTTTTGCTCATCGGGTAATCAATACCACACCGGCTACAATCAGTAACATGCCCGCCAAATATGAACTATCCAGATGCTCGTCAAAAAACGTTCGGCTCGGCAAAGGTACAATCACGAAAGACAGCGCTAAGAACGGATAAGCTTTACTTAAGGCCACTTCTCGCAACAGATATATCCACAGCAAAGTGCTGACCGCATAGATGGATACACCGACCATGATTGGTGGACTGGCTATCAGGTCCCACGGTTTGTACAACTTTGACAAACTGATGGCACCGTGTTTAAACAGCATCTGACCACTCGAAATGCCGGTAACAGTCAAGAGCAGCAGAAATACCGTGGTGAGTTTCATATCAGTTTCGAGGATGACCCGGCCATTATCGACAAGCGCGGCCGGGACATGTCGACGTTCATATGACTGAGGTCGTAAAACACGCTTCCGCCGTGGTTGCGCCGATGACTTCCTCCTAACGGAATCGAAATCAAGCGAAATTGCATGTTTGAACTCCTTTATACGATTAGCCATCAATCGGAAGCTTGGCGCTTCTATTCACGGGGTATCTTTTATCTATCTCGAGATACCGCCATATCCAACAAATCAACCAGATTTTCAGAACACGCCTCTGCACTGGTCTATCGCAGGAGCAGCGCTATCAACGCACACTAACTGAGAATCCCGCATCTAAACCATTGTGAGACCCGCCGGCAATGCAAATCAGATTGGAAGTCGGATCTGCAACGACCAACAGTTTGGCACGGGCGGAATAATGATTAACATTGCCGTATCGCCGAAGCGTTGGACGTGGCCCTCCAGTGCGGTTCACACGCGTAATCTCAGCTACCAAATCTGAAATCCAGACGCTGAGGCTATTGGCTAACTCGATGTGTGTAGTCCATGCGGATTCAAGAACATGATGCAGTAGCCCGGCAACGACCAGTTCAGTGTCGACTCCATCTGTCGCGGAATAAAGAAATCGCGCGCCTTTCAAGAATTGGTAGATCTCTTGATCTGCAGGTTCAGCCGCGCTGGAATCATCTGTTTGCAGACACAAGAGAAATTCCATGGCCTTTGCAATTTTCGAAGTGTCAATAACCTTGGTTTCCAAATATTCACCAGTTCCGCGCTGATTTTGTGATCTATTAACGTATGCAAGGACGCTTCCCTGTCTTTTCCAATACCAATTTTTTCAGGTGGGCCATAACATCCCAAGTAACCGTGTGGATATCGGGCGATTCTGATATTTGGTAGGATTTTCCCTATCATTTGCATCCGCCTGTTTCAAGGTGTGTCGCAGCAATTGGATATTTGGCTAACGTAACTGCCGCACAATTCACCCTCGAATTCGCACTAGTTCAGCAGAATTCACATGCCGCGTTCACATTGAACTGTGCGCCCAACGATGATAGAAATCGTTGCTCAGGTAATCCCGACAAGAACAAGAATGTGGGTATTGTTATGATTTGCGAGCATCCGCATAGTGCGCGCTAGAATTGCCAGACTGTGCGGATTAATGCACTACGAAACCTGCGTGACAAGCAGATAATGTGGAAAGACAACTAGATACTCAACTTCACGCGCCACTACCATCATTGCAACTTTAGCGATATTTCGAATTCCTCAATGGGCATCGGTTTCCCGAATAGATAACCCTGGTATTGGAAGCAGCCCTTGTCCATCAGTATTTGTCGCTGTTCCTCCGTTTCAACGCCCTCCGCAATGACGCTCAGCTGCAGGCTGTTTGACATTGCGATTATGGTCCTCACAATTGCCTTATCCCCGCTATTGACCGCGATATCCCGAATGAATGCCTGGTCAATTTTTAGCTGATCAAGCGGCAAGTTCTTCAGGTATTGCAGCGAAGAAAAGCCGGTTCCAAAGTCGTCCAGCGAGAATTGGATGCCCATATCCTTCAATAGCCGCATGGTAACTATCGTTTCCTCGATATTGTCGACAAGCATGCTTTCGGTCAATTCCAACTTAAGGAGTCTCCGATTAAAACGGTGACGGTCCAGTAAATTTCGGACTAACGCGACGAATTCCGGTTGACGGAATTGCCTGGTGCTGACGTTTACCGCAAGCGAGATATCCCTTGTATATGCATGCTGTTGCCAGGCAACAAGCTGCAGACAGGCAGATTCGAGAACCCACCGGCTTATAGGAAAAATCATTCCGGATTCCTCAGCCAGTGGAATAAACTGGGCCGGCGAAACCAGACCCCGATGCGGGTGGCACCAGCGAATTAACAACTCCGCGCCCAGCGTTCGGCCGAATCTGTCAACCTGCGCCTGGTAATACAATTTGAACTGGTCCGCATCCAGCGCCTTATGCAATTCGTCGGTCAGACAGGCCAGTTCGTCGATATTCGCCTGCATGGACTGATCAAAAAAACGAATAGTATTGCGCCCTGCCTTCTTGGCCTGATACATGGCGATATCCGCCTGCTTGATCAATTCATCAGCGGCTTGATGGCGGCTGTAAAATATCGTTATGCCGATACTCGGCGTACTGCGATAGGTCCGCGTAGGAAGTTGGTAGTCTTGATTCAGTACCGAGAGTAACTTGTTTGCAATGGTTTCAGACTGAACTGCTGCGTCCGCCGCGTCGACGTCCAGGTTTTCCAGCATCACCACGAATTCGTCCCCGCCAATGCGAGCGACTGTATCACCCTCTCGAACCGTGCACGCAAGTCTTTCAGCAACCCGTTGCAGCAATATATCCCCGACGTCGTGACCAAACGTGTCATTGAGCAATTTGAAATTATCGAGGTCAATGAACAGCAGTGCCCCTCTTTTGCTGCGACGCGAACTGCTTGTCAATGCGCGTCCCAGCCGGTCCAGCAGTAGCCTCCGGTTGGGCAGACCGGTAAGTGAGTCATAAAAAGCCAACTGTTGAACCGCGCTCTCAGCCGCCTTGCTGGAGGTACTATCACTAAAGCTGTGTACGTAATTGGAGACTATTCCATCCGAATTCTTTACCGCGGTAATCGTCAGATGTTCCGGATATGCTTCGCCCGACTTGCGCTGCTTCCAGACCTCGCCAATCCACACGCCCCCGTTATCTAATGATTCCTGCACATCCTCGAAAAAGGATGGATCATGCCGGTCGGAATAAAAAATACTTGGACTTTTGCCTGTAGCCTCCGCTGACTCATAGCCCGTAATCAGACTAAACGTCTCGTTTACACGCAAGATCAGGTTGTTGGCATCGGCAACTATGATTCCTTGCCGGGATTCAAATGCCGCGGCCGCAACCCGCAATTCATTCTCGGAATGCTTGCCTTCAGTAATGTCAAATGCGGTCCACATCGATTCGTCTGGCGCCGTGCCAAGCCGGATTACACCAATTTGTATCCAGACCGCCTGCTTGTCCTTGCGAACCAGCAAGAGTTCGCAACGGTAGCTGTCCCCCTGCGTCAACGAGCTAGACACCGTGTTGAAAAACGTTTCGCAAGCATCATCATCGGCAAACAACATGCGAGTGGACTGACCCGATAATTCGACTTTATCGTAACCCATCAATTTCTCGAACGTCGGGCTGGCCCATTCAATAAGACGCCGCCGTATTTTTACAAAACCAACCAACTCCGTATCAAGCATTGCTCGCCGTTCTACGAGCAATTCTCGAACCCTGTTTTCGGCGGCCTTGCGTTCGGTGATGTCGCGCAGGAAACAGTAAAATCGCCCGCGGGACGAGCCCATACAAGTTGTGCTGACCTCAATGTCCGCGAGGCTGCCATCTCTGCGACGATGTCGAGTTTCAAAACGACCACCGTCAGCCTGCATTATTCTACTGATACGTCCGGCAGCATCACTGCCGTCTTCCATTGCTTCAACGTCAGAAATCCGCATGCACAAAAGCTGCTCTCTGCTATAGCCGATCAGACTGCAATACGCGTCGTTTACGTCCACGAATTTCCCAGCCGCGTCTATCATCAAATAGCTATCTGGTGAAGAACGAATCATCGCTTTGGTCTTGCCAAAAAGCAGGTCACTCGCGCGCTCAATCTCGCCTATGTACTTGACCATGGGCCGGAAGATAAATACATAGAGCGCAGGTGAAACGATCAAAACCAGGTATGTTGCATCAATCCACCCGTGCGATGCGCCCGCCAAGTTTGGTAGATGGCCAAGCATCAACCTTACAAATCCCTCGGCGACAAATACTGATACTGCGATGATCAGCAGTAGTGAAAGCGGGGAATCAATCTTCGTGAATTTATCCATAACCTCGCGGGCGATTGCTCAAAATTTGGCGCTTGGCAGGATTAACGAAACGCGACGATAGACGAATAAATCGTCATCTAGCCAATGCGAATTCCCCGTGTTCAAAATTTATTTTCTGGTTCCCGGGTATCGAACACTCCGGGTCTTGCGTTATCCATACTTGACGTGATGAAGGTAGTAACGTATGCGTGCGCAATCGGCTCGAACCTGGAAAAACGCGATTGCTGCTGCAGTCCATCATAGCGTCAAAGTTGATGTCTTTGCTATCAGACAATTCCTACTGGCCATGAGAAAACCTCCCGACTTTACTAGGAATTTCCCTAGTAGGAGTCACTGGATCTGATTCCGTGGTCCTTCTTCAGGCAAAGGAATCGCAGCAGGCTAGCCACGATGACGTGCCGGTTCTATCAGCATAGTTTGGGGATAAGCGAATCCCAGTCCGGAACTTGAAATCAATTGAGGCGGTGCAGATCCGGGGGAGCTTTCAAGATTTGCATGTTCCGTCTTTCGTTTTCAGACCTACTGCGCATGTGACGAGAACGATTACCCGCAAGCCTTCAAAGTACATCCTTGACGGCTTCGACTGCAGGCTGACCATCCTGCAGTTCCGAATCTACGTTGCTTGTCGCTTCCCCAATCGGATCAGCTGGCGGCTCGTTCTGTGTCGGCGCCGTCACGATGGCATCAGCCACACCGACTTCGACTTTCGCGCTGCTGTCGCTTTCACTTGGCAAGGAAGTTGCATGCGGCACTTCGCCAGCACTTTGGCTTGCGGCCTCGTCTGCTTCAGGTTTCGTTAGCACCAGTTGGTCATTGACATTGTGCGAATCCAGTATTGGCGTTTGCTTCGGCGAAATATTTGCGTCCAAATGGCCTGGCGCATTGCCTTTGGAAGCGATTTGTTCCGCGGTCTTGTCACGCAGCAGCGCATATTTTTCTCTGGAAGCCGAATCAACAGCATTGCCAACAGCCAGTTCCAACCAGGAAAGTGCGGCGTCTTCATCTCTCTTGCCGCACGCTCCGTTCAAGAAGCATTCAGCCAGCTCATATTGAGCGCCGGCATTGCCTTGCGATGCCGACTTTCGATACCAATATTCAGCTAGTTTATAATCCTTTTGAACACCGGTTCCTTCCGCGAAAATCCGACCCAAGTAGAGTTGCGCGTTCGCATCATCCTGCTCTGCGGATAAACGAAACCATGTCAGCGCTTGTTTGAAATTCTGTCGCACTCCACGGCCGGACAAATACAGCACTCCAAGTTCTCGTTGTGCGTCCGCATTGTGCGCCTCGGCCGCCATCATGAACCACTGTAGCGCAGTCGAGTAGTCCGGTTGTAGCACCAGCCCTTGGGAATAAAGTATACCCATATGGTATTGCGCGAGCGCATTACCTTTGCCTGCCAACGGCTTATAAAGGGTTGCGGCTCGCGCGAAATCGCCTGCGTCAAACGCTCGCGTCGCTTCCGCCAGTTGATCGGCCCTTGAAACCGTGACCAACCCGAACACGAGCGTGACGGTCAGCATAGAACAATAGATTCCGCGTGGTATTGGAGTCATGACGAGTTACTCGCTATATCCTAGAACACGAGCAAGCTACTCCCCAACGATACGCCGGTCAATATGCTGTTCGACATAAATCAAAGTCTCAGAATGAACTAAGCCGCCAATTGATTATCTGGTTGCAGTTCTGTAGAGCAGCAATTTACAGATAAAAGGAGACCAGATCATATCCGCATACTGTCACATTGACTGTATGCGTGAGCTGAGTAATACTTGCTCGGCAACCAGACTCCGGAGAAGCGAAATGAAACGTATCAACTATGCACACTTCTTACTCGCACTGTCGATCACTGGGACGTCACTGGCCGCATTTGCGGAACCGGAGCGCGCCGCTGGTCTTTCCATCAAAACAGTGGTCGCAAAGGTAGGCGAACGCGACATCACCAGAGAAGATGTCATGCACATGATTCAAATTGAACAGTTTTACAAAACAACAGCATTGTCGGAATCAGACGCCTTGTACAGCATCATGCAAGACGCGATCGAGCATGAAGTCGCGCATTCTGTCGGCGTCGATGTAACCGCCAAGGAAACGCCCAAGCGATTCCCCTTCATTGACGAATACACACCATCTGGCGGAGAAGATTTCAAATCACAGGAATCACTTCCATTGAAAGAGCAAGCTTTTCATGTTGACCATAATTCTTACGCGCAGCTATATGTGGTCCCAAAGATTATTGATCGAAAGCTCCGCAAGTATTACAGCACTGCATCACAACTGCACAGCAAGGAGATGGATAGTATCAAGCATGCGTTGGAACTGGTGACATCGGGGCAAAGTTTTGCCGATGCCGCAAAAGCAACCGGACTAACTTATTCACGACAGGAATTGGAACACAAGGACACCGAATCGACCGTTCCGTCAACGCCCAGATTGACGCAAAGCAAATCCTCCTCCGCCGCCACTACTCTGTTTGATGTTCTTAAGGACTTAAAGCCCGGGGAAATTCACGAACACATCATCAACATAGGTGATCGCTATCAGGTAACGCGTTTGATTGCTCACAAAGACAATTTTTATACAACTGAAACAATTGAAGCAACCAATCCACCGTTTGAAATCTGGCTCAGTGAGAGCAGTTTAAGCATAACCATTGCCATACTGGATGAGGCACTTAGAGCCGCTGTCAAGCAGCTTCACCCAAATGATTCGTGGGTCAAGGGACTCTAGCTGACGTCCAGGGAAATATTGCCATTAAGGAGCTTGTCCAACCAGTCTTTCCAACGTAAATATTTCTTGTACAGTTCGCATTCTCCAGACCCGACTAATACCCGCTCATTCTCGAGTGAAGGTTGCATCGTCAAACCCGCAGCGAGTAACGCAACGCCTAACAAGCTCGATTCGCTCTGCGTCAACCTGAAGACCGTGCAGCGTGCACACATGGCAATTCCCTGTTGCAGGGACGCAAGTTCAGATAGTCCTCCGGACAGACAAATGCTATCGAATGGGAAACTCAGACGAAAATCTTCCAGTATCCTCGCAACGCGAAATATCACCGCTTCCAGCAGCAGTGCCGCGATTTGGCGCGGAGACAAAAGAGCCACCGGTTCGGAAAACTGTACGCCGAGATTGATATGATGCCGATCGGGATAGCAGTCCGCAAATTGCCTGTGAACAAAAAATGGTGCGCCCATGCCATTTGGCTCAATTATGCAATGTATATTATTGATTGCCATATCTGCTATCGTGCACTCCTCCACCGGGTAGTGCCGCAGAACGGATGCGATTGAATTTAAACTACCTTCCAGCGCGAAGTGCCCTGTCCCTCCTTTGCCCTGATAAACCAGCGTATGCAAGTAGCCCTGATTTAACAATCCGATTTCAGACGTTTCACTTTCAGCTACAAAGCGAACAACGAAACAACCGGTACCAAGGTTTACCAGTACTTCTGCACCGTCTTCCTTGACGCTGGCGATTAGCGCGGCGGATTGGTCGCCTACGCTAGCTACGACTTTCAACCCATTGTTCAGCCAGATTTCCATCGCATCGGACGGCCTTATATCGGGGAGGATATGGATTGGGATTTCAAATAGGTCGCAGAGCTCTTCTGACCATTGGCTGCGCCCGGTATCCATCAGCAAAGTCCTTGCCGCCATGGAGCCATCGGTTACATGGCACGTTCCTCCCGACCAGCGCCATAACAGAAACGTATCAAGCGTACCCACAAGCAACTGGCCCGCCTCAAGTTTGCAAAGCCAGTCGGGGTTCTGTTGCAACACGTGGCGCAACTTGGGAGCAAAATAATAGGGTGTTAGCGGCAATCCGCTGAGTTCGCGAATCAACTTCCCGTGGTCCTTCAAGTCGGCGCAACTGCTTGCACCACGATCATCTTGCCATGATATTAGCGGTGTTACCGGCAGGCCGCTCTCCTTGTCCCAGATAACAAACGTAGATCGCTGCAAACACATGCCGAGGACCTTGCAGCCTCCTGCTTGCGCAACAATTTCATCCAACAGGCACTCGGCAGCTGTTGCGTAAGCAATCGCATCACTTTCATATCTTCCGCCACTTGCAATTATCTTTGGTGCCGGTTTTGAGCGTATAAGTGTAAGTTCACCGCGTCTGTTCAATAAACCTGCCTTGATCGATGTCGTGCCTAGATCCAGCGCAATGGCGCTAACCTTCGATGTTTTCATTGCCGAAAACAGGAATCGACTTCACGATCGATATCCGTGTCGTCCCAACTTAGCAGCGGCGCTACCAAAGCTGCAATTTCGCGCAATTTGCATTTATCTACCCTCGACATTATGGTCAAAGGTAGACGTCGCCGCAGCAAATCGTGTAAATGAACAACCATTTCATGCTCCGCACAAAACAGCATATCCGCATTGATGACAGGAAGCGAAATATTGATACGCTTCGCCAGTGATCGGTCGTGTTCAACTGCGGCCAGAATCACTTCAACTCTTTTGCCGTGTCGCCGCAATAGCCATTTGATGCTTTCCTCATCGATATCCAACTCCCTTGCCAATATTGTCTTCTCTGCCGACCATTGCGTGTAGTCACCTTCCGGCGCCCATGGAAACCGACAACAATTTGTTTGGCACGCTCTTTTGATATCCAAGCCATCGCATACGGTATCAACGATGTTGGCTGCGTCTTCCCGAGCAGAAGTAATTTTTCCTCCTATCGAATAATGTGTTTTGCTATCGGTTGATTTCAATTCCCAGTCTCTGCTCGCACTGGATGGCGACGATACGCTGCTGTATTTCATCGCGCGTACGCCGGCATATCGTCCAACCACATCGCTTTCCGTCCATAGCGTTTTCAGGTAGTGGTTTGCCTCCTCCAGCAAGTATGTCACCTCCGCGTGCTCAATCTCGACATGTTCCAGATCGCCAAGATAGTCGTCATCGGTGGTCCCCAGTAGCGTCATGCCATACCACGGTATCAAGAAAAACACCCGCCCGTCTGATCTTGCCGTAAGCAGTAGCGCCGCGTCTGTCGAAATAGATGGCATAACCAGATGTATGCCTTTGCTAAGCCTGCACCAGTCGGCGCCGCGATCTGTGGTCGTGGCCCATCGACCTGTCGTATAAACGACTTGCTTTGCGCTTATGTTCACGTTGTTTCCCGTGAGATTGTCCCGCGCTGAAATAATTTGATCACGACCAACTTGGTCCGCGAATTCGGTCAAAGCGCAATAATTCACGCATGTTGCGCCCAAGGCTTGAGCACCAGAGATCAATTCCAGCACCAGGCGGGCGTCGTCAGTTTGGCCATCCCCGTAGGAAAATCCGCCCCGCAATCCTGCTTCCTTCAGGCACGCAAAGTGTTCTGAGAAGCCAAATTTATCGTGGCCCATGGAACGCATTTTTTCGCTTGGCAAGCCGGCCAAAAGATCGTACAACATCAATCCAGCGGCTAACTTCAACTTCCCGATCCGACTGTCAGAATAAACCGGCACCCCGAAACGCAGGGGCCAAATGCGATGTGGTCCGTATTTCAATAGTATTTGACGTTCCGCCAGCGCTTTTCTGACCAATCCAAAGTCATATGTTTCAAGATAACGTAATCCGCCATGTATCAGTTTACTTGACGCCGATGAGGTGCCACTGGCCCAGTCTCCCTTATCGACTATTGCAACGCTCAACCCACGCTGGGCTGCGTCATATGCAGTCCATGCCCCATATATTCCTCCACCGCAGACCAACAAATCGAACTGTCTGCGACCCAACGAAGAGATGTCTCGTATCATCTGCCCCTCAACTGGATAGCAAGTTCCGGCAAATCGCTGACAATGATGTCAACCTGGAATTCGAGCGCCTTGCGTATCTCTTGTTCATTGTTGCAGGTATACACGGCGATGGTTTTCTTGTGACGCTGCAACAAGCCTATCCAATGCTCATCCACGCTGGCGATTGGAAGACAAAGGCCATGCAGAAATGGATGCTGGATTAACACCTGACGCGCGTCATCGAAAGTTTGATAATCTTCAAAATTGTAAATTAGCGGGACCTGATCGTTGCAATGGTGAGCGTAGACCAAGCTTGACAGGTTGAATGAAGAGACCGTAATGCTCGGCTTGCTCAGCGGGAGTATCATCTCGAGCAACTTTCCAACTTTGAGTTCCTGCCGGTAGCGAGTTTCCCAATTTCGATTTTTTATTTCAAGCAACAAACTGCAACGGTGGCGATACGCGAGCAGGAACGCATTCAATGACATGACCTTTCCGACACCTGCATGCGCGCAATCGCTTACTGATGCCAAATCCACAAATCTTAGCGTTTCCAGTTCGGCTAGATCAAAATCATCGATATGTTTCCCGGGCTTCCCCAACTTGTCGGTGAAACGATCATGCCATAGCACGGGAACCTCATCCCTTGAAAGTTGTATGTCAGTTTCTATACCGTCAATGGAAGATAACAGGGATTTATCAAATGCTTCGCGCGTATTTTCTGCCGCCTCGCGGTTGGCGCCACGGTGCGCAAATATCAGCGTCTTCTTGGCCAGCTCGCCTGATGCTTGTTGCATATTCTGCTCCGATCAAATCTAAGTGCGATGCGCTATCATGGCAATGAATCAATAAACGATTTTATTGCGGATTTGAGTTCATCAAACTTCGGGTTATACATAAGCCGACGAAGTAGCCCAAGTTTCAAATTACTTTTGGTCACCTCCCCTAGCAGACATTTTTGCGGATATTTAACACACGCAGAATACCTCTTAATATCGCGCGGATAATAATGCGCACAGGCTGTGTAGTCTCCATCGATGCCATAGTGTGCATCATCCGGTGGCAAAACAATCGCGGCATGCGATGAACTCACTATGTTCATTTCCGGAATAACGCTATTCACAAACTCTATACACACTCTATAGTGGCTTCCTGCAGCCGATTTTACGGCGCTTTGAATTCGGTTCGGATTCGCGATGTACAGTACTATCTTGTTGCGAGGATTACCCGCTGATCCCGCGAATGCAAGCGTCGCGGACACATCGACCGTCGCATCATCAGCGCTGGCAGCAACGAACACTGGGATATCCACCATGCGCCGCTCCAGTAATTCATTTACTTCCCGGGTCAAGGCATACATCTGCGCTGCAGCATTCTTTGGAAAAGATTCGTATTTGAATATATCGAGATCCGGTTTTATATCCAGCCACCTACCCGACGGAATCAGCCAGCTGTATAGCTTGTGAAATTTTGCCAGCATCGCTTTGCGCGATATCTTGAGGGCAGGCGAAAACAAAAACAATCCTTTCACTCTGGCGTCGACCAGGCTTTGGTAGATACTTAATGCGCCACCAGCTGAGAACCCAGCCAGATATATTTCGTCAACTTCATGTGAAAGTTGCTCCACACCATACGCGACTTCGTTCGCCCACTCCTTCCAGCTGACATTCAATAAGTCACCAGGTTGAGTGCCATGGCCAGGCAGCAAGACTGCCATTACGCGAAAACCTTTCTCCTGGAAAAGAGCACCAAGATGCCTCATAAAATAAGGAGAATCTGACAGTCCGTGGGTAAGCAGTACCCCTCTTTTGAATTTCCTGTTTAATCCAGCGTTTGACCCGAATGGCGGAGATAATTCGAAGGGCGAGTTTCCGTATACAATTTTTTCTCGAATATCGGCCGGTTTGGACGCATGGATGCTACGGAGCATGTCTCTGGTACGGGAAGCATATTCCGAAAAAGAATATTGCAGCATAGCCGACGTTCCGGAGTATCCCGAATCGCAGTGCCGTACTCCCAGAGCGCCGGACAACTGAACTTTGCTAATCGATGTCATTATTTGCTGATGCTGTCAGCCCAGACTAAAACCAGAACTATTTTCAGATTATGCCCTAATTTCTGACCAATTTGATTCTTGGATCGGTTTCATATTTCCGTCAGAACAGTTCGCGTCCGTAGACCTTTCAGATGACTTATGGCCTTGTCTCAAGCAGTGTGTGGTCAAAGCAAATACTGGCCCGTATTTATGTATCTACCGGAAGATAAGGTTATAATCCTGCCCCATATACCAACATATCGTAGAGGATAAGCATGGGCTTTCTAGCCAACAAACGGATATTGATTACCGGCATGATCAGCACGCGTTCAATTGCTTATGGCATTGCAAAAGCAATGTATCGAGAAGGTGCTGAACTGGCATTTACCTATCAGGGTGAACGTGTTCACAATCGCGTGTTGGACTTATCAAAGGAGTTTAACAGTGAGCTTATTTTTCAATGTGACGTAGCCAGCGACAATGACATAACCCAACTGTTCGTTGATTTGAAAAAACATTGGGACGGTTTCGATGGCTTGGTGCACGCCATTGGGTTTGCACCGCGCGAAGCACTAGATGGTCAGTTCCTCGATGGCTTCAGTCGTGAGGCATTTCGAATCGCCCACGATATCAGCGCGTACAGCTTCCCCGCATTGGCCAAGGCCGCACTACCGATGATGGAAGGCCGTAACGCTTCGTTGTTGACCTTGAGTTATCTTGGCGCCGTTCGTACGATGCCACACTACAATGTAATGGGTATGGCCAAGGCTAGTCTGGAGGCAAGCGTACGATATCTGGCCATGCAACTCGGTCAGCAGGGGATTCGTGTAAACGGGATATCGGCAGGTCCAATCAAGACGCTTGCGGCATCAGGAATAGGGGATTTCGGCAAACTGCTTGCCTACAACGAGAAACATGCGCCGCTCAAACGCAATGTCACCATCGAGGAAGTCGGGAATGCGGCAGCTTTTTTATGCAGCGATCTGGCTAGCGGCATTACCGGGGAAATTTCCTACGTAGATGGTGGCTTTAACACCACAGCACTAGGAACAACCGAAGCGTAGCTATACGCCACGCGGAAAACACCGCACATTTTGGCTTTGGTGACCTGTCTTTGACAGAGTTTGGTTTGTTTTACTGTGGTTTAGCGGAAATGTCGGACATATTCAAAGTTATAGATGCGCCGTCCTTGGCAGTCGCCAAATAGGCACGCAGCATTTCCTCACCAGTCAACTGTTGCAACTGTTGCACGTACTGGGGGCGCTTGTTCTCTCCGGTCGGATCACCGTCTTTTACGGCGTCTATCCTCGCAAGAAGATATCCCTTCCGTTCATCATCAACACCGATGAATTGGGGCAACCTGTCGGAGGCCGTTTGAAAAACCTTCTTAACCAAATCCGCATTGAGCGATCCATATTTTGCCCGTGTTATGTTCTGTGCCGGACCCCAGTCGATAGTAGCTTTCTCGCCATTTTTCAGCCGAGAAAGCAACTCCGTCCCCCGCTTGGATGCCAACTCTTTTGCAAGTTTTAGTTTCAACTTTCCACTGATTGTTTCCCGAACTTCGCCAAACTCACGAACAGCCGACGGTTTATAGTCAATAACCCGCGCAGCTACCAGCGTGTTCGATGCCACTTCAATTGCGGCCGTATTGCGCTTATTCTTGATGACTTCGTCGTTGAATATCGCCTGCAACATTTTCGTAGTCCATATATCGCCCGTTTCGGTTCCATTGAATAGCCATCCGGCCTGTTCAATCTTGGTTCCAGCAAGTTCCGCCGCGGGTTTCAGCGTGTCGCTTTGTTCGTAAACCGTATTACTGAATTGCTCTGCCAATTCCGCGAATTTCTTTGCCGCCTTTTGCAACCTTAACTTGCCGACAATGTCCTCCTTTACCTTCTCGTAGGACAGGTTTTTGGAAGGTTTGATCTCATTCAACTTTATGATATGAAATCCAAAATCAGTCTTTACCAATCCGCTGATCTCGCCAGGTTTTAATTCAAATGCTGCGTCTTCAAACTGCTTTACCATTGCGCCCCGTCGAAAAAAACCAAGATCTCCGCCGTTTGGAGCAGATCCAGTGTCTTCCGAATATCGTTTTGCCAATTCGGCAAATTTCCCCGGGTTCGCATGTAGTTGCTGCAGTATATTTTCTGCTTTGTTTTGCGCAATTTTTGTTTCCGATTGATTTGCATTGGCTGCGGCGGTAATCAAAATGTGCGACACCTTGCGCTCCTCGGGCGTCCCAAATTCAGCCTGATGTTCGTCGTGGTATTTCCGGCTTTCTTCATCGTCGACACTGACTGTGGACAGCATGCCATCAATTGAAAACTTTACATACTCTACCTTTGCCTGTTCACGTATTTGAAATTCCTGCAAATTCTGATTGTAATATTTCTTCATTTCTTCATCGCTCGCCGCTGTTTGCGCGATAAAGGACTCGAATGATATAG
>JBARHR010000363.1:0-10775 GCA_049799335.1 Gallionella sp. | reverse complement strand
CCTTAATTGGTGTGTCTGGGAAACTCGGGGGCTACGTGGACAGTTTACCCATTCAAACATCCTCAATTCCCCGCCCCTACCCAATGAAGTAATAATGGGCTGGGCATTTCATTTTCTGGTTGGCGGTGGTGGCGTTGCGCTTATCTACCCGCTATTTTTTCAGGCTACGCACTTACCTCTCCCCGGCAATCATTTGTTCGCCGGTTTAATATTTGGGCTGCTTACCTCGTTGCTACCTTGGCTTATTCTCCTACCTTCATTTGGCTGGGGATTTTTTGGTGTTCGCGGGCCGCAGGGCTCTAATGCTTTGCTCGCAAGCACGCTTTCCCATATTCCCTATGGTTTCGGTGCAGGGGCAGTTATGGCGGCAGGGGTCGGCTGCAAGTAGGCTGCGCGCGATATGTTTCACATTAGAGAGCGGATGCATAATATTTACCAAAATCTGAGTGCCTGCTATTTGTTACACTTTCAAGAAGAGTAAATGCCGCTGGCGACAAATCAATTGGAAATACGGATCATGGATAAAGAATTCTTAATGGGAAATAACGATTGGCTGATGCGTTCGAAAGCAGACAGTGAACTCCCGACCTCTATTTCTCCGCGGCTTCGCAAGCAATTGGTCATGACCGCGATGAAAAATGCGTACGAATTCTATTCCGCATTTTTTGATTTTCCAATCACTCATCACGATTTCGATAAACTGGCGCTTGATTATGAACACGCTCAGGCTCACGCTAAATCGCTGGGACTTTTTGCTCCCGGTGGCATACGTGAAAACGATCATCTCAATCTATGGTGTCTGAGCAATGTGCTATCGCCCGAGGTCTACGTCGAGTCGGGCGTTTTCATAGGAAGTTCGCTGCACGCACTGATGTCGTCTCCGCGCATCAAGCAGATATACGCAATCGACCCTTCACTTTCCAACCTGAAAATCCCCAGGGAATCAATTCCAGGGAAAACCGAATATATCGAGGACCGCGATTTTTCTCAGATCGCATTCGACGTATCCGGCATGAGCACGCTGGTATATTTTGATGATCATATTGATACTGCCAAGCGCATAATTCAGGCCTCAGAAAAAGGCTTCAGTTACCTTTTGTTTGACGACTCAACAGGAATGGAAGGAATTTGTCAGCGCCTATATCCGGCGATACCAACCATACCGATGATCTTGAATGCGGAAATATTGAGCGCGGGGGAAGAGTTGTCCTGGACATTCAACAGAAGTATCCGGGTCAAATTGACCATCACTGAGGATTTGATCACGAGTTGCTTCAGGGCAAAAGCGCTAATCAGGAAGTGCGAGCCGCTCCCAAACCTGGGGCTATTTTTGCCTCAAACGAATCCTCAGCCGGTAGTAGACACCGGCAAGTTTCTTGTTGAGCTGGCAAAGGCCGGGCATTGACCCACACGCTCCGAAACTTTTCCGGTTTCTCGGCGGTGGCGCAAGGATGCGCTCTTGATCATTTAGGTGCCGCGTGACTTCACCGGACAGCAGGTCAGAATACGAAAGCCGGATGCATCGGGTGCTCGCGTATATCGACCAGAATCTGGATCAAGCGATCAGCCTCAACACGCTGGCAGACGTCGCACACTTTTCCCCATTCCACTTTCATCGACTGTTCTCGGCGTGGATGGGCGAAACACTGGGCGATTACCTGCGACGGCGGCGCGTCGAGGTTGCTGCCATGAGACTTGCAGCTCAACCACGTTCGAGAATTCTGAACACTGCATTGTCGGTAGGCTTTGGTTCCGGCGAAGCGTTTACACGAGCATTCAGGAGCCGGTTTGGCTGCTCTCCGACGGTGTGGCGTGAGCAGCAGGTTTCACAGCGCAACAAAATTGGCAATTTCAGTCAGGTGCATCGCAAGACTGGTCATGTATTGCGAGCATCATTCGCGGATCATGAAGTCTCCCCGAACCCAGACAAGGAGATCATCATGAATGTAACACTCGTTGACCGCCAACCCGCCACAGTTGCCTACCTCCGTCACCTCGGTCCCTATGGCGAACCCATTGCGAAGTTCTGGCAGGAAACCTATGTACCGTGGGCGGTGATGAACAAACTCGGCGCAGACCACGCACGCTATGGCATCAGTTACGACGACCCGAGCATTACTGCGCCCGAACAATGCAGGTATGACGCTTGTGCCGAAGTATCGCCTGATTTCATCGCGACGTGCGGCGCGCTGAAAACTACAATTCCGGGCGGCAAGTATGCGGTACTGAAATTCAAGGGTACCGTCAAGCATGTGGGCACAGCCTGGGCAGCCCTTCTTCGCGACTGGCTGCCGTCCAGTGGTTTGCAGCTTGATGCGCGCCCATGTTTTGAGCACTACCCCAAGGGCGCGAGCTATGACTGCGAGACCGGAGAATTTTCCTGCGAGATATGCATTCCGGTAGTTCCGCTTTAAAAGGAGCGCAAGCGAAACAGGAACGCTAAATCTCGCGCACGAACACTTTGGATTTGCGCTGATAGTTGTAGAGCGATTTCTTGTGTGCGGGCAGCGCCGAGACATCGGCTGCAGCGAAACCACGCTCGAGGAACCAGTGTGCGGTGCGCGTTGTAAGGACAAACAACTTCTTCATGCCCTGCCCCTTGGCCACCGCGATCATATGATTGAGTATCGCTTCCCCGTATCCTCGATCGCGATTTTGTGCCTCTACTGCCAGTCCGGCCAACTCCGCAGCGGCCTCGTCCGGAAACGGATATAGCGCCGCGCAGCCGACGATGCGGTGGTCGTGTTCCAGCACCACAAATCTGTCGATTTCCTGCTCGAGCAACTCGCGGCTGCGCCGGACGAGTATCCCTTCCTCCTCCAGCGGACGCAGCAATTTGAGGATGCCACCGGCATCTTCGATGGTGGCATCACGCAGGGTGTTGAGGGTACTTTCCACCACCATGGTGCCGATACCATCGTCACTGAACAATTCTTTCAACACTGCGCCGTCGGTATGGCGACTGATCAGATGGGTGCGTTCGACCCCGGCCTGACCGGCGCGAATCGCGCACGGTAGATACATGGTTACGTCATCTGGCAATGTACGCTTGGCAGCAAGCACGCTATTTGCCTGGGCAATGGTCAGCTCCTTGATCAACTCGCCGTCCTTGTCGGTCACGCCATCGGTGTCCATCAGGAACACCAGTTTGTCGGCGTCCAGCGCAATTGCAGCGGAGGTCGCAACATCCTCCAGTGTGACGTTAAACACTTCACCGGTCGGCGAATAGCCGAGCGGTGACAACAGCACCACTTCGCCAAATGCCAGGCGATTGTTCATGGCGGCCACGTCCACCTTGCGCACGCAGCCCGTGTGCATCAGATCGACTCCGTTGATTACGCCTATCGGTTGCGCGGTAATGAAATTCCCGCCGGCGACGCGGATATCGGCATTGGCCATCGGCGAGTTGGCCAGCCCCATCGACAACAACGCTTCGATTTCCACGCGCACCCGACCGACCGCTTCTTTGACACATTGCATCGTTTCCGCATCGGTGACACGTATGCCGTGATGATAGGCGTCGTCCAGACTGTTTTTAGCCAGGTGTTGTTCGATTTGCGGACGTGCGCCGTGCACCAGCACCAAGCGGATTCCAAAGCTGGCGAGCAGGTTGAAGTCATGCGTCAGCTCGACGAATTTTCCGTCTGCAACTACCTCACCGCCAAATGCAATCACGAAGGTGCGGCCGCGAAACGCATTGATATAGGGCGCGACGGAACGGAACCAGGCAACAAAATCGGCAGAGGTAGTAATCGGCATAGGGAAATTTCCTTGTAGATAGGACGCATCATGCCGCGCTATGACCCATCTCGCAACTATGCAGCTGTTCGGAACTCTCCTGCAATCATCGGTGTCACGAGTGCGCAAAGCAACAGAGTTTGCATAAATGGCGGGTCGCTACGAATAGGCATTGTGCCGGCGGAAATTGACGGCAACAAAACCCGTCATCACAGATTTCACTCTGCCGCAAAAATTCCTGCCGGATTTTTGGGTTAGAATTTTGCACCGCAACACTCCTGCCCCAGCCGGGTACACCTATCGATGAATGCGACCACCCCGACCCCGTCCAATGTACCTGCAATGTTCAAGCAGGCGATCGCTCATCATCAGCAAGGGAATTTGCCGCAAGCGAAGGCGCTGTACGAACAAGTTCTAAGGTTCCAACCGCGCAACCACGACGCACTGCATCTGTTGGGGGTGATAGCCGGACAGACAAATGATCCGCAGCGCGCGGTCGAGTTGATCGGCAGGGCGATTCAAATCAATCCGAAGGTGGCAGGCTTCTATTCCAATCGCGGCAACGCCTTGCAGGATCTGAAGCGATTCGACGAGGCGGTTGCCAGCTATGACAAGGCGTTGGCACTGAAGGCTGATTTTGCTGAAGTTCACTACAACCGCGGCATTGTGCTCCAGGAATTGGGGCGTCTCGCACCGGCTCTGAGCAGTTATCAAAAGGCCATTGCCGCCAGGCCAGATTACGCCGAAGCCTATTGGAATCGTGCACTGGTTCTGTTGCTTAGCGGCGATTTTGAAAAAGGCTGGAAGGAATACGAGTGGCGCTGGAAGCGCGAAAAGGCCTATATCGAGAAGCGATCTTTCGCGCAACCCCTCTGGCTGGGCAAGGAATCGCTGAAGGACAAGACGATACTGCTGTATAGCGAGCAGGGCTTGGGCGACGCCATACAGTTTGGTCGTTACGCTAGGCTAGTCTCCGACTTGGGTGCCCGGGTGATACTGGAAGTAAAGGGTCCACTGTTGAGCATAACAGGCACCCTGGACGGCGTCGATACGCTGGTAGAAAAAGGAACTGCGCTACCCGGCTTCAACTATCACTGCCCGTTGTTGAGTCTGCCGCTGGCTTTCAAGACCAACCTCGACACTATCCCTGCCACGAACCGGTATTTGCACAGCGATCCCGCGAAACTGGTTAGATGGCAAGCTAAGCTCGGAGAGAAGAAAGCGCCAAGGGTAGGGTTGGTATGGAGCGGAAATGCGCGACATATCAACGACGGCAAGCGCAGCGTCCTGTTGGCGGATTTGGTCGGCAGCCTGCCGACTGCATGCGAGTATGTGAGCTTGCAAAAGGACATTCGCGACGGCGACATGCAATTTCTGAATTCGCATCCTGACCTGCGGCATTTTGGCGACGAGCTGGCGGACTTTGGCGACACGGCGGCGCTGTGCGACCTGATGGACATCGTCATCAGCGTCGACACCAGCGTTGCGCACCTGAGCGGCGCGCTGGGTAGACCGACCTGGATACTGTTGCCGTTCAGCCCTGACTGGCGCTGGTTGACGGACAGGGACGATACTCCGTGGTACCAATCGGCGAGACTATATCGACAAGAGAAGATTGGTGACTGGGCCGGGGTATACACCAGACTCAACACAGATTTGGCCGATTACGTGAAGCTCGATTGCTCAGGAGCGGCTTGATTTCCCCCGGCTGCGTCCCATAGAACGCTTCAGCTTCCGGTTGTTCAACTCGGTAGCCCTGTTGCTAATAGTCGCCCCAAAAAGTTTGCAACGCTGCCAATCCGGCGATCGCGGCAGTTTCGGTGCGCAACACGCGCGCTCCCATGCGGATCGCCTGAAAGCCGCAATCGATTGCAGAGTCGGCTTCCACTTTTGCAAATCCGCCTTCCGGACCTATCAACAACACCAGCGGCTGCGTCGCTGCTGAAAGCCCCTTCAGCGTAACAGTGGCATCCGGCAATAAGATCAGTTTGGTACCGGTGTTTGCGCGCATGCCGTCCAGCCACGCCATCACGTCTACGGGCGGATGGATACGGGGCAGGACATTGCGGCCGCATTGTTCGCAAGCGGACACAATCACCTGTTGCCAGTGTTCCAGGCGCTTGGCGGTTCGCTCCGCGGTCAACCTTGCAACACTGCGCTCGGTATCCAGCGGTTGAATTTCGCTCACGCCGAGCTCGGTCGCCTTTTGTACGATCCAGTCCATCTTTTCGCTGCCGGTCAGGGACTGTGCCAGCGTGATCGATAACGGCGATTCTCGATCAGAAGATACCCGTCTGAGGTCACCGATCACGACACGCTTGCCGGTAAGTCCGTCGATCACCCCTTGAACAGCGTTTCCCTGACCGTCAAAAATCTCCACGGAATCGGTTTCACGCAAGCGCAATACGCGTATCGCATGATGCGCCGCGTCCGCGGGCAGTTCGAATTTTTGACCATCTGGCAATGGCGGAGGGCAATAGAAGCGGGGCATCGTTTTCCTGTGTGGTTGCGTATCTGTGCAAACTGCTGCTTCTGTATTTATTCTTGCCGCGCTGCAGCCGACATCAATGTACCCAGCGGGTCGACCGGTACAGCTGTACTACATTCAGCCACGAGGACCGCGCATTTTCATAGGTTTGCAATACATCTGGAACCGGCTATCGCGGCGGCGCGCGTGATAATATATCGATCCGATTGATATTGTCAGGTAATTGATATGGTCAGCCTCCAACCTCCTATTTGTGACTTCGGATGGAAAGCCGCAGATTTCAGTTTGCCCGGTGTGGATGGAAAGCTCTACAACCTGGCCAACTCGCGCGGCGAGAACGGCTTGCTGGTAATGTTCATCTGCAATCACTGTCCCTACGTAAAATCCATCCGCGACCGTATCGTGCGCGACACGCTTGAGCTGCAAAATCACGGTATCAACAGCATCGCCATCATGTCCAACGATCCGGCAGATTACGCCGAGGATTCCTTCGAAAACATGCAACTGATCGCGCAGCAATACCATTACCCGTTTCCCTATGTATGGGATGAAACGCAAAAGGTCGCCAAGCTTTACGACGCCGTTTGCACCCCGGATTTCTTCGGCTTCAATGCCGATCTGCAATTGCAGTATCGCGGACGGATGGATGCCTCGCGCAAGGAAGCGGTAGCTGACGCACCGCGCGATTTGTTCAATGCCATGGTGCAAACGGCGCAAAGCGGACACGGCCCGCGCGAACAGATCGCAAGTATGGGTTGTTCAATCAAGTGGAAATCGGAATGAATCTGGCAACCAGCACCGGAAAGCACACAGTTGCTGTCAGCATGAGCGCTTTGCTCAAAGCGGTCATTGCCGCGGTCAAACTCGTGACATCGGAAGAAATCATGCCTCGCTATCTCAAGGCGTCACATCTGCACAAGAGTGATGGCAGCCTGTGTACCGAAGCAGACCTGGCGGCGCAACAAGCTCTGACAAGAAAATTGCAGGCCATCCTGAACGTGCCGGTGCTTGGTGAAGAGATGCAGGCTGCCGAACATCAGGCACTTTGGACAGCCGGACACGAAGGCTTGTGGTGTATAGACCCGATCGACGGGACTTCGAATTTCGTACGCGGCCTGCCCTATTTTGCGGTCTCGGTCGCGCTGCTGCGCGCCGGAAAAAGCGTAATGGGTGTGGTGTATGACCCGGTTGCCAACGAGATGTTCGCCGCCGAGCTAGGCAAGGGTGCATTTCTCAACGGCTCAAAACTGATTGGATACGAGTCCGCGGGAAATATCAGGCATTCCCTGGCTTGTGTCGACATGAAGCGACTCAAACAGGATTTGGTCTCGCGGCTGGCAACCAACCCCCCCTACAGTTCGCAACGCAACTTCGGTGCCAGCGCGCTGGACTGGTGTTATACCGCCGCCGGGCGTTTCGATATGTATCTGCACGGCGGTCAAAAACTGTGGGACTATTCTGCGGGCTCATTGATCCTCTCGGAATCCGGCGGTTACGCCTGTTGCATCGATGTCGACGACTTTGCGCAGGGCGACATCTGGCAGCGCTCCGTAATTGCGGCACGCAATCACAAACTGTTCGAAGACTGGAAAAGCTGGCTAAGAAAGTAACAATAATGAGGTAGCGTGTAATAACGGGGGGCCGCTTGAAAATTTTGATACTTGGAGCCGGACAGGTCGGGTCAACGGTCGCGGAAAGCCTGGTCAGCGAAGCCAATGACATCACGGTAGTGGATACCGACAGCGAGAAACTGCGCCAACTGCAGGACAGACTGGATTTGCGCACCCTGACTGGAAACGCTGCACACCCATCGGTGCTGGAACAGGCTGGGATCGTCGATGCCGACATGTTGCTTGCGGTCACGCAAAGCGACGAAGTCAATCTGGTCGCATGCAAGCTGGCGGCCACACTTTACAACACGCCGACGCGCATCGCCCGGATACGAGCACCGGACTATCTGGAGCGCCCGGAAATATTCAGTACTGAAAACTTCTGCGTGGACTTCTCGATTTGTCCCGAGCAGATACTGACCGACTACATCGTCAAGCTGATCGAGTTTCCGGAGGCACTGCAAGTGCAGCGTTTTTCACAAGGCAAGGCGTCACTGGTCGCGGTTCGCGCCTTCGAAGGCGGTCCGCTGGTAGGAAAACCGCTCAATTTTTTGCGTACCCACATGCCGCAAATCGAGAGTCGTGTCGCGGCCATTTTCCGTCACGACAAGCCCATCATTCCCGAAGGCGACACGGTGGTCGAAGTGGGCGATGAAATCTTCTTCATCGCCGCGACCAATCATATCCGCAATGTGCTTCTGGAGATGCGCCGCATGGACAAACCGGCGCGGCGCATCATGATCGTTGGCGGCGGCAATATCGGACGACGACTGGCAAAATCCCTGGAGAAGGATTATCACGTCAAGTTGATCGAGCACAACAAGAAGTCGTGTGAAAAACTGGCCAAGGAGCTGACCAATACGCTGATACTCAACGGCGATGGCACCGACGAACAGCTGATGTTGCAGGAGCATGTCGCCGATGTTGATGTTTTCTGCGCGCTTACCAATGACGACGAAAACAATATCATGTCTTCGCTGTTGGCCAAACAAGCGGGTGCAAGCAAGGTAATTGCGCTGATCAACCGCAGTGCCTATGTCAGCCTGGTACAGGGTGGCAAAATTGACATTGCGCTGTCACCCGCGCAAGTCACCATCGGTTCGTTGTTGGCGTATGTACGTCAGGGCGACGTCGCCGCCGTACACTCGTTGCGGCGCGGTGCCGCGGAGGCTCTGGAACTGGTGGCGCATGGAGACGCGCATTCGTCATCTGTCGTGGGGCGACGCATAGACCAGATAGACTTGCCCAAGGGGGCCAGTATCGGCGCACTGGTGCGCGGGGATCAGGTCCTGATGGGGCATCACGATGTGGTGATTGAGGCAGACGACCACGTCATCGTCTTCGTAATCGACAAGAAGATCGTAAAGAAGGTCGAGAAACTCTTTCAGGTCAAGATCGGCTTCTTCTGATGATACGCGCATTGACTGTCCTCAATGCTTTGGGTCTGATGCTGGTGGTGTTCAGCATCGCCTATCTGATCCCGATAGTCGGCTCTCTGATTTATCACGACGGGACCTTCATCGACTTTGTATACGCGATGGGCTGGACGGACGGGACTGGCTTGCTGTTATGGCTTACCACCCGCCGTTATCGCGGCGAACTTTCCATCCGCCATGGCTATTTGCTGGTTGTGGGAATGTGGACGGCAATGCCGGCCGTTGCCACATTGCCTTTGTTGCTGGTGATAGACGGATTATCATTCACCGATGCGTATTTCGAGACCATGTCGGGGATCACCACAACGGGCGCCACGGTATTGACAGGACTGGATTACCTGCCTCCGGCTATCAATATCTGGCGGCACGAGCTGAACTGGCTGGGCGGCATGGGAATCATTGTACTGGCGGTCGCGGTATTGCCGCTGCTCGGCGTAGGCGGACGGCAATTGTTCAAGGCGGAGACTCCGGGACCGATGAAAGATTCGGCGCTGACCCCGCGCATCGCGGAAACCGCGCGAAATTTGTGGATGGTTTACCTGGTGATTACGCTGCTGTGCATTTCCTCGCTCAAATGGGCGGGAATGAATTGGCTGGACGCGATATGCCACGCATTTGCGGCGATGGGGCTGGGTGGCTTTTCCACGCACGATGCCAGCGTGGGTTACTACGATTCTCCCGCTATAGAAGCTGTACTGATCGTGTTCATGTTGCTTGCGGCCATCAACTTTGCCACCCACTTTCTCGCGTGGCGCCGCAAGTCATTGGGAGTGTATGTACGCGACGCCGAGGCCATCGCATCAATTGCGCTCATTCTGGCAAGTTGTGCGGGAATTGCACTGTACCTGTGGAAAATGGGGATTTATCCCGGATACTGGATCGCTTTGCGCCATGCCAGTTTTAATCTGGTGTCAATGGCGACAGATTGCGGTTTTGCCAGTGTGGATTTCAATCAGTGGCCGATCTTCGCCCCCCTGTGGATGTTGTTTCTGAGTTGTATTACAGTGAGTTCCGGATCGACAGGCGGCGGCATCAAGATGATACGCACGCTGGTGCTGGCCAAACAAGCCGGACGCGAGTTTGTAAAATTGCTGCACCCTGCCGCGGTCAACCCGATGAAGATCGGCGGGATGGTGGTGTCCAACACGATCGTGTTCTCGGTGTTAGGATTTATATTCCTGTATTTCATGACCATCGCTACGCTGACTTTCGTATTGCTGATCAGCGGGATGGATTTCATCTCGGCATTCTCCGCCGTGATCGCTTGCATCAACAATGCGGGACCGGGTCTGGGCGTAGTGGGTCCTGCAGGCAATTTCGGCGTATTGACTGATTTCCAGACGTGGGTATGTACATTTGCGATGTTGACCGGACGTCTGGAAATTTTCACCGTGCTGATTCTGTTCACGCCGAATTTCTGGCGGCGCTGATGCAGATGAAATACTTGGACGATATCGGTACAATTTGTGCGTTGGCGCTTATGACTTTGTCCGTACAAATACT
>JBARHR010000362.1:0-4713 GCA_049799335.1 Gallionella sp. | reverse complement strand
TCGCCAGCCTGGAACAGGTACTGGACTTCTATGCTGCGCATGGTCGAGTGATGACCGCCGGGCCGAACCAGGGTGATGGCAGGAACAGCCCTCTAAAGGACAAGCGCGTCGACAGGATCAAACTCACCGCGCAGAACAAGAAAGATCTCATCGCATTTCTGAACACACTGACTGACGAAGCATTCCTGAGCAACCCGAGATTTACCGACCCGTTCAAGCAAACGCTGGCAGCTCGATAGCGTAACAATTCATTCCTGTTTGCGCATCGGACACCTGCACCGACTATGTGCCGACGGTGCGGCGATGACGCAATCTGATTTGGTGACACTAGACCATGTATGGTGCAGCACCCCACAGCTCATGCCAGCAATCCAGCAGGTTCGAATAAAATCAGCGCGCTCAATGCAGGATGATTTTTTCGGGATGCTACTTTCGGGTAATCACTTGCGTGACCGGGTAACCGCCCATAGACCCTATCGTGCCATAGCCGGCCACCGTGGTTCCAGTCATGCACGTTCCACCCATCATTCCGCCCGGTGTGCAGTCCGCGTAAGCCAATTTGTCTATTTGTGATTGTGTCAGCGGGGCGGTCGGATCAGCGCTATTGACGAATATCCTGGCGTAGGCATTGCCCGGGTTCGTTCCGGGATAGTTGTAATACAGTGCGTAGCCGGTTCCTGGCGCCCATCCATCCGTTCCGCCAAACGTCGGGTTGGTCGAGAAAGTATTGGTGTCCGGCAGCATGAATGTCGTTACCAATTGACCACCCAAGGCTGCGTCATACACCGACGACAACTGGTGACCGAGCGGCAGCCAGGTCATGCTGTCATTCGGATAGCCTATCTGATTTCCGCTCATCGATTCGCTCAGAATTCCCCGCAGATCCGATACCGTCGAAGTCGTTGAGTCAAATGCTAAGGAACCGATAAAGATCGAATCGTTGGGTTGAGTATCCGGCTCAAGGAATGTGGCAACAATGCTATAGGCAGTTAAAACATCGGCGGGCGAGGACGCCACACCGTCTCCCGTTGCGTTGGTCGCAATGACGGAAAAGGCATACCCGCTGCAGGATACCGGGCACGACACTTCAATCGGTGAGGAAGCTCCGGACGCGCTGCTCCCTGCCGGCGTAGAAACCACGGTGTACCCGGTTACCGGGCTGCCGCCACTGGAAGCCGGACCGATGAAACTGGTAATCACGCTGGCTGCCGTATTTCCCAGAGTTGCAACAAGGCCCGTGGGCGCATCAGGCGGCGCCAAGGGCGCGGTCCATGGCACGACAGTTAGTGTCAACGCAACTTGCGGCGCGGGATTATGGCTGGCATCGCCCGGTTGATTGGCCGCGATGACGCAGTCGCCCACACCGATGTCGGTGACCACGCCGTTTGCACTATCTATGGCACACACCGTTGGTGTCATAGAACTATAGACAACCGCCAGCCCGGAATCAGCCGCCGCTACAACTGCTGCCGTACCGTACAAGTTCAGCGTTGGTGCGGCCGAGAAACTGATCGTTTGATCGGGATTGAACGTCACCACCATACTCAACACTGCCTGAGGTGCCGGCGAGAATTCGCTGTTGCCGTATTGATTGGCAGCGACAGTGCAGGTTCCTTCGGTCAGGGCGGCGATCTGTCCGGTTGCGAGGTTTACGCTGCACACAGTGGGTGTGGTGCTGGTGTAACTGACCGGCAATCCGGAAGTCGAAACGGCGCTCACGATTGCATTGGTACCCAATATCAATGTCGGCGCAACATCGAAGGCAATCGTTTGCGGGTTGGCATGCAGGGCAGGTTCCCCGCGTCCGCCGCAACCCGCCAGCATCAACACCGCGAACGCTATGACGCTCAACCTTAGGTTAATTGAGTAGTGTGCAGTGCGCCGTATGTCGACAACATTTGGTATCTGTTGCCTCATAGCTGCATGCTCCATGCAAGATTGAACGAGCGGCCCATGCCCGGTACGGCAACACCCCACGGTATGCCGTTACTGGACATCGACGCACCTTGCCCGACATAGGCTCCGCCCAGCGGCAGCGAGTAGGAGCGGTTGAACACGTTCAACACGGACAGGTCCAGCCGCGCCTTGTTCCAATTATGGCTGCCGCGCAAATTGATCAGGCTGTAGCCACCTGTAGCGATCTCATTGCGGACCCGCGAGACGTGTGTCTTTGCCGATACTGTCTGAAACTCGGCAGCGTTAGTCCAGTTTCCCGTGCTCTGCTCCAGAACCAGTTTCGCATTGAGCGGCATGATGTTGTAAAGGTCATCACGCGTCGTTGAATTCTTGCCCCTCACATAATTCAGCAACCCTGATAACCTAAAACTGCCGTAGTCAGATCGATTCGCGACAAGTTTATGAGCCGACAGGTCCAGGCCGTAAAGGCGCGCGGTTTGATTCACATACTGCAGCAGCACGAACCCGGTCGTAGCTTCCACGTTTGCCGATCCACCGCATTGACCGAAGTCGCAACGGCGCGCGTCAATGTAATTCTGTATATGTGTATAGTATGCAGTCGCTTTTACGCCCCAGTCCTCATTGGCGGCATCGTGCCAGTCGCCAGTTCCACTCAGTGTGTCTGCCACTTCCGGCCCGAGGTCGACATTGCCAATATAACCGTTGCCATCGCCGACGAAGTTGTTCATTAACGCTGCCATCGGCTGAGTAGACCAGGCGTAACGCTGATATAGATTGGGCGAGTGGCTTTTTCTGGCGTAGCCCAGTTCGTAGAAGTGTTCATCGTCAGGCTTGTAACTGCCCACCGCGGTCATATCCCAATTCTGATCGGTGCGCTGACGATCAAGCGAATTGAACGCGATAGCGTCAGCGCTCCACATTGCCAAGCTATTATCGTAACCTTGAACTGGGCCGGTGTTCGCGTTCACAGCATCGGTGCGAATCCCGAATTGACTGACCCATTGCGGATTCCAGTATGCCTCCCATTCACCAAAAATCCCGGTGCGGTCACGGGTCCCAAAATCAATATTCCAATAAGTGTTCGGTCCCATCGTGCCGTCGACCGCAGGCCAGTAATCGTTCAAGGTGTACTGCTGATAGTCTATGCCCGCACGCAGAATATCTCGTTCGGAAACGACGATATCGGCTTTTACCGCGGCGCCATTTGTTTTTGCATTGGTATTCATCGGCATCCCGAGCGTACCGTACGAAAAGCGGTCGGGTCCCATGTTCATTTCGTGATCAGTATGCTGATCGTAAATTCTCGCCTCAAGTACGCCCCACTGATACCGCCCGGTATATCCGAAATTGATCTGCACACTGTTATTGGCAGTCATGTCCATGCGCTGATTTGGAAAACCTTCGAAGCCGAGATGTTGTACGCCCACGCTCAACTTGAGCAGATGCTTGTCGTGACGCAGTGCCACGCCAATATTTTGATTGTCTGATGTATACGCGGTCGATCCAACCACGTCTCCATCCAGCCATTCGCCGCCCGGCGCACCCGGACCTACGGGCTTGAAGCTACCTCCCGCAACATAGTTGTCCGCCCGAGCAATCGAGCCACTGTACGCCAGGCTCAGGTTTTCGGTGGCGCTCGACGCGGCGATATTTCCGCCAAAGGAATTCGCGTTGCTACGATAAAAACCACCGATATTGCCTTCGGTCAGAAGTTCGTCGCTCTCGGAAAATTTCGGCTGCGCAGATTTCATTTGTATCGTGCCGCCTATGCTGTCCCCGCCGACACTCACCGGCGTGATGCCCGCAAATACCAGTGCGCTCTCCACATTTGACGGATCGATATATGAAAGTGCCGAATTCATGTGATTGGGACATGCGGCAACCAGATCCATCCCGTCAACCTGTATTCGCAGGCGATCATCCGCCATCCCGTGAATTGCGGGCAAACTGGAAACACCACCCGCCCCATTGAGGCTGACACCGGGTACGTCCTGCAATAGCTGCGCACTGTCGCTTGTGCCTGCGCGTTTTGAGATTAAGTTGGACACGTCCAGGCCGGTTCCACTCAAGGAAGAATCCGGTGCTGTTGCCGACTTCACCACGACTTCACTCAGCGTCATCTCGTCGGACATGGCCGAAATTGGCACGGTCGCAAGCAACATCCAGGCGAATTTCAAGGGAAGTTTGATGATAAATATCCGGTGAGAATTGACAACGCTTCCATAACTCGTGAACAGGACAGCAGTCTTCGAACCGAGTAGGCAATGTACATCATTCGGATTTTACTTGATGTTGATAACCGGAAGATGCGACAAATTGTCACATGCCGCTTGAATGGCGCATGCAATGCAGCACTGCGGGCACTAGTCAAGCACAGGTCCACAACGCTTATCGGGATATTCAATGCCCAAATCTTTCAAACGCGATTGAGTATGTGATGAATGTTCTCAATTCGCCGCGAACTGGCAAATCCAAATTGCGATCCAAATGCTTACCCAAATGCCGCGATTCGAAAACAAGTAGTGAGAAACTTTCCGACTGCCGGTACTTGGCATCGCGTTGCAGCGGCAAATTGTCGCACCTATCCGCTGAACGTCTCCGGTAGAATCCCCCCATGAATTCTTCGTTGCTCGCCACCCAGACAGGTCATTCGCATCTGCGCCGCCTATTCCTGTTGCGCTGCGTTGCGATCGGCGCGCAGCTGACCATCCTGGCACTGGTTCATCATTACCTCAGTCCTGACTTCGCGTGGACACCAATGCTTGGCGCGGTTGGTTTTCTCGCGCTGCTGAACGT
>JBARHR010000361.1:0-9087 GCA_049799335.1 Gallionella sp. | reverse complement strand
CCGTACTTCTTCGCCATCACCATGGTGATCGCCGCTGTCAGTGTGGTCTTCCCGTGATCAACGTGTCCTATCGTCCCTACGTTGACGTGCGGTTTGGTCCGTTCAAATTTGCTCTTTGCCATGATTTTTCGCCCCTAAACTAATGGTTAATTCTGATTTTTTGAGATATAAATTCTGGTTATAGCAAAATTATTTTTTGTTCATGATCGCTTCAGCCACGTTTTTCGGAGCCTCGGAGTAATGCTTGAATTCCATCGTGTAGGTTGCGCGACCCTGCGTAGCCGAGCGCAACGCGGTTGAATATCCGAACATTTCCGCCAACGGCACCTCCGCCCTGACAGCCTTACCACCACCGACCATGTCATCCATACCCTGTACCATACCGCGACGGGACGACAGATCCCCCATCACAGTGCCGGTATAGTCTTCAGGCGTTTCCACCTCGACCGACATCATAGGCTCGAGCAATACCGGACTCGCTTTGCGCATGCCGTCTTTGAACGCCATTGAGGCCGCCATCTTGAAGGCGTTTTCGTTTGAGTCCACATCGTGTGACGATCCGTCAAACAGCGTAACTTTGACGTCCACAACCGGGAAGCCTGCCAACACGCCGTTAGGCAACGTTTCACGCAAACCCTTCTCAACGGCCGGAATAAATTCACGCGGAACCGTACCGCCTTTAATTGCGTCAACAAACTCAAAACCCTTGCCAGCCTCGTTGGGCTCCATCTTGATCCAGACATGGCCGAACTGACCTCGGCCGCCGGATTGCTTGACGAACTTGCCCTCGACCTCAACAGGCTTCCTGATCGCTTCACGATACGCTACCTGCGGTGCGCCCACATTGGCCTCTACGCCAAACTCTCGTTTCATCCGATCAACCAGAATTTCCAGGTGCAACTCGCCCATGCCGGAAATAATCGTCTGGCCCGATTCTTCGTCAGTGCGAACACGGAAAGAAGGATCTTCCTGGGCGAGACGATTCAGCGCCAAGCCCATTTTTTCCTGGTCGGCTTTGGTCTTAGGTTCAACGGCCACATGAATAACCGGCTCAGGAAATATCATGCGCTCAAGTATGATTTCCTTAGCGGGATCACACAGTGTGTCGCCCGTGGTAGCCTCTTTCAGACCCACCGCCGCAGCGATATCACCAGCAAAAACCTCTTTGATTTCCTCGCGCTCATTGGCGTGCATCAACAATATGCGGCCAATACGCTCTTTCTTGCCCTTGATCGGGTTATAAACCGTATCTCCAGACTTGAGCATCCCCGAGTAAACTCGGAAAAAAATCAATTGCCCTACAAAGGGATCGGTCATGATCTTGAAAGCCAAGCCGGAGAACGGCTCTTCGTCGGCGGCTTTGCGCTGACCTATTGTCCCATCCGCCAACTCACCTTTGACCGGAGGAATATCGGTTGGCGCTGGCAAATATTCAACAACTGCGTCCAGCATCGCCTGCACGCCCTTGTTCTTGAACGCCGATCCGCACAGCATCGGAATGATCTCGCCGGCTATAGTGCGCATGCGCAAGCACTGCTTGATATCCGCCTCTGACAGGTCGCCGTCCTCGAGATACTTGTTCATCATCTCTTCGGACGCTTCGGCAGCATTTTCAACCAATTTTTCGCGCCACTCCTTGCACACCTCGATCAAATCTGCAGGGATCTCGCGCAAATCAAACTTCATGCCCTGAGAAGCTTCGTCCCAGTAAATCGCCTTCATGCGAACCAGATCGACAACCCCTTCGAACTTTTCTTCCGCACCAATCGGCACATGAATCGGCACTGGGTTCGCCTTGAGCCGGGTACGCATCTGATCGAAAACCTTGAAGAAATTCGCACCCTGGCGATCCATCTTATTGACGAACGCCAAACGTGGTACGCGGTACTTGTTGGCCTGACGCCAAACCGTTTCTGACTGCGGCTGCACACCGCCAACCGCACAGTAAACCATGCACGCGCCGTCAAGTACGCGCATTGAACGCTCTACCTCAATGGTAAAGTCAACGTGACCCGGTGTATCAATGATGTTGATACGGTGCTCAGGAAAGGTATTGTCCATGCCCTTCCAGAAGCAAGTGGTCGCCGCGGACGTGATGGTAATCCCACGCTCCTGCTCCTGCTCCATCCAGTCCATGGTTGCTGCGCCATCGTGCACTTCGCCTATTTTGTGATTTACACCAGTGTAAAAAAGAACGCGTTCAGTTGTGGTTGTCTTGCCTGCGTCAATGTGCGCGCTGATGCCAATGTTGCGATAGCGCTCGATGGGAGTTTTACGTGCCACGGTAGTTGCCTAACTTTTATCTGGTTTAGCTGCTAAATATTTCGATCAGAAGCGGAAATGTGAGAACGCCTTGTTCGCCTCTGCCATACGATGAACTTCTTCACGCTTTTTCACCGCGCCACCGCGACCCTCGGATGCATCAATCAATTCACCAGCCAGACGCATGCCCATCGACTTTTCACCGCGTTTGCGCGCAAAATCCTTCAGCCAGCGCATGCCCAACGCGACGCGACGGGAAGGACGCACCTCAACTGGAACCTGATAGTTTGCACCGCCAACTCGGCGGCTCTTGACTTCAACCTGAGGCTTGACGTTGGTCAACGCCATGTTGAACACCTCAATTGCGTCCTTGCTGGTCTTTTTGCCAACCTGCTCCAAAGCACCGTAGAGAATGCGCTCAGCCACTGACTTTTTGCCGGACGTCATCAACACGTTTACGAACTTGGACAAATCCTGATTGCCGAACTTGGGATCCGGAAGAATGTCACGTTTGGGAACTTCTCTGCGTCTTGGCATAACTACCTCGAATATTTTTTGGATTGTCTAATGTTAAATTGGAATTAAGCTTTCTTGGCGCGCTTCGAACCGTATTTGGAGCGCGCCTGCTTACGATCCTTGACGCCCGCCGTATCCAGACTGCCGCGCACCATGTGATAGCGCACACCCGGCAAATCCTTGACACGACCACCGCGCAACAACACAACCGAGTGTTCCTGCAGATTATGCCCTTCACCGCCAATGTAGCTAATGACTTCAAAGCCGTTGGTCAAACGGACCTTTGCGACCTTACGCAATGCGGAGTTTGGCTTTTTCGGAGTCGTTGTATATACACGCGTACACACACCGCGCTACTGTGGCGAACCACCCAGTGCCGGAACTTTACTCTTTTCCGTAATTGCAACTCGCGGCTTGCGTATCAGCTGATTTATGGTTGGCATTTTCTACAAATCCTAAATAATTCTAAAATATCGTTAAATTTCAACGAATAAAAATACAACGTCGCAGCAAGACAAAATACTTCATCCGCTGCGACGGGAAAAAAAGGTTGCGAATTCTATTGAGAAACCCCAGATGTGTCAAGCAATTCAGGGCTATCCGGTGGTCCAAACGACTCGACGACGACTTCCTGCAACTCTCGCCCCTCCGCCATATCGATACCTAGGCGCTGCTTGCGCCGCAACACGTGATAGGCCAAACCCGTACCTGCCGGTATCAAGCGACCAACAATGACGTTTTCCTTCAAGCCGCGCAGGTCGTCGCGTTTCCCCATAATCGCGGCTTCAGTCAATACGCGAGTAGTTTCCTGGAACGATGCCGCAGAGATAAACGAGTCAGTCGACAATGACGCTTTGGTAATACCCAACAACACGTAGTCAAATGCCGCTGACTCCTTGCCTTCCGCTATTACACGTTCGTTTTCTATCAGCAAATCGGCACGTTCAACCTGTTCGCCGGTAATGAAGCGGGTGTCCCCCACATCATTGATCTGAACCCTGCGCAACATCTGGCGCACGATGACCTCAATGTGCTTGTCGCTAATTTTCACACCCTGCAAGCGATAGACCTCCTGTACCTCATCGGTAATATAGCGCGCCAGCGCCTCCACTCCGAGCAATCGCAGTATGTCATGCGGATCGGCGGGGCCATCTACAATCATCTCGCCCTGATTGACCACTTGACCGTCGTGAGCCAGAACATGCTTTTCCTTGGGGATCAGGAATTCGTTGGCAACGCCATCGACATCCGTGATCACCAGCCGCTGCTTGCCCTTGGTATCCTTGCCGAAGGATACGGTTCCGGTGACCTCCGCGAGCACGCCGGCATCCTTGGGAATGCGCGCCTCGAACAATTCAGCCACACGTGGCAGACCGCCGGTAATATCGCGTGTCTTGCTGCTTTCCTGCGGAATACGCGCCAGTACATCGCCGATGCCAACTTGCTGACCATCTTCGACGGTAATGATCGAGCCGGTCTGAAAGGTCACGCTTACTGCGGTATCGGTCCCTGCCAACTTGACTTCATTACCGGCCTCGTCGAACAATCGCACCATAGGTCGAACGCCCTTGGTTTGGGCTGTAGAACGCTTTGGATCAATGACGACCAGCGTTGACAAACCGGTTACCTCGTCAATCTGCTTCGCAACCGTAGTGCCTTCCTCGACGTTCTGGAAACTCACCGTGCCCGCATATTCAGTAATGATCGGTCGCGTATGCGGATCCCACGTCGCCAATACGGTACCCGCCTTGATGGCGCTACCCTCTTTCGACGACAAGATCGCACCGTAGGGCACTTTATGACGTTCACGTTCGCGACCATGATCGTCTGTAATAATAACCTCCGCACTGCGCGCGACAACCAGTACTTCACCGCGCAGCGTAGTCACCACGCGCATATTGGTACTGAATTTCAATACACCGTTAGATTTGCTCTCTATCTGGCTCGCCACCACGGTACGCGAAGCCGCGCCGCCGATATGGAAGGTACGCATGGTCAACTGCGTACCCGGCTCGCCGATGGATTGCGCTGCAATAACGCCAACCGCTTCACCGACATTCACCATGCCGCCCCTGCCAAGATCTCTTCCATAGCATTTCGCGCACAGACCAAAGCGGGTTTCACAACTTAGCGGAGTACGCACGCGCACCTCGTCCACGCCCAGCGACTCTATACGTTCGACTGCGGTTTCATCCAGCAGCACACCCGCCTCATACAACGTTTCGCCACTTTCCGGATTGACTACATCCGCGCTTACCACGCGCCCAAGGATGCGCTCACCGAGTGCCTCGATCACTTCCCCGCCCTCTACCATGGCTTTCATGGATGTGCCATGGGTGGTACCACAATCGTCTTCTATGACCACCAGGTCCTGTGTCACGTCAACCAAACGGCGCGTCAGATATCCGGAATTCGCCGTCTTCAGCGCAGTATCGGCCAAGCCTTTACGCGCGCCATGGGTCGAAATGAAGTACTGCAACATGTTCAGGCCTTCGCGGAAATTCGCCGTGATCGGTGTTTCAATGATCGACCCGTCAGGTTTGGCCATCAAGCCGCGCATCCCCGCCAATTGCCTGATTTGCGCTGCCGAGCCGCGCGCACCGGAATCGGCCATCATGTAAATGGAATTAAACGATTCCTGCATGACAGGTTTACCCTTGCTCATCCGCGTTTCACCAGTAACGCGATCAACCACCGGCTCGCTACCAAGTTGTTCCATCATCGCCTTGGCGACTACATCACCGGTACGCCCCCAGATGTCCACAACCTTGTTATAACGTTCGCCGTCGGTTACCAATCCTGATGTGTACTGGGAATAGATTTCCTTGACTTCTTTTTCGGCTGCACCGATCAATTCGCTCTTCTGCAGCGGCATCAACATGTCGTCGACACAAATTGATATGCCGGCACGCGTCGCATAGGTAAACCCGGTATACATGAGCTTGTCGGCCATGATCACCGTGTCGCGCAAACCGCATTGACGGAAACTGGCATTGATCAGCCGGGATATTTCCTTCTTTTTGAGTGATTTGTTTATCAGCGCGAACGGCAGACCGGCCGGGAGCACCTCAGAAAGCAACGCGCGTCCGACGGTGGTTTCATGGCGCACCAGCTTTTCGGTCAGATTCCCTTCAGGGTCCGTGTGCATTTCCTTGAGACGCACGATTATCTTCGCCTGCAATTCGACTTCACGAGACTCGTAAGCGCGCGAAACCTCGGCTATGTTGGCAAACATCGAGCCTTCGCCCTGCGAGCCGACCTTTTCACGGGTCATGTAGTACAGACCGAGGACGATATCTTGCGACGGTACGATAATAGGCTCGCCATTCGCCGGAGACAACACGTTGTTGGACGCAAGCATCAATGTGCGGCATTCCATTTGTGCCTCGAGTGACAATGGCACATGCACGGCCATTTGGTCACCGTCGAAGTCGGCGTTGAATGCGGAGCAAACCAACGGATGCAGCTGAATCGCCTTGCCCTCAATCAGAATCGGTTCAAACGCCTGGATACCCAGACGGTGCAAAGTCGGCGCGCGATTCAGCATGACCGGATGCTCGCGGATAACTTCTTCGAGTATGTCCCAGACGATCGGCTCTTCCGCCTCTACCATGCGCTTGCTGGCCTTGATGGTAGTCGCCAGCCCCATTGCTTCGAGGCGGCTGAAGATAAAAGGTTTAAACAGTTCCAGCGCCATTTTCTTCGG
Organism: Gallionella sp.; assembly: GCA_049799335.1. GTDB lineage: Bacteria > Pseudomonadota > Gammaproteobacteria > Burkholderiales > Gallionellaceae > Gallionella. The sequence continues at coordinate 2,603 of JBARHR010000361.1, read as the reverse complement.
CAAACCGCACTGATGCAGTTTTAGCTGCGGACCCACGACGATCACGGAACGACCAGAATAATCCACGCGTTTACCCAGCAAGTTCTGGCGGAAACGGCCACTCTTGCCCTTGATCATGTCGGCAAGCGACTTCAATTGACGCTTGTTCGCGCCGGTCATCGCCTTACCACGGCGACCATTGTCCAGCAATGAATCGACCGACTCCTGCAACATGCGCTTTTCGTTGCGCACGATAATGTCGGGCGCCTTCAATTCAAGCAAACGACGCAGACGGTTGTTGCGGTTGATTACACGGCGATACAAATCATTCAGATCGGACGTGGCAAAGCGGCCACCGTCGAGCGGAACCAGCGGACGCAACTCCGGCGGCAACACCGGCAACACGGTCATTACCATCCATTGCGGCTTGATACCGGATGCATTGAAAGCCTCCAGCACTTTCAGCCGTTTCGCGTATTTCTTGATCTTGGTCTCGGAACCGGTCGCCGCCAGTTCGGCGCGTATTGTTTCGATTTCAGCAGTTACGTCCAGATTGCCCAACAGCGAACGCACACCTTCTGCGCCCATGGTGGCGCTGAACTCGTCGCCGTACTCTTCGGTCTTCGCGAGATAATCATCTTCGGAAAGCAACTGACCGCGATTCAGCGGCGTCATACCCGGTTCAGTGACCACATACGCTTCGAAGTACAGCACCCGTTCGATGTCCCGCAGGGTCATGTCAAGGACCATACCGAGGCGCGACGGCAGCGACTTCAGAAACCAGATGTGTGCAACCGGCGAGGCCAACTCGATGTGCCCCATGCGTTCGCGGCGCACCTTGGACAGTGTGACTTCAACGCCGCATTTTTCGCAGATCACGCCACGGTGTTTGAGTCGTTTGTATTTGCCGCACAGGCACTCATAGTCCTTTACCGGTCCGAAAATCTTGGCGCAAAACAGGCCGTCACGCTCCGGTTTGAAGGTGCGGTAATTAATGGTTTCCGGTTTTTTGACTTCGCCGTAGGACCAGGAGCGAATCTTCTCCGGTGAAGCCAGCCCGATCTTGATCGAATCGAACTCTTCTTTTTGTGTAACCTGCTTGAATAAATCGAGCAATGATTTCATGTGAAACTCCTTTAAAACCGAAAGGGCGAAAATCGAATTGGGGTATAGCGCAATCCTCTACTTTTCATCCTGTCGTCAGTTGCGCACCAGATCCATATCGATCGCCAGAGAACGAATTTCCTTGATGACCACGTTAAACGATTCCGGCATACCTGCATCGATCTTGTGATCGCCCTTGACGATGCTTTCGTAAACCTTGGTACGTCCGGCCACGTCATCCGACTTGACGGTCAACATTTCCTGCAAGGTGTATGCGGCACCGTACGCTTCAAGCGCCCATACTTCCATTTCACCGAAACGTTGACCACCAAACTGCGCCTTGCCACCCAGCGGTTGCTGGGTAACCAAGCTGTAAGGACCGGTAGAACGCGCGTGCATCTTGTCATCGACCAAGTGGTGCAACTTCAGAATATGCTTGTAGCCAACCGTTACCTTGCGGTCAAACGCCTCGCCGGTACGCCCGTCGTACAGCACGGTTTGACCGGACAGCGGAAGATCGGCAAGTTCCAGCATGTACTTGATTTCCTCTTCGCTGGCCCCGTCGAATACCGGTGTCGCAAACGGCACGCCGTGCGTCAGGTTGCGGCATAGCTCGATAATCTCATCATCGGTAAATGAGTCCAAATCAACCGTTTCGCCGTTGTGATGGTTATAGATCTTGCTCAGGAATTTGCGCAGCTCGGTGAGTTTGGCATTGGCCTGCAGCATGTCGTCAATCTTCTTGCCCAAACCCTTCGCCGCCCAACCCAGATGCGTTTCGAGTATCTGGCCGATATTCATGCGGGATGGCACACCCAGTGGATTCAACACTACGTCCACAGGAGTACCGTCAGCCATGTACGGCATGTCTTCTACCGGCACAATGCGCGACACCACGCCCTTGTTGCCATGACGTCCCGCCATCTTGTCACCCGGTTGCAGACGACGTTTGACGGCGACATACACCTTGACCATCTTTTGCACTCCTGCCTGCAACTCGTCGCCCTGGGTCAGTTTCCGCTTCTTCAATTCGAATGCCGCATCGAACTCACTACGTTTTTGCGCCAACCCTTCCTTGACCTGTTCCATCTGGGCTGCCGCTTCATCGTTGGCCAAGCGGATATCAAACCACTGGTTATGTTCGACGCTGTGCAAATATTCCTTGCTCAGCTTGGTACCCTTGACCAGTTTCTTCGGACCGCCGTTGGCGACCTTGCCGTGCAGTAACTTTTCCAGTCGCGCGAATACGTCCCCTTCGACGATGCGCATCTGATCGACCAGATCCTTCTTGTAGCGGGCCAGCTCGTCATCAATAATTTGCTGCGCGCGCTTGTCACGCTGCAAGCCCTCACGTGTAAACACCTGCACGTCAATCACCGTTCCAGAGCTTCCGGTCGGTACGCGCAAACTGGTGTCCTTGACGTCCGAAGCCTTTTCGCCAAAAATTGCGCGAAGCAATTTTTCTTCCGGCGTCAACTGGGTCTCACCCTTGGGTGTAACCTTGCCGACCAGCACGTCGC
>JBARHR010000360.1:0-4567 GCA_049799335.1 Gallionella sp. | reverse complement strand
AGCTTGAGCAAGCCGATGGAGCGTGCCAGATTTTCCGGTTCGCTGGCATCTGGCGGCAGCGGCTTGCCGTGGGCCACATCACAGAACGGGCAGCGCCGGGTACAGACATCGCCGAGTATCATGAAGGTCGCCGTGCCCTTGCCGAAGCATTCACCGATGTTCGGGCAGGAGGCCTCCTCGCATACGGTGTGCAACTGGTGCTCGCGCAACATGCGCTTTACATCGTGATACCCTTGGCCACTGCCGGACTTTACGCGTATCCATTCGGGCTTGCGCAGTCGTTCCTGCAGCGGCACGATCTTGATCGGGTTGCGTGCAGTCTTGGCGTGACTGGTTTGTTTTGCCGGTTCGGTGGATAGTTTGCTGGTGGTCATTCTGTTTCTCCTGGCGGCATTTGCGATGCCCGTGTGTCCTGCATTTTGCGCTCAACATGTTGCCGCAGCCCGTGTACCAGATTCTGTGCCAATAGCGCCTGCAATTCGTTGATCGCGTCGGTGATGCCGACGTGGCAGGCTTGGGTAACACGCAGCCCGGCGTAACCGCATGGGTTGATGTTGGCGAACGGCTCAAGATTCATGTCCACGTTGAACGACAGCCCGTGATAACAGCAGCCGTTCTTGATTTTCAGTCCGAGCGCCGCGATCTTGGCCTCGCCAACATATACGCCTGGCGCGTCGATACGGCCCCGCGCGACCACACCGTATTCTCCGAGCAAGTCGATGACTGCCTGCTCCATCAGCCGTACCAATTCCCGCACATTGATTTTCCAGCGGCGCAGATCGAGCAGCAGGTAAGCAATAATCTGGCCGGGTCCGTGATAAGTGATCTGCCCGCCCCGGTCTATCTTTATCACAGGTATATGGGTGTCATGTAGCAGGTGTTCCGGTTTGCCGGCGAGCCCCAGCGTGTAAACCGGCGGGTGCTGTAGCAGCCAGATTTCGTCGCGGGTATCGGCATCGCGCTGCGCGGTGAATCGCTTCATCGCATCCCACGTGGGCAGATACTCGATCAGGCCGAGCGAGTGTATGTGCGGCGTAATGTTCACAATACCATCACCACCATCGGATGATCACATAACTCCCGATAGATCGCGTCCAGTTGCTCCTGCGAAGTTGCCTGTACGTTGCAGGTCAGACTGATGTAACGGGCATTCTTGCTGGAGCGCATAGCGATGTTGGAAGCCTGAAAGGCCGGGTCGTGTTTGCTGATTACTTCCATTACTGCCTGGGCAAAACCGGACTGTTGCTGGCCGAATATCTTCAACGGGAATTCGCAGGGAAATTCAATCAAGCTCGCACGTAAATCACTCATGGGGCACGCATCACGTTATGTTTGAAATCCTGATACAACCGGTAAAGCCGGGTGAACATTTCGCCGGGCTTGCCGTTGCCTACCGGTTTGCCATCCAGGGTGGTGATGGCGAGAATCTCCTTGGTGGACGACGTCAACAGCAATTCGTCTGCGTTGAATATCTCATTGGCCGAAATACGCCGCACTTCGCAGGCGATGCCGTTGGCCGCAGCGATTTCGAGAATTACATCGTAGGTGATGCCGGGCAGCATCAAATTGTCTTTGAATGGCGCCAGCAACTTGCCGTGTTTTACCAGGAAGATGTTGCTCGCCGAACCTTCGGTCATGAAACTGTCTTCGTTTGCGGAACCGGCGCGTATCAGGACGGTTTCCGCACAGCCTGCATCGACTGCCGTTTGCTTGAGCAGCACATTGGGTAACAGGGAAATCGCCTTGATGTCGCAGCGCAACCAGCGATAATCGGGGGCGGTGACAGCGCCGACACCGGTTTTCAGCAGCGCCGGCGGCGGCGTGAGCAGCGGATTGCTCATCACGAATACGGTCGGCGCGACCGGCGGATTCGGGAACGCATGGTCGCGTTTCGCGACCCCGCGCGTGACATGCATATACAGGTATTGATCCTGATCAGCGTTGAGTTCTACAAGCCGAAGCAGAATAACTTTCCATTCCGGATCGCTGTGGGGATTGGGCAACTTTATACCGTCGAGGCTTTGCTGCAGTCGGCGCAAATGCGACTCCAGCCGGAACGCCTTGCGGGAGTAAACCGGTATCACTTCATACACGCCGTCGCCAAAGATGAAGCCGCGATCCAGCACGGAAATCTTTGCTTCGGCGACGGGCATGAATTCGCCGTTCAGGTATATCGTCAACTCGTACTCCTATTCGAACAACAAACGTATGCTATCCCAACCGCGTGAAAATACGTTGGCCAGGGCGACGCCTTCGAGTGCTACCACCGGGAACTCGGCGTAAGGTTCGCCATTCAGCGTCAGTTTGAGCACGCCACGTTGTTCACCGCCGCTAACCGGTGCGAATATCGGCTGCCTCGTCTCCAGGTTTGCCTTGAGCTGGCCCAGCGAGCCCTTGGGCAATGTCAGATACACATCATGGCGCAAACCGAGTGTTAGTTGGTCCTGCGTACCTTTCCATATTTTGAGCGTTGCCACCGGTTGATTCGTGGCATAAAGCTTTACCGCGTTAAAATTCAGGTAGCCGTAATTAAGCAGCCTCTGCGACTCCGCAGCGCGCAACCGGTCCGTAGTGGCGCCAAACAACACGGAGATCAGCCGGTGGTTGTTGCGATTGACCGAAGCAACCATGCAGTAGCCGGCACTTTCGGCATAGCCCGTCTTCATGCCGTCAGCGTACGGGTCCATCCACAGCAAACGGTTGCTGCTTGCCTGCGTGACATTATTGAAAGTGTAGCTGCGCTGGGAAAATATCGCGTAGTGCTGAGGATAATCTCGCACAATCGCCGCCGCGAGCAACACAAGATCACTGGCGGTCGTGTAGTGGTCCGCATCGGGCAGTCCGTCGGGGCTGGTGAAATGGGTGTTGGTCATACCCAGCCGTTTTGCCTCGCGGTTCATCATGTCGACAAATCCCGCTGCGCTGCCGGCGATATTGACTGCCAGCGTTATTGCCGCGTCGCTGCCGGATTGCACGATCAGACCGTGCAATAGTTCATCCACCGTTACCGATTGGCCAACCTTGAGCAACATGCGCGACTCGCGCTTGACGCTGCGTACGGCTGCCGCGGGTACATAGACTTGTTGCGCCAAAGCAAGCGTATTGTGTTTGATTGCATCAAACGCGAGGTAAGCCGTCATCAGCTTGGTAAGGGATGCGGGTTCCATGCGTGTATCGCCACTCTTGTTCAGCAGCACCCGATTGCCGGTGTAGTCATAGAGTACATACGACTCGGCAGCCAGATCCGGCACGTCAGCAGGGATGGGCGGTTGCGCGCGACTCGTCGGGGAAAACAACAGGCAGAACAGCAGTATTGCGAATTTCATGTCTGGGCCAAAATATTGCCTGGTGCCCTATTATACCTTTGCAGGCGGTGCGCGGCGTTCAGCGATGCGGCGCGGGTTGGGCATACCGGTACCGGGAATTGGCAGGCTGGCTGCGGGCTTGCGTCGTTACCTCTGTTGTGCAATCTGGATTGCAAGTTCGTCGGCAAGATTGGCGATATCTTCGGCGGAATCGGGATCTATGCCCAAACCTCGCCACTCTTGATCAAGGACGGTCCCGCCGGTATGTTCGGTGATGCCAAAGTTGGACTGCAGCTTCTCGACGATGCCAATCAGCAACACCATGGGATTTTGCGCTGCCGCGGGATCTTTATGCGGAGGGTGATGATTGCCGATGGCAAAAACGATTTCTTCAGGCAGGTTCCAGTGACGTGCCAATTGCGTGCCAATCGCGCAGTGCGTGGTGCCCAGCACTTCAAGTTCGACTTCGGCAATCGGCCGTTCCGGCTGGCGTTTCAAGATCAGATGCAGCGCGTTGCTGGCAGCGGCGTCGATATAGTGCAGTGCCATGAAACCGATATCGTGCAGCAAGCCGGTAAGAAATATCTGATCTTCCGGTGGTCGCGAGGCCCTGGGCATTTCCTGAGCGAGATTGCGCATCACGATTGCGACCATCATGCTGTGTATCCACAAGTCCTCGGGCTTGAAATTCTCCGTCGGTTTCATCTTCACCAGAGATGACATTGAGGCAATACCCAGCGCAACCGATTTGACCCGCGTCAGGCCAAGTAACATGGAGGCGTCCTTGACCGAAACGATTTTGCGCGATACGCCCATTATCGGGGAATTTGCCAGACTCACCAGCTTCGCCGAGATTTGCGGATCCTGCTCGATCAACACCAGTAATTGTTTTTCTCCGGACTCGGTATTGAGCGGCAGCGCAAGCAGCTTTTGCGCGATAGCCGGCATGGCAGGCAGTGAATCGAGATTGTCCAGCGCCACCCTGATCTTGGTGCGTGCGCTTTCGTCTAACATAAAGATGCTTTCCTTCTATTCTGCAGGAATAGTCGTTGTGGTGTCATTTGACCGCGCTAACTATACGAGAGAACGGGAAAAATCGCGAGCGGAAAAATTATTTTTGGCCGAGCGGCGGTTTGGTCAATTTGCGTTGCAGCGTGCGGCGGTGCATGTTGAGCGCGCGCGCTGTTGCCGAAATGTTGTCATTGTTTTCGCGCAGCACCCGCTGAATATGTTCCCACTCCAGATAGTCGATTTGTATGGGC
>JBARHR010000359.1:0-2112 GCA_049799335.1 Gallionella sp. | reverse complement strand
CAAAAACCTCCATGAAATCTCTGACCGTGATTACGCTGCAGTCATTGCTACTAATATTTACAACATCGAGCACCGCATTTGCGTCTGAGACCGCAAATATAGCGGGAATTCCGATCGAATTTCTGTTGTTTGCATCTACGCTGGTGGGTGTCGCACTGGTCCATAATCAGACCTTTTATGTTGCATTGACCGGGTTGGCGAGCATCACCATATATAAGCTCATTTTTACCGGCTTCAAGACAGGCAGCGGTTTGATAGGATTGGCCGGCCATTTCGAACATGAGTGGGTTATTTTGACTAACCTGTTTGCCTTGCTCATGGGATTTGCGATCTTGGCCAGGCACTTTGAAAAAAGCCGTGTTCCAGTAATTCTTCCCAAATATTTGCCGGATGACTGGAAGGGTGGATTTGTCATGTTGGCCATGGTCTTCGTAATTTCCAGTTTTCTGGACAATATTGCCGCTGCCTTGATCGGCGGGGCCATGGCACATCAACTTTTCAAAGCCAAAGTACATATAGGATACATAGCGGCTATCGTCGCAGCGTCCAACGCGGGTGGTTCTTTTTCTGTCGTCGGCGATACCACGACAACGATGATGTGGATCGCAGGCGTTCAACCGGGGCAGGTATTTGTGGCGTTTTCCGGCGCACTGGCTGCATTGATCGTGAGTGGCATTATCGCTGCCAAGCAGCAACATGCCTATTCACCGATTATCAAGAACGCGCATCAACATATATACGTTGATTGGGGTCGTATTGTCGTGGTGGTCATGATTCTTTCATTTGCAATTTTGACCAATCTGATGATCAACACGTACTTTACGAGCATCAGCGATGCCTTTCCGTTTGTTGGTGCAGCCGTCTGGGCTGCGATACTGGTCAGTATTCCAGTGCGCCGCCATGATTGGGAAGTATTGGGCGAATCGATAAAGGGAACAATATTTTTGCTCGCCCTTGTATCTTGCGCTTCGATGATGCCGGTTGAAAGCCTGCCTGCTGCGTCATGGAAAACGACATTCGGGTTGGGATTTATCTCGTCAGTTTTCGACAATATTCCGTTAACTGCTTTGGCAATCAAGCAAGGAGGTTATGACTGGGGCATTCTGGCGTACTCTGTTGGCTATGGGGGATCGATGCTGTGGTTTGGATCGTCCGCAGGCGTTGCAATATCAAACATGTATCCCGAAGCCAAGTCTGTCGGTCAATGGATGCGTCACGGTTGGCACGTAACGTTGGCCTTTATTGTGGGATTTGCGGTACTGGCATTATTGATAGGGTGGCATCCTGAGCCGTTGAAGCAAAAGACGTCTGGACAAACAACTACTGTATTGAAACATGGCTATCCATCGGTTTAGATAGCAGCTAAGGTTTTCTATGTCGGATTGCACATTCAGTGCGAGTTGAAGTATGGCACTTCACTTGTGTTGATGCAGATGGAGTCAATCCGGCGATTGAGTTAGCGGGGGCTTCGGCCCGGGTAGTGTCGGAAACGGTTGGCGCCGCAGAAGTTTTGTCGGCTTGTACAGTTGGAGAAGTGGCCGGATCAGGTTACCTAACAGCAGGGGAGATTGGCCTTTTGCGCGTCACTTTTATTGGGATATGGCAATGATCGCAGCCCATTTTTATTTGGTTTCAATTGCGTTAGTTTGATCAATATTGGTCTTCGTCGGGATTGTATGCGTCCATCGAAATGGCAGGGCTGGCTTCCCGCCGGTGTCCGACCTTCTTCTCTACTTTGTCAGCCAGGTAGGCAGCAAACTCAGCAACGTTGCCGTAATCCTGTTTCATCGCAAATTTCGTGATTGCGTCGATCAGCGCGCGCGTCTGCTCGATTTCGGCGAAGCTACGATTGCAGTTCAGGCACTCTTCCCCATCGTCTCGACAGGCCGTTTTGCCTCTGCATGGTGTAAACGAGTTCATGCCGGATTGCCGTCGACATCGAAAAAGAGCGTGGTGGTCTCGCCGTCAATGTCGGTAATTACGGTCGAGCTCAAATTGCCGATGTCGCGATAGGTATAACGGTGTGAAAGTTCGATCTCGTTGTAGGCAAATTTGTCGAAGCCGGTTAGTTTTCCGCGCTCGTCGAAGTAGCCGCGAAAGTAGGTGTTGCGA
>JBARHR010000358.1:0-2864 GCA_049799335.1 Gallionella sp. | reverse complement strand
GGCGTTGATCATCAATGTGTCACCGGTAAACAGCCGGTCACGCCACAGGTAACACATGCTGCCCGGCGTATGACCGGGTGTCGCGATTACGCCGAGCGATTCGGCGCCAAAGGCCAGGGTATCACCGTCGACCAACAGTTTGTCGTAACCTGGCGCCCCGCAACTTTGCGCAATTACCGATGTTGCGCCGGTGCGCTGCCGCAGTTGCTGCGAGCCGGTGATGTGGTCGGCATGCACATGCGTATCCAGCACCCAGTGCAGCCTGGTTTTGAGCACATCGAGCAAGGCCAGATATGTTTCAACATGTTCGAGTACCGGATCGACAATCACCGCGCTCCCACGGCCATCGCCGAGCAGATAGCTGAGGGTGGATGATTCCTGGTCAAAGAATTGGCGGAATATCATAGGGGATTCCTCCGATTGGGCGACTGTCACCTAATATATGCGCAAAGCGCTCGATTGCAAGCCTTGAATTTTTCGCATTACCCCCAATTTAGCCTGCAATCAAACATTTCAGCAAAGGAAGCGTCATGCGTTTTGACAAACTGACCACCAAACTGCAGCAGGCAATTTCCGACGCCCAGAGCCTGGCAATCGGTGCGGATAATCCGCATATCGAACCGCAGCACCTGCTGCTGGCCCTGCTGAATGACAGCGAAAGCGGGACTGCTTCGCTGTTGTCGCGCGCCGGTGCCAACGTTGGTGCGCTGAAGTCTGCGCTGCAACAAGCCGTGGAGCGACTGCCCAAGGTCGAGGATCACAGTGGTGAAGTACAGGTCGGCAGAGACTTGTCCAATCTGTTGAACCTGACCGACAAAGCGGCGCAGAAGCGCGGTGACCAGTTCATTGCGTCGGAGCTGTTTCTGCTTGCGGCATGTGATGACAAGGGCGAGACCGGACGTCTGCTGAAACAGCACGGCGTGTCTCGAGGACCGCTGGAACTGGCAATCAATGCAGTGCGCGGTGGCGAGACAGTGGGCAGTGCCGAGTCTGAAGGTCAGCGTGAATCTCTGAAAAAATACACCATCGATCTGACCGAGCGTGCACGGCAGGGCAAGCTGGACCCGGTTATCGGCCGTGACGACGAGATCCGCCGCGCGATACAGGTGTTGCAGCGCCGCACCAAGAATAATCCGGTGTTGATCGGAGAACCCGGCGTGGGCAAGACCGCTATCGTTGAGGGCTTGGCGCAGCGCATCATCAATGGCGAAGTGCCGGAATCGCTCAAGGGCAAGAAGGTGTTGAGTCTGGATATGGCCGCATTGCTGGCCGGTGCGAAATATCGGGGCGAATTCGAGGAACGCTTGAAGAATGTGCTGAAAGAGCTGGCGCTGGATGAAGGCCAGACCATCGTATTTATCGACGAGCTGCATACCATGGTGGGCGCAGGCAAGGCAGAAGGTGCCATGGACGCAGGCAATATGCTCAAGCCTGCATTGGCGCGCGGCGAGTTGCATTGCGTGGGCGCAACCACGCTGGATGAATACCGCAAGTACATCGAAAAGGATGCGGCGCTGGAACGCCGATTCCAGAAAGTGCTGGTCGAGGAACCCTCTGTCGAATCCACCATCGCGATCTTGCGCGGCCTGCAGGAACGCTACGAACTGCATCACGGCGTGGACATCACCGATCCGGCGATTGTTGCCGCGGCGGAACTGTCGAATCGCTATATTACCGACCGTTTTTTGCCCGACAAGGCTATTGATCTGATCGATGAAGCGGCTGCACGCGTCAAAATGGAAATCGACTCCAAGCCCGAGGTCATGGACAAGCTTGACCGTCGCCTGATCCAGCTCAAGATCGAACGCGAGGCGGTAAAGAAGGAAAAGGATGATGCGTCGAAAAAACGCTTTGAATTGATTGAAGCAGAGATCGCCAAGCTGCAGCGCGAATATGCCGACCTGGAAGAAATATGGAAGGCAGAGAAGGGTGCAGCGCAAGGTACGGCACATCTCAAGGAAGAAATGGAAAAAGTACGCGCCGAAATGACCCGGCTGCAGCGCGACGGAAAGCTGGAGCAGGTGGCGGAACTGCAATACGGAAAATTACCGCAACTCGAAGCCAAATTGAAAGATGCGGTGCATGCCGAAGAGAACAAGCCCAAGAACCGATTGCTACGCACCCAGGTCGGCGCCGAAGAGATCGCCGAGGTGGTCAGTCGCGCCACCGGTATTCCGGTCTCAAAGATGATGCAGGGCGAGCGCGACAAATTGCTGAAGATGGAAGACAAATTGCATGAACGTGTTGTGGGTCAGGACGAAGCGGTGCGGCTGGTATCCGACGCGATTCGTCGTTCGCGTTCCGGGCTGTCCGATCCCAACCGTCCTTACGGCTCCTTCCTGTTTCTCGGTCCCACCGGGGTGGGCAAGACCGAGCTGTGCAAGACGTTGGCGGGATTCATGTTCGACTCCGAGGACCATTTGATCCGCATCGACATGAGCGAATACATGGAAAAACATTCCGTGGCCCGCCTGATTGGCGCGCCGCCGGGCTATGTTGGCTATGAGGAGGGCGGTGGCCTTACCGAAGCGGTACGGCGCAAACCCTACAGCGTCATCCTGCTAGATGAAGTGGAGAAGGCGCACCCCGACGTGTTCAACGTGCTATTGCAGGCGCTCGACGACGGTCGCATGACAGACGGCCAGGGTCGCACCGTGGACTTCAAGAATACCGTGATCGTAATGACATCCAATCTGGGTTCGCAGATGATCCAGCAAATGTCCGGCGACGATTATCAGGTAATCAAACTGGCAGTGATGGCGGAAGTGAAGTCCTATTTCCGTCCGGAGTTCATCAATCGCATCGACGAAGTGGTGGTGTTCCATGCGCTCGACGAAAAAAACATCAAGTCCATTGCGCGCATC
>JBARHR010000357.1:0-4105 GCA_049799335.1 Gallionella sp. | reverse complement strand
TTCGACTTCGCGTAAGTACTACTATGTTTTTAAAGTCATTTCCATACCCCTAAGAATACGAAAACTTCCCAATAACCAAATACCTACACTCGTCGGTTGTTCGTTTTGTTTTTAAAGAACGGCTGCCCAAAAAACTGGGGGGTTGCGGGGACAGGATTTGAACCTATGACCTTCGGGTTATGAGCCCGACGAGCTACCGAGCTGCTCCACCCCGCGTCAGCGAAGACTGAAACTATAGCAAAGCATATGGGCCGCGTCAAACAATATCTACACTTATATTTTGAGCTGCCATTCACATTGCAAAGCCAAACTGCCAAACTGTTTCTGTTGAGTAACGTTTGCTTGCCCAAAGGCAATACAATTAATCAACAATCCAATACAGGATAAATTAGATGGCCATTATCGACTTGATAGGCAGCGTAGCCGCTTCACTGACAACAATATCATTTGTTCCGCAAGCTTGGCGCATATTGCGAACACACCACACTACTGATATCTCTCTTGGAATGTACAGCCTGTTCACTCTAGGCGTTTCATTTTGGCTCACCTATGGAATCATGCTCGAATCCTGGCCGATCATTGCTGCCAATTCAGTAACTTTGGTACTCGCAGGTACAGTCTTGATCATGAAAATAAGATTTGGCTAGCAAATTCGACACAATGAAAACAAAAACTGAACTGCAACCCGGTCAATCCGATGAGTTGCTCAAGGCACTGCATATTCTAACGCGCGACGGGAGGCTAAATCAGGACAGTCGACGCAAACTGAAGCAGGTAAATCACCTGTTTCAGTTCATGGAACCCTTACTAGAAGAAACTCTAGCTCACAATTTGGAGTTCAATATGGTAGATCACGGAGCGGGTAAATCCTACTTGGGATTTTTAGCGTATGAATTGTTCTTGAAGAAACACCAAACGGGACACATTTATAGCATTGAAACACGTAGCGATTTAGTCACCAGTTCAAAGCAATTGGCGAATAAACTGGCCTATACACGCATGTCATTTTTGAATTTATCGGTCGAGGCATCGAAGCAATCGCCAAAACTACCGGAATCTGTTGATATTGTCACCGCCCTGCATGCATGCGACACAGCGACTGATGACGCAATCAGATTTGCACTTATCAAGCGTTCCAGTCACATATTGCTGGTCCCGTGTTGCCAAGCTGAGGTGGCTGCGGCGCTGAACAGGAATAAGAACCAGTCCTTCGGCAAAACACCGCTTTCCGAAATCTGGCGTCATCCAATCCACACGCGAGAATTTGGAAGCCACATCACCAACGTATTGCGCTGCTTGCTGCTGGAGTCACACGGATATCAGGTAAAGGTCACGGAATTGGTTGGCTGGGAACACTCAATGAAAAACGAACTAATCATAGCTAGTCGAAAAGATGCCTCCCGGAATAATGCTCAGCAAAGACTTGAGCAAATCATACAGCTGCTAAATTTGGATGAATTGCGTCATAGATTCATCTATTAGAATGCCGCAATATCGCCCATTCAACGTGCTCCCGGACAATTTCTGACGCATGTCCCGCGCGATGTCTCAGGGCCACCATTACCTTATCACTCGTCGGCGCGTTGCCCAAAGCTACCGCAATATTGCGTAGCCATTGCACATACCCAATTCGATGGATCGCTGAGCCTGAGTGCCTCGCTTCAAATTCGGATTCACTCCAGGCGAACAACTCAGCGAGCGTCGAATTGTCCAATCCGTTGCGTATCGCGAAATCAGGTTCAATAGACTTTCGCGAAAAACGATTCCATGGGCAAACCAGTTGGCAATCATCGCAGCCGTATATGCGGTTGCCCATAAGGGACCGCAAGTCGATGGGAATGCTGCCCCTCAGTTCAATTGTCAAATAGGAAATACAGAGGCGAGCATCCAGGCGATATGGCGCTATGATCGCTTGCGTCGGGCAGACATCAATGCAACGCGCACAGCTTCCGCAATGATCCGCTTTGGGAAAGTCAACTGGAATGGGAATGTTAACAAATATTTCGCCGAGGAAGAACATGGAGCCAAGTTCGCGGGAGAGCAGCAACGTATGCTTGCCGCGCCAACCAATACCCGCTTTTCTAGCCAACTCAACTTCCATTATCGGTGCACTATCGGTGAACACACGTCCATTAAAGCTCACCGCCGCGGCTCCAATTTTTTCAGCAAGAATCTCGAGGCGCTTACGAAGTACCTTGTGATAGTCCCGACCCAAAGCATAGCGCGATACGAATGCTAAATTGCCGTCTTCCAATACCCGCCAACTGTCGAGTGCATCGCTAGCTGAATAGTTCATGCACAAAGAGATCACTCGACTTGTCCCTGGTAGTAGATCTTCTGGTCGAGTTCGTTTCTGCCCGTGTGTTGCCATATAATCCATCTCACCATGAAAGCCGCGAGCAAGCCATTCCTGCAGTCCGGTTTCCGCCCCAGATAGATCTGTATCAGTGATACCCACGGACTGAAAGCCAAGCTCATGCGCCCATGTGCGGATCTGCGCTGCAAGCGCTTCGTAATTGATCGGTCGAGGAATACTGTTTTGCATGAACGCGATGATAGCCGAATGACTCTGGAACTTGACGGAGAAAGCGATACCTTAGCTCTTGCGGGTCACATTGCCACAGGACTGAAGTCCGGAATGGTTATTTATCTTCGGGGGAACCTCGGTTCCGGGAAAACTACGATTGTACGAGGAATTTTAGAATCGCTAGGCTATAAGGAACGTGTTAAGAGTCCCACTTACACCCTCGTCGAATCTTATTACGTAGACGGATTATATTTGCGCCATTTCGATTTGTATCGGTTGCAGGACCCGCAGGAATGGGAATCTGCTGGCTTTCGTGATGAGTTCGACGGTTCCAATATCTTTTTTATCGAGTGGCCGGATAAAGCAGGAAACCTTATTCCACCTGCCGACATAGAGATTAGCGTAGAAATTACTGCATCAGGTCGCACAGCAAGAATCCAAGCCAAGTCAGAATTAGGCACGCAATGTTTGAAGCAACTTTAAGCGCTTTTGCAATGATATCCGCTAAGATGGCCGCTACACTTGTTCGTCAAACGAAGCTTCAATCTGAACGTCATTTTGAGCATGGGCTTCAATTGATCACAGTTAGCCTTTCACTGCTGCTTGCCGTCACTTCTGCGAGCGCCGCAGGCACAATCAGTTCGGTACGAATCTGGCCCGCACTAGATTACACGCGCCTTACTATCGAATCTAAGAATGAAGTTAGCCACAACATGTTCACCTTGAGCAACCCTGATCGGCTTGTGATTGACCTGAATGATGTCGAACTGAACGACACACTTAAAAATCTTTCGTCGAAAATCGACGAAAATGATCCCTATATCAGGAGCTTACGCGTTGGTCAATTCAAGACAGACGTGGTAAGACTGGCATTGGACTTGAAAACCGCTGTAATTCCGCAACTGTTCGTTCTTAAGCCGATTGGCGAATATGGGTATCGTCTGGTACTTGACGTATATCCAGCACACCCATCCGACCCGCTCATGGCATTGTTGGAACAAACCGGACAAGCCACCACCAACGCTTCAAACCCGTCTGATAATTCAGAGAAATCTACGCTGGACTCAGTTGTGGTTGACAAATTTCAGTTAACCCCGAGCACTCAAGTTGACAATGACAAGTCTTCGTCGCCCACTCCACCCGCATCATCCAGTCCACCGGAATTGCGGAATCGAACGCTGATTATTGCGATCGACGCCGGTCATGGCGGAGAGGATCCTGGTGCGCGTGGTCGACGCGGATCCCGCGAAAAAACCATTACGCTGGCGATTGCACGAAAGGTAAAAGCCCTGATTGACGACACACCAAACATGCGCGGGGTGTTAATTCGCGATGGCGACTATTTCATCCCGCTGATGGGCCGTGTTGAAAAAGCTCGAAAAGCTAAAGCGGATTTGTTCGTATCGATCCATGCAGATGCCTTCGTCAAGGCGAACGCACGCGGCTCGTCGGTGTTTGCGTTATCAGAACACGGAGCGACGAGTACCGCAGCTCGGTGGCTGGCCAAAAAGGAAAACGAGGCGGACTTGATCGGCGGAGTAAACATTGCGGTAAAGGACCCTTATCTTGCCCGAACCC
>JBARHR010000356.1:0-3387 GCA_049799335.1 Gallionella sp. | reverse complement strand
GTTGATGCATGGGCGGCGTCGCACGGTTACTCCAGAAATGATTCGATGCTGAAAATCAACTAGCCGACCTGCCAACGACTTAGGCGGTGGGGCTATAGTGAGTTTGCGAAGTTACTTTAGGTTGATGCGTGTCTGCTGTGTCCCGCGCCGACGGCAACAATTGTTCGCACGCACCGCTTGCTGCACAAGCAGCTCACACTTCTCCGGTAAATTCTCCGCGCGCCGGATAGTTGTTCGCTATTGCAAAATCAATGGCGCCCAGCAGTTCCTGGAACGAAGGGCGCGCAAACGGCATGGTCTGCACCGAACCGTAGTACAGCGTCCCGTCCGGTTTGACAATGAACACACCGGGTTCGCAGAACAGCGCCGGTTCCTCTATACCGATCGAGGACTTGCCGCGTGATGTGCTGATGTACAAACCCCATTGCCGCGCGTTTCGCAGGCTCAGACCGTAGACAAAATTGACCACGCGAGCATTGATCTTCTCTGCCATAAGTTTGCCGCGTTCCTCGGTATCACTACTGATGGCCGTAACCTGTACGCCGCGCGTCCGGAATTCCGGCGCAAGGCGTTCAAGTTCCGTCAGATATTTGGTGCATACCGGACAGTGCAGACCGCGATAAAAAACCAGCAGGTCGAAGCGCTCGCCGGGGGACGCACCGAGCACGAAACGTCCGCCGGAGACCAGCGGCACATTGAGGGACGGAACAGGATAACGCGGGAATAACGGTAGCGGAGTCACAGGGATTTCCTTTCGCACTGAAGGTTGGCAATATTACCGGATCGAGGCGTCGGTCGCTTTCCGGAACGGGTGCGCGTGCGTCCCATATTAGGCAAGGCGATTCGATACTTCAATAAATTTCTGGTGGGTGTCGCGATAATAAATGGAAAACAATGGCCATGGAGCGCGAGTGCGGTTAACGGCTCCCACAATCACCGCGACCTTGCAAGCCGAAGGCGTGTCCCGGCGACCGGAGGGCGCAAACTTTGGCGCAGGTCCGGTGGTCCGGTGGTTGCCAGATAGGCCTCCGTGGCCTACAAAGTGTAAGCATTGACGAAAGGATACACACTATGCGCACCAACATTGTGATTGACGATAAGCTCATGACCAGCACGCTTCGGGCGACCGGGTTGAAGACCAAACGGGAGGCGGTGGAGCTGGGACTCCGCACCTTGTTGCGGTTACGGCAGCAAGAGGAAATTAAGCGCTTCCGCGGGAAGCTCGACTGGCAGGGCGATCTGGATGCGATGCGGACCGGCAAATGATCTTGGTCGACTCCAGCGTTTGGATCGACTATTTCCGGGGAACCGCAACATCACAAGCCGAAAAGCTGGATACGCTGTTGGGCAACGAGCCGATTGCGACGGGTGACCTGATTTTGACTGAGGTGCTTCAAGGTTTTGTCAGCGACCGCGACTTTAACCAGGCCAAGAAGCTCACGACTTCGTTGGTGATCGTGGACCTGGCGGGGCAGATGACAGCCATTCAAGCCGCCAAAAATTCTCGTGTGTTGCGATCGCTTGGGATAACGGTGCGCAAGACGATAGACACAGTTATTGCCACGCATTGCATCGAGAGCGAGTTGCCTCTTCTCTACAGCGACAGGGACTTTGATTCGTTCGTTGAGCACCTTGGCCTCCGTTCAGCGCTGCCTCGAACTAACGTAGAAGTCACCGGCGCTGCGCGGCATGATCGCGCAGCGTCCGTGTGGACTGCCGGGTTAGCCGGCTATTCATAGTAGATTGCCCCCCCTTTTTCGACATCAAGAAGGCGCCTATTCATTGCATCTTGACGCACTGAATCGCTTTGCACTTCGGCGAAGAATCGTGCTGCTGCCTCCCGAAGGTCGGCAAAGAAGACATCATCACTTAAAACCATCTCATTGAGTGCACCCTTTCCAAGATGCCCAGCTGCGTTTGCATGTGAAACCGTGAAATAGGCTGGCGAGAAATTGTGAAGCATTCGACAGCGCAACAAATACAAGTTGTGCGCGTGCGGTGCGTACGACGATGGAAAGTACTCCTTGATGAAGTCGGGAAATCGCACCCCCACCTTGTCGGTCTCGTACCGATAGCCCGACAAGGCATCAATCGCTGCTAGGGAGCAAATGAATGATAGGAACGCGGTCTCGTTCTGTCTAAGCAGAATGGGGATGCCATTCAGAAAGATGTCATGGAATCCGCGGATGGCTGCTTCAATGTGCGATGGCATTGGCATGATAGTGCTAACGTTAAATATACACCGATTCCGGTGTATATTCCCTAAGAAATAGGTGTATAGTTTGGCACATAAAATAAGTTATCTTATTGTTTATTTGTTGATAAACGATCAAGGAGTCGTGTAATGGGTACTGTAAACACACCTGTAGACGCAAGCCCTCCCAAGCTGCTCGATCAAGTCCGCGACAAAATTCGAGTCAAACATTACAGCATCCGCACAGAAACTCAATATCTTCAATGGATCAAGCGCTTCATTCTATTTCATGGCAAGCGCCATCCGCAGGATATGGATGCCACTGAGGTGGAAGCCTTCCTGACGCATCTTGCGGTTGCGGGCAGTGTATCAGCATCGACGCAAAACCAGGCACTTTCGGCGTTACTTTTTCTATACAGGGAGGTATTGGGAATTGATCTGCCGTGGATGGATACGATGGTACGCGCGAAGCAACCACAGCGTTTGCCGGTGGTGTTGACTCGCGCGGAGGTGGCGCTGGTGTTTGAACGCATGGAGGGTACTTACGGATTGATGGCGCGTCTGCTGTACGGCACCGGCATGCGTTTGATGGAGTGCGTGCGACTGCGGGTGAAGGATGTTGATTTCGCGCAGCACGAGATTTTGATTCGCGATGGCAAGGGCGCCAAGGACAGGGTGACGATGCTGCCGGATGTGCTGATTCTGCCGTTGCAGGAGCATTTGGCGAAACGTCGCCTGCTCTATGAGGATGATTTGGCGAAGGGGAGGGCGGAGATTTATTTGCCAGATGCACTGGCGCGCAAGTATCCCAATGCCGCCAAGGATTGGGCCTGGCAGTATGTGTTCCCATCAGGCAGCTATTCGGTGGATCCGCGCAGCGGGAATGAGCGACG
The DNA here is from genome assembly GCA_049799335.1 of Gallionella sp. Classification (GTDB taxonomy): domain Bacteria; phylum Pseudomonadota; class Gammaproteobacteria; order Burkholderiales; family Gallionellaceae; genus Gallionella. Next base: position 300 of record JBARHR010000356.1, on the reverse strand, counting down.
CCACCATATCGACGAGAAGCTGTTGCAGCGCGCAGTAAAGCGGGCGGTGAACGCATCGGGTATCGTCAAGCTCGCCACGCCGCACACCCTGCGGCATTCGTTCGCCACCCATTTGCTGGAGAGCGGTTATGACATTCGCACGGTGCAGGAGCTGCTCGGACATTCGGATGTTTCCACGACGATGATTTACACGCATGTTTTGAACAAGGGGGGGCGGGCAGTTGTGAGCCCGTTGGACAGGTGAACTTATGAACCATCTGCTTTCGGTCACGTCGCTGACCGCGTCTCTGCATTCCGGTG
>JBARHR010000355.1:0-11266 GCA_049799335.1 Gallionella sp. | reverse complement strand
CTATTATCTGCGTGAGCGCTCCGGGAAGTCCGCTCGTATCAAGGAAAAGCTGGCGACACGCGCTACTTCAGAGGCCTGAGCAATCTGAATTTAAAGATTGAAAAAGAGGGAAGTGGCGGCTTCCCTTTTTTTGTGCAGTCGAGTTTGAGTAGCAAGGAACGAATCGAACCCTGAATTGAAGGTGTATGATTAGCCTTGATTAGGGAGTCAAAACTTGGACTATCAGGCGAAATTTTCTGCCCCGTTTGGCGTTTTGGGCATCAACTGTACTGACGATGCGCTGACTGGCATAAGTTTCTTGGCGCCGGGTAGCAATCAGCAATCTTTCCAGAACCCATTTTCCAAAAAAGTATGTGATCAACTGACAAGCTACTTTAATGATCCAGACTTCCGCTTTAGTTTGCCTATCAATCTGGTTGGAACTGCCCACCAAAAAGCTGTCTGGCAAGAATTGCAAACCATACCCCGCGGGCAAGTCACGACTTACGGCGCACTTGCCGCAAAAATCAACTCAGGGGCGCAGGCGGTCGGTCAGGCGTGCGGTGCGAATCCGGTTCCGATCTTTATTCCATGTCATCGCGTTGCGGCCAAGAACGGGTTGGGCGGTTTCATGGGTAAATCAAGTGGCGCGTCCCTCGACTTCAAGAAGTGGTTGATCGAACATGAACAACGCTGAGTTGATCGACGAATTTTGCGATAACTTGTGGCTTGAAGACGGATTGTCTCGTAATACGTTGGATAGCTATCGGCGCGATCTGGAAAAGTTTGCGTTGTGGCTGGAGAAGAAGATAGGATCTGCCCTCCTAGATACTTTGCATGCCGACATACAGGGTTACCTCGCTTATCTGGTTGTCGAGCAAAAAGCAAAGCCTAGCAGTACGGCCAGAAACCTCTCCAGTTTGAAACGGCTGTTTCGCTACCTGCATAGACAGGGAGGGATATCGCAGGACCCTACGTTACAGATCGATACACCCAAGCTGCCGCGCAACTTGCCTAAGAGTCTCACGGAAATTGATGTGCTGAGGCTGTTAAGTTCGCCCGACGTGCAGGCTCCGTTGGGAATGCGTGACCGCACCATGTTGGAGCTACTGTATGCGACCGGATTGCGCGTATCGGAATTGGTAACCATACGCACTACTCAAGTGAGCATGGACATGGGCGTAGTGCGCGTTATGGGCAAAGGGAGCAAGGAACGTCTGGTTCCTGTGGGCGAAGAAGCGCTTGACTGGTTGCGCAGCTATCTTCGTGATGCTCGCGGCGTGCTGCTTGGTAAGCAAATAAGTGACGCATTGTTTGTTACGGCGAGAGGCGGGGGCATGACACGACAGATGTTCTGGTATTTGGTCAAGAAACACGCAAAGCAAAGCGGATTGACCCAGCAAATGTCGCCGCACACGTTGCGCCACGCATTCGCAACACATCTATTGAATCACGGGGCGGACTTGCGTGTGGTTCAGATGTTGCTGGGGCACGCCGATATATCCACTACGCAAATCTACACGCACGTTGCCAGAGAAAGGTTGAAGCAGTTACATGCGCAGCATCATCCGCGGGGCTAATTATTTTTCTCGAAACTACAGTCGTTCGCAATATCGATGGAATATGCTTTTGACACTGAAAAAACACTACTACTGAACTATGCAAAATTCGCGGCGCGGTAAGGTTGAATCGGCCAAACGATCCGTACTGTTTGTTTCAGATGGCACCGGTATAACCGCTGAAATGTTAGGCAAAGGGCTGATCTCGCAGTTTGATGGAATCAACTTTCGGCAAATACGAATACCGTTCGTCGACAGCCCCGCAAAGGCGATGGAAAGTCTTCAGCGCATCCGCGATCTGCGTGAACAAGACGGGATTCGCCCACTGGTCGTTATGACCATCATGAATGCAGAAATTGCCGCAATAATTCGTCAGGAGGATGCGCTATTTCTGGACCTGTTTGAAGCCTTCATCGCCCCGTTGGAGAAAGAGTTGGGCGTGCGCTCAGCGCATACCGTAGGTCGCTCTCATGGGCAAACTACCAGGGAGTATGCCAATCGCATCGCGGCGATAAATTTCGCGATTGCGCACGACGATGGAATTTCCGACGCTGATTTGAAGACTGCTGACGTTATTTTGGTGGGCGTATCGCGATGCGGCAAGACGCCAACCAGCATGTATCTCTCCATGCAATTCGGCATGAGGGCGGCAAACTATCCGCTTATTCCGGAAGATTTCGAACGCGACCGACTTCCAGATACGCTGTTGCCTTTTCGCGATAAACTTTACGGGTTGACCATTGCGCCCGAACAACTGCATCGCATACGCAGGGAACGTCGCCCCAACAGCAACTATGCGTCTCTGGATACCTGCAGGCAGGAAGTTGCCGCTGCCGAGCGTCTGATGCGGAGAGAAGGCATTGATCGATTCGACATGACTTCGAAATCAATTGAGGAAATCGCGGTACAAATCATTCAGACCATAAACGACAAAGATCAAAAATAGGTCATCAGTGTTTGGCGCGCTCCGCGCTTGTAGGCCCAACCGTGATTGCGCCGAGCATAGAAGCTCAGATAGTTTGCGGCAATCAAGGTTACCTGGTAGTACAATTAAGGAAAACACTGAGGAGAGTACGCATGCACGCATATGTCATTCCGTTTCAATCCCTGGGCATGGCTGACGTCGAACAGGTTGGTGGAAAAAATGCATCTCTGGGAGAGATGATCAGCAATCTCAGTGCTAGCGGTGTATGCGTTCCTGGTGGTTTTGCCACGACAGCGGAAGCATTTCGGGATTTCCTGCAGAGCAACGGTCTGGACAAGCGAATTCAACAGACTCTGGGCGCATTGGATGTCGAGGACGTCAATGCGCTGGCCAAGGCAGGAGCAGAAATTCGCGGCTGGATATCAAGCGCGAAACTGCAGCCAGCGTTGGAATTAGAGGTTCGCAAGCATTACACGTTATTGGCCGCGGATAGCGATGCCAGTTTTGCAGTGCGCTCCTCTGCTACTGCTGAAGATATGCCTGACGCGTCGTTTGCGGGTCAACAAGAAACCTTTTTGAATATCCACGGCATCGACAACGTCCTACATGCGATCAAGGAAGTTTTCGCATCGCTATACAACGATCGTGCCATATCGTATCGCGTACACACCGGATATACAGATGCCAACGTCGCCCTCTCGGCCGGCGTGCAGCGCATGGTGAGGTCTGATCTTGGTGCTGCCGGGGTAATGTTCACGATGGATACTGAGTCAGGTTTCCGAGACGTGGTATTCATCACTTCATCTTACGGGTTGGGTGAGATGGTGGTGCAAGGTGCTGTAAATCCGGACGAATTTTATGTGCATAAGCAGCAACTTGCCGCGGGCTATCCCGCGCTGGTGAGACGCAGCATAGGATCAAAACAGCAGCGTATGGTGTTCAACAAGGATCGCGCTGCAGGAAGGTCGACAAGCATAGAAGAAGTGTCGCTGTCCGAGCGCGACAGATTTTCCCTGAGCGACAAGGAAGTACTGGAACTGGCGCGTCATGCGATGGCCATCGAGCAGCACTACGGCCGTCCGATGGATATCGAATGGGGCAAGGACGGCTTGGATGGCAAGTTATATATTCTCCAGGCACGTCCGGAAACTGTCCAGTCGCGTGCGGTTGCCGGCGGCGCCGAAAAATTCCGCCTTAAACAGCGGGGCGAAGTACTGGTCGAAGGACGTGCCATCGGTCAAAAGATCGGTATCGGGCCGGTTCGCCTAGTGGCAAGCACGGCGGAAATGGACAAGGTGCAAGCGGGCGACGTGCTGGTTACGGACATGACCGATCCAAATTGGGAGCCGGTGATGAAGAAAGCATCGGCGATCATCACCAATCGCGGTGGTCGCACCTGTCACGCGGCGATTATTGCACGCGAACTGGGTATTCCCGCCATCGTCGGGTGCGGCCATGCGACGGGCGTGCTCAAGGAAAACGAAATTGTCACAGCTTCGTGCGCGGAAGGAGATACCGGTTACGTCTACAAAGGTAAATTGTCCTTTGAAACGGCCCGCCAGGATGACTCGCTGCTGAAGCCATTGCCGGTAAAGCTGATGCTGAATGTCGGCAATCCGACGCTCGCGTTCGAATTCGCGCAAATGCCGTCCGCGGGAATCGGTTTGGCACGCTTGGAATTTGTCATTAACAACCTAATTGGCATTCATCCCAAGGCGGCGTTGCAATACGCCACTCTGCCTACTGACCTGAGAGCTGCAGTATTGAAACAATCGAGAGGTTACGACGATCCACTTAGTTTCTACGTTGAAAAGTTGACTGAGGGCGTCGCAACGCTTGGTGCTGCGTTCTGGCCCAGGCCGGTTATAGTGCGCTTGTCGGATTTCAAATCGAATGAATATCGCAAGCTACTGGGAGGTGAGCTTTACGAACCGGTTGAAGAAAATCCGATGTTAGGCTTCCGCGGTGCAGGCCGTTACGTTGCGCCGAATTTTCGGGACTGCTTTGAGCTGGAATGTCGCGCGATGAAAAAAGTTCGCGAGGAAATGGGATATACCAATGTGGAAATTATGGTTCCCTTTGTGCGTACGGTTCAGGAAGCCCGTGAGGTCGTCGAGTTGCTTGCACAACACGGTTTGAAGCGCGGAGAAAACGGATTGCGGCTGATCATGATGTGCGAGATTCCATCGAATGCCCTGTTGGCCGAAGATTTCCTCCAATACTTCGATGGTTTCTCGATAGGCTCGAATGACCTCACCCAGTTAACACTTGGGCTTGATCGCGACTCCAGCCTGGTGGCCAATCGTTTCGACGAGCGTGATGCGGCGGTCAAACGTTTGCTGGAAATGGCGATCAGTACCTGTAACCGCAGGAACAAGTATGTCGGTATCTGCGGTCAAGGACCGTCAGATCATTTCGATTTTGCGCTGTGGCTGATGGACATCGGCATTCAATCGATGTCACTGAATCCGGATACGTTGCTGGAAACATGGCGGAAATTGGGGGAAGCGCATCCGGGCAATTGATTGTTGTAACCGCAGGGCCTGTGTTATACGCAGCGCGCTGCAGTTTATGCGGTGTTTTCACTTGACGCTGGCGGTCTGAATTGCGTCTGCAACAAGGCTATTATCAAATTGCCAACCGACGCTGCAAGATTTTGCTTATGAATTACGCGGCCTATTTTGCACCCGCCGGCTTAATAGTATCAGACGAGTTGAGAAACTCGACGCCACTTGCCTGACGTTCGTATAGTGCAAACTGTTGACGCAGCCGGTTATCGTAAAACTCCTGTACTTCTTGACCATCCTCGTCCATTTCCTTAAGCAAGCCGCGGAAACGCGGTTCGTTCCTGATGAACTCGCGATAGGATAACGACGGCTTGGCGGAATCCAACGAAAGCGGATTTTTCCCTTCATCAACGCGTCTCGGATCGTAGCGGAGTAGCGGCCAATGACCGGTCTTGACGGCAAGTTCCTGCTGCTGGTGCTGATGGCTTAGGTCATAGCCGTGCTCACCGCAGGGGCTGTACGCAATGATCAACGATGGACCGTCATAGGATTCGGCCTCGATAAATGCCCTGAGTGTGTGCGTGTCCTTCGCGCCATAGGCGACATGTGCGACGTAAACGTGCCCGTAACTCATGGCGATCCGCGCGAGATCCTTTTTGCCGGTGTGCTTGCCGCCCGCGGCAAATTTCGCAATGGCGCCGCGCGGTGTGGCTTTCGACATTTGTCCGCCGGTATTTGAATAGACCTCGGTATCGAGTACCAGTATGTTGACGTTGCGGCTACCGGCAATGACGTGGTCCAAACCACCAAATCCGATGTCATACGCCCAACCGTCACCCCCAATTATCCAAACGCTCTTCTTGATCAAATATTCGGCAAGGCTGGACAATTGCCGTGCGGCCGCGGTGTCAATTTCGCTGAGCTTCTGTTGCAACAACACGATGCGTTCGCGCTGCTGATAGATTCCACTTTCAGTGCTCTGGTCTGCATTGAGTATTGATTCAGTCAATTCACTGCCGACTTGTTCTTTAAGGCCTTGCAGCAATTCTCCCGCGTGGTCAGCATGCTTGTCGATGCTGACACGAAATCCCAGTCCGAATTCGGCGTTGTCTTCGAACAGGGAATTGCTCCACGCGGGGCCGCGTCCATCGGCGTTCTTGCAGTAGGGCGTGGTGGGCAGGTTGCCACCGTAAATAGACGAGCAACCAGTGGCATTGGCAACGATCATGCGGTCGCCAAACAACTGCGTCGCCAGACGGATGTATGGTGTTTCACCGCAACCTACGCACGCGGACGAAAACTCAAACAATGGCTGCATCACCATTGCACCCTTGATGGTGGTCAACTTTAGCCGGCTGCGGTCATACTCGGGCAGCTTGAGGAAGAATTCGAAGTTTTCGCGCTCCTGCTCACGGAGTGGAGCCATTGGCCGCATTTCAAGTGCCCTGTGGCCGTCCACCTTGGAGATTGCCGGACATATATCGACGCATAAAGTACAGCCGGTGCAATCTTCCGGCGCGACCTGGTAACTGATGTGGAATTCCTCGTCGAAATCCTTGCCCTTGACCTGGACATGCTTGAAGGTGGGTGGCGCATCCACAGTCATGTCTGCCGAGAATAGTTTGCTGCGGATGGCGCTGTGCGGACAAACGAACGGACACTTACCGCAATGTATGCATAGTTCCTCATCCCACACCGGAATCTCCTGAGCCAGATTGCGCTTGTCCCACCGGGACGTAGCGCTGGGCCAGGTGCCGTCACTTGGCAATAAGCTCACCGGCAAACCGTCACCGTGCCCGGACATGATCTGTGCAGTGACGTTGCGCACGAACTCGGGTGCAAATGCGGGTACAGCTTCCGGCATTTCGTGCGTACTGCTGACGAAGTCAGGAACCTCAATTCGGTGCAAATTGGCGATGGTTTCATCTATGGCTTTCCAATTTGAGTCGACTACCGACTGTCCCTTTTTGCTGTAGGATTTCTTTGCCGCAGACTTGATTTTCTTGATGGCTACGTCTCGTGGCAATACGCCCGAGATAGCAAAGAAACAAGTCTGCATGATTGTGTTTATGCGGTTGTTCATGCCAGTTTGTTTGGCGATAGCATAGGCATCGACAACATACAGTGCGATCTTCTTGTCTATGACTTGTTGCTGCATTTTGCGTGTCAGAGTGCTCCACACCTTGTCTGGCTCCGTCGCCGTGTTAACCAGAAATACCGCGCCATTCGCTGCCAAATCCAGCATTTCATATCGATCGAGGAATACCGGCTGGTGGCAGCCGATAAAGTCCGCTTCGTCATTGCCTATCAGGTATGGGGAGTGAATAGGCTTCGGTGAAAAACGCAAATGAGAAATGGTCACTGCCCCGGCTTTCTTGGAATCGTACACAAAATAGCCTTGCGCAAAGAGTCTGGTTTCCTCACCCATGATCTTGATGGTATTCTTATTCGCGCCAACTGTACCGTCCGAACCGAGACCATAAAACATGCAGCGCATGACGCCTTTGCCGGCGTCTGTACGGAAATTTTCATCCCACTCGAGACTACTACCGCTTACGTCGTCATGAATGCCAATGGTAAAATGATTTTTCGGTTGGTGTGCTTTCAATTCATCAAACACTGCTTTGATCATCCCCGGCGTGAATTCCTTTGAAGACAGGCCATATCGCCCTCCGATGATGCGCGGCAGCTCGGTGAACTTGCCGGTGCCGCGCATGTAGCTATCGCAGCACGCTGTAACGATATCCTTGTACAGCGGCTCGCCATCGGATCCCGGTTCCTTGGTTCTGTCCAGTACGGCAACGCGCTTGGTTGTGTCGGGCAAAGCGCCTAGCAAATCGCCTGCGGAAAATGGACGGAACAGGCGCACCTTGATTACGCCGACTTTTTCACCATGCTGGTTGATGTGGTCGACGACTTCCTCTACCGCGTCGGCTCCGGACCCCATCAAACATACAACACGCTCTGCATCCGGGGCGCCGACGTACTCGTACGTCCGGTAATGTCGACCAGTAAGCGTGCCAAACTTGTCCATGACTTTCTGCAGAATATTCGGCATTGCAGCGTAATAAGGGTTAACCGATTCGCGCGCCTGAAAATAAACATCCGGGTTTTGCGATGTGCCGCGTATGAACGGATGATCAGGCGTCAACGCACGTTTTCGATGCGCGAAGACCAGATCATCGTCTATCATGCTACGCACTACTTCAATCGGAATCTGTGCGACTTTGGCGACCTCATGCGAGGTGCGGAAGCCGTCGAAAAAATGCAGTATCGGTATGCGCGATTCCAGGGTTGCCGCTTGCGCGATCAATGCCATATCCATTGCCTCCTGAACCGAATTGGAGGCGAGAAAGGCGAAGCCGGTAGAACGTGCTGCCATTACGTCGCTGTGGTCACCGAATATTGATAGAGCCTGCGCGGCGATGGAGCGCGCAGCTACGTGCATGACAAAGGGTGTGAGTTCGCCCGCGATCTTGTTCATGTTGGGGATCATCAACAGCAAGCCCTGAGACGCAGTAAAGGTGGTTGCCAGAGAGCCTGACTGCAGTGCCCCATGTATAGTTCCTGCGGCTCCGGCTTCGCTTTGCATCTCGATAACTTCCGGAATCGTTCCCCACAGATTTTTTGTTCCCTGCGTAGACCAGGTATCAGAGTACTCGCCCATCGGGGACGAAGGCGTGATTGGATAAATGGCGATCACTTCGTTGGTCAGATGGGCGATATATGCCGCGGCTTCGTTTCCGTCTATCGTTACCATATGTGCTCGGGACATTGAATACCTCCGCGGAAGATCAATCTAGAAATCTATGTTAAACAGGATATACCCTTTTGAATTATCATGCTCACCGAAACTGTGCTGGGTCGAAAATTTGCACATTCCTGCGTTACCGTTTTCTGGGTGGCAAAGCGAGGGCATGCAATTTATGGATTCGTAGCGCCGCTCCTTTGTCCTCGCTCAATACTAATCCCTACCATCTTGCAATTCCGTATCGCTTGCAGCTTCGCGACGCTAACTTTGACCCATGGAGCATTGAAGTCCTTCAGTATGATTTGCGCGATGTGTTCGGCGAGCGATTCCAGGAGAGAAAAGTGTCCCTCGCTTAATACCGTCTGAATATGTTGCGCGACATCGGCATAGTCCAGCGCATCATGAATGTCGTCGCTGGTGCAGGCGCGGCTGTTGGGCAGGGCTATGTCGAGGTCGATCTGCAATGTCTGCGGCACGATCTTTTCACGCTCATATATGCCGATCAAAGTAGTGACCTTGAGTTCGCGTAAGAAAATGATATCCATGAACGATTGTAGTTTGGTGGGTAAAGGCTGATTTCGCGTAGAATCGATATTCTTTCAATTTTAAGGTATTCCAGATGCTGACCATAGCATTTATCGTCGCAGCCTATTTGCTCGGCTCGGTATCCTTTGCAGTAGTCAGCAGCAGATTGTTTGGACTGGCAGATCCCCGCACCTATGGTTCGGGGAATCCGGGTGCAACAAATGTGTTGCGAAGCGGAAAAAAGGTCGCAGCGGCTTTTACATTATTTGGAGATGCGGCGAAAGGTTGGCTGGCGGTATTTCTGTCGATCCAATACGCGCCAGAGGACGACAACGGCATGCTTATGGTTGCTTTGGTGGCTCTGTCGGTGTTCATCGGGCACCTTTTTCCGGTATATCTGCGCTTCAAGGGTGGAAAGGGAGTCGCAACAGCGTTGGGCGTATTGCTTGCGTTTAATGTCTGGCTTGGACTGGCTGGGCTAGGGATGTGGTTGGTGGTTGCTCTCGTGTTTCGACTGTCTTCGCTATCGGCGCTGATAGCTGCTGCGGCGACGCCCGCTTATGCGATTATGTTGGGATTGCCGCGTGAGTGGGTGTTCGCCTCGGTAGTCATGTCTTTGCTGTTGATCTGGCGGCACAAGAGCAATATTCAAAATCTCCTGGCGGGAAAAGAAAGCCGGATAGGCAGCAAGAAAGCGCCTTAACTCTTCATGACGATTTCCTGCAGGTTCCAGCGGGGCTTAACATTGAAGCGATAATCGCGAATGGGTTGTTGTTGGGCCAGTCGCAATGCACCCGCAAAGGCAATCATTGCGCCGTTGTCGGTGCAAAATTCCAAGTCTGGATAAAATACGGTTCCGCCGCGCTTGGTGATGCTTTCTGTCAATTGCTTGCGCAGCTGTTGATTTGCGCCGACGCCTCCGGCGACAACCAGTTGGCTAAGTCCGGTCTGGGTCATTGCCGCGCGCGCTTTGTGGGCCAGCACGTCAACGATCGATTCTTGCACTTCGCGTGCGATGTCGGCACGTGTTTGCTCCGAAAGACACGACGATTCACCCCTGTCACATTGTCTAACCAGTGTGAGCACCGCAGTCTTGAGCCCACTGAAACTGAATTCCAGATCGCCGCTGTGCAGCATAGGTCGGGGCAGCTTGTAGAGATCAGGACGGCCCTTTTCGGCCAATTTTGCCAACGCCGGCCCCCCGGGGTATCCCAATCCTAGCAACTGCGCGCTCTTGTCGAATGCTTCTCCCGCGGCGTCATCCAACGTTTCTCCCAACAGCGTATATTGCCCGACGCCGTCTACGCGCATCAATTGTGTATGACCTCCAGACACCAGCAATGCTACAAACGGAAAAGCCGGTGCGGGATCCGACAGCAACGGAGAAAGCAGGTGACCTTCCAGATGATGAATGCCAAGAGTAGGGATATCGAGTGCATATCCCAAGGCATTCGCAACGCTCGCGCCAACCAGAAGCGCACCGCCAAGCCCGGGTCCTTGCGTATAGGCAATTGCGGAAATCTGATCAATCGATAAGTTGCATTTATGCAAGACTTGACGCACCAGCGGGATTACTCGCCGCACGTGATCTCGGGATGCGAGTTCCGGGACGACGCCACCGTATTCGCTATGCATGTCTACTTGCGTGTACAGCGCGTGGGCGAGCAATCCGTTTCCCGTCTGGTAAAGGGCAATGCCGGTCTCGTCGCATGAAGATTCGATTCCGAGTGTGATTGGTGACATATTCTTCATAATCAAGTGAAACGTTATTGTAGAGAGAACTGGCATCGAGATGTTCCGCGAAATTATTATGGAAATATTTCAAAAAAAGTGTTGACGGGAGATTTTGCGTCACTATAATGCGCACCTCTTCGCTGCCACGTAGTTCACACAGGCAGCCGTTCTTTAAAAACAAAACGAACAACCGACGAGTGTAGGTATTTGGTTATTGGGAAGTTTTCGTATTCTTAGGGGTATGGAAATGACTTTAAAAACATAGTAGTACTTACGCGAAGTCGAA
>JBARHR010000354.1:0-1558 GCA_049799335.1 Gallionella sp. | reverse complement strand
AGAAGTGGCTCCGCTTAGTTGGACAGTATTTCCTATTTCTTAAGTGGACGCCTTGCGGTTAATGCCTACGCCGCATTTTGCAGTGCAGGCAAGTTGTCGAAGTAGAACTCATCCGGTGTTTTGTCGTCAAGCGCCGAGTGTGGTCGTCTCTGGTTGTAGAACTTGAAGTATTTTTCCAGGCCCAGCTTTGCATCGTTCACGCTGTCGTAGGCGTGCAGATAGACCTCTTCGTACTTGACGCTTTTCCATAGCCGTTCAACAAACACGTTGTCTCGCCAGCAGCCTTTGCCGTCCATGCTGATCTGGATGCCGTTGTCTTTCAGCAAGCGGGTGAAGTCCAGGCTGGTGAACTGGCAGCCCTGGTCGGTGTTGAAGATTTCCGGTTTGCCGTGGCGGTTGATTGCTTCCTGTACCGCTTCTTTGCAGAAATCCGTGGTCAGCGTGTTGGACAACCGCCACGACAGCACCCGGCGGCTCGCCCAGTCGATGACGGCGAACAGGTAAACGAAGCCGCGTTTCATTGGAATGTAGGTAATATCTGCCGCCCAGACGTGATTCGATCGGGTGATGCTCAGATTGCGCAGCAGGTAGGGAAAGACCGGATGCGCCGGATGACGTTTGCTGGTATTGGGTTTGCGGTACAGGGCAGTGATTCCCATGCGCTCCATCAGTGTGGATACGCAGCGGCGCCCGACTGGGTTCCCTTCGCGTTTGAGCATCCTGGACAGCATCCTCGCACCCGCGAAGGGGTGCTCCAGGTGCAATTCGTCGATGCGGCGCATCAGTGCCAATTCTTCGGGTGACAGTGGCACTGGCCGGTAGTAGGCCGTCGAGCGCGCCAATTCCAGTATCTGGCATTGCCGCACCAGCGGTAGTTCGTGGGTTCGGTCTATCATTTCCTTGCGCTCAGCAATCCCGCCTTGGTGAGCGCGCTTTCTAAAAAATCATTCTCCAGCGTGAGTTGTCCGATCTTGGCATGGAGTACCCTGAGGTCGGGTTCTGCGGTTGTACCCTTTGTTCTCGGGCCACTGCCGAATACGTCGGCTGCCGAATCCTGCAGTTGCTGCTTCCAGTCTGAAATCTGGTTGGGGTGTACATCAAACTGCTCAGCCAACTCCGCCAGTGTTTTGTCGCCCTTGATCGCGGCGATTGCTACTTTGGCCTTGAATCCTGGTGCGTGATTCCTTCTCGTCCTTTTCATGCGCTTGCTCCTATGTTCACCGTGACCTTCACGGCTTTGGTTGAGCAAGGCTACCACTTAACGGGCTGTCCGAATTTGCGAGGCCACTTCTTTTGATGCACCAAACATACGAAATTTCACAGGGCGTAGGGTGCATTTAATGCACCAAAAATTTGAAGACACGAATGATGCACAATGTGCACCTTACACGCCCCCACCACTTGGCGTTTGAATATCCTCCAGCCCGAACAATATAGCGCGTAGCCCGGAGGTAACGCAGTGGAATCCGGGAGCGCCCCTCAGGGCGCATGTGTTGTTACATTATTACCTCTGCACGCAAAGAACCCCGGGGTCCATTTCATTGCATCCGTGCTAGCT
>JBARHR010000353.1:0-2358 GCA_049799335.1 Gallionella sp. | reverse complement strand
CCAGGGTGGGCCCGCCGATGCCAAACACCATATGCAGCATGAACCAGTAGCGCAGTGCGCCCCAATTTCTTGCAAACTTGGCATGCTTGCGCAGTGGATAGAGCAACATCAGCAGCATCATCACGCCGCCCGTATAGCCAAAGTAATATCCGATGCCTTCACTGGGCTTGATCAACAAGCCCTTGGAAACCGGATATGCCAGCATAAGCAGCACGACCAACGCAAACCACGCCACTCTCGGGCCAACACCGACGCGGGTGACGCGCGCAGTCTCTTTGTCGCTGGCGCGGGATCCTCCAAAAACCTTGACTTCCAGCGGGTGACTTTGAGTTCGGCGTTCGGCGTTACCCTGCGCACGCCGTTCGGGAACGCGAGCACTCGCACCGGGCAATCCCGACGGAATTTGCCCTTGGGATACTTCAGCTGACATAGTTAAACACCGATGGAATCAACTTCAATCAAAAGAAATGCGATTATTATTATGATACCACGCCGGGAAAATTGCCTTGAAGCATACATCCCGGATCGGGAATGTTACAAATCGCGCACTAGACCACAGGACAATTAGAGCAAAATTAGCACGCACGCACATTAAATTAGAGACTCATGGCTAGACTAAATTATCGGCATGCATAATACTCTCGTTCTGCCTCCGGATCGCCCGCACAAACAAATTTCGATCCCGGCGGGGAAGGTTGCCAATGCCGCTTGTGTCAAGTACCACACCTGAAGCAATTGCGTTGAATACAATAAAAACAACGGGAAACGATTTCGACTTGCCTGACAGGACTACTCAATGAGCGATCAGACCATTATCTATCTGCTGTATGTCGTTCCGTTGGTGCTGGCGCTGTACTTCTATATAAGAGGGCAAAGCAGAAAGCAAAAAGTCGCCACGGAAGTATTGCGCGAGACCGTCGAATCGGGGCTGACTGAACCACCCTCGCTCCATCCGGTAGTGGATTTGAACATATGCATGGGTTCGGGTGCCTGTGCCGAATCGTGTCCGGAACATGCAATGGGCATCATCAATGGCAAAGGTGTGTTGATCAGTCCTGCACATTGCATCGGTCACGGAGCCTGTGCCACTGCATGCCCGGTAGGCGCTATCAAGCTGGTATTCGGCACCGAAAAGCGCGGCGTCGACATCCCCGATGTCAAACCCAATTTCGAGACCAATGTGCGCGGCGTCTTCATAGCCGGCGAACTGGGCGGCATGGGACTGATACGCAAGGCGGTGGAACAGGGTAAACAGGCGATGGACTCCATCGTCAAGCTGGGTCGATCCAAATCTGACGTCGATGTCGTCATCATCGGCGCCGGACCATCGGGAATTTCCTCGACTCTGGCGGCAAAACATCACGGTCTGCGTAGCGTGACGATAGAGCAGGAAGAAACCTTCGGCGGCACCACCCTGCACTTTCCACGCGGCAAGATAGTCATGGCGGCACCGATGAATCTTCCTCTGTACGGCAAAGTGAACATTCGCGAAATCAGCAAGGAGTCGCTGATGGCATTATGGGAGGATGTGGTTGCCAAAGCCGGAATCAAGATCAACTTCGGCGAACGCATGGAAAAAATACAGCGCCAGGGAGACAACTTTTCGGTCGTGACGAATCGCAAAACCTACATCACGCAAAGCGTGTTGCTGTGCATAGGTCGCCGCGGCACACCCCGCAAACTGGATGTTGCCGGAGAGCAACAGGAGAAAGTGGTCTATCGCCTGGTCGATCCGGTGCAATATCAGGGCAGGCATGTGCTCGTCGTCGGGGGTGGAGACGCGGCGCTGGAAGCAGCGGTAACCATTTCGCAGGAACCGGGAACCACCGTCACGCTCAGCTACCGCAGCAATGCATTCAGCCGCGTGAAGCCGAAAAATCGCCTGCTCGCGGAGCAGGCCGGTAATTCGGGCAAACTTTCCATATTGCTGGAATCCAAGATACTTGAGATCAGATCCTCCACGGTCGTGATCGATCAAAAGGGCAAACTGATGGAGTTGCCCAACGAGGCGGTGATCGTTTGCGCCGGGGGAATTTTGCCGACAGCACTACTGAAGGAAATCGGCATACAAATCGAGACCAAGCACGGTACAGAGTAACGCCGTGGTCACCGCGAGCGGAGCCGGTTGCTTGCGGCGCGGCATTGCCGGTCAAGCCGCGACCGTTAACTTATCGCACGCAATCCACAAAGTAGTGCGTCTCGCCGTCCATGTCTTCTGCCACCAGTCCGTGTATGTCCGTTTCAAATCCGGGTAATTTCTGGTTGAATTCCCGCGCAAACTTCAGATAGTCGACGATGGTCCTGTTGAATTTCTCCCCGGGTATCAGCAGCGGAATTCCGGGAGGATAAGGCGTAAGC
>JBARHR010000352.1:0-1835 GCA_049799335.1 Gallionella sp. | reverse complement strand
GTACTTTTTCGCCCATGCCGGCCAGGAATGGAATCACCGCAGCGCAGGAGAATTCCGCCATGCGCAGGGACTTGTAGCGTGTCTGATTCCACGCACTTTTTTTTTCGTACCAGTTGATCTGGTCATCCACCCGCTGATTCATGTATTCAATTTCGTCCATCGATTTACCCCTTCTCAAATTATGTTAACGCGGTCTTGTGTTGATCACAAATTCGAGCCTGGCTGTGATCATGCTTTGAACGAGGCCAATTCCACCCGAGCCAATAACATTGGCGACGGCGCATCTCACTTCGTCAACGGCAAAATCTGCGCCAACACGGACTGGAGCAATTGTAGTTGTTCCTGCGTACTTTCGAGCATCCATGACGGAACCTTCAAAGCGCGAGCCTGAGATTCCCATTGTAGTGCGGCTGTCGCATCACCAAGTCCCACTGCAGCTTCCCAGAGCGTGGCAATAACCCAATAGCGCGCATCGTTGGTCATATCTTCAGACAGCGTTTGCTCCGCATAGCGGATTACGTCGCGACGGACGCGTCTCGCCTGTACCGCATCCGCAATGCCTTCATCGCGATCTCCGGCTTTAAGTGAATTCAATGCGCGCAGGTTCAGCAGGAATGCAAGATTGATTCCATTGTAATAGTCCTGCTTCAAATAGAAACCGCGCTCGTAGGCCGCGATGCTCTCGCTGAGATCCGCATCCTGATGGCTAATCTCCCACAGTCGCTTGTGAATCGCTCCCCACAACCCGAGGGTTTCAGGGTCATTGGTGCTCGCAGGTTGCAGCTGCCGAAGAATTTCCTTCGCGTTAAGCAGCGCAGCTTCGGGATCTGGCTGTTTGCTTTTGTATGTGGCCAGTGCCAGTTGCTGGACGACAAAATTGTCGTTGGGACGCAACTTAATGACTGCTTCCAGAAGCGAACAAGCTGGAATGAACTCACTTTTCCTGATCATATCCAAAGCAGCGTCGAGCAGGGATTTCGTACTTTGCGCGGCCGGAGATGCCGCAGGCTTGGCTAATTTGGCATCAGCAGATCCGCCGGTGGTCACCTCCTGATGAATGGCGGCGCTACTGGTTTGCGGGGATGCATCGGACTGTTGGGGCGGTCTCAACGCATGCAAAAAGGTATACACCGGGCTGTCAATTTTGGGGTCGGCAAGAATTTCTCCGATGGCCTGCCTGATATCTTCACTGAACCGTTTGGCCTCTTGTCTGCCGATATCCTCCCCGAGGTGCTTGTAACGTCGGATGACGATATGGCCAACGTCGAATGGATTTTTGAATCCCTCCTCTGCCACAATAATCGTCGCATGGGGCCGCAACCCGTAACGCACGCCAAGCTCAAAGGCAGCGTTAACGTTGTAAGTGGAGAGATCCGCTATTACCAAATCGGCCATCAGCAATTGCTGGTACATAGGTAGATCAATGGTGCCGCTATGCTTGATTTCGTCTGCGCGTATGCACTCCAGACCGGCCGCCTCCACCGCCTCCTTGATTACCGAATAGGACGCGTCTAGGTCCAGTATCCGACCGTCAGTAAAGTCGGTTTTCTTGCCAAAACCTTGCACCACGAAACATGTCTTCATTCAATATTTCCTCCCGGGTCGTGAATCAAATCCGAACAAATGTCGGTCTAGCCTAGACTCTGTGCTGCCATTGTTCTTTGGTTGCTGTTGCGCTTAGCCATTGTTCTATGCCGCAATTTCAAATTCTGCTATCCGACCCGGCAACACAGTTACCGCCTTTTCTTGAATATTGTTGACGCCCTCTAGCTGTCCTTCAATTCTGACTAGATGGTTCGTTGCAGGAAGGCCGGTCAATGCTGCAGTATTTCCGG
>JBARHR010000351.1:0-10330 GCA_049799335.1 Gallionella sp. | reverse complement strand
CCCTTGAGCTGGCCCTGCTCAAACGCCAAACGGGCGCCAATCCTGTTCTCCCTGAAATTATCGTAGCCGACAGCCCCATCGGTACGCTCCTGGCGATCGAAGTCGAGAAACAGGAGCCAATCCCTAGCCACCTGATTGAGGATAGTCGCCCCAAAGGTATCGTACGTATACAACAACAATGACTTCGAAAATCCGCTGCTGCTGCTAGAATCACGTGCATATCGTTTGGTAAAATCGCGCACCGAATGTTCGTAAGATAGCTTCCAGCGCGTTTGCAATGCGACGGGCACGCTGACTTCAGCACCGAAAGTATAGAGGCTGTGATCCAGCTGCTGATTTGCGACCGGATCACTGTAATCATTGAGCAGATACTCTGCGGAGATTCCGTAATCTATATTACCCAGCCTGTGCTTGTATTTCGATTCAACGCCAAAGCTAGAATAACTTACGCGACCAAGGATGTCAGCATCGTGTAGCGCCGTGTTGTCAGCCACACTCGAATCGTTATTAGGAAGCACTTCATCGTCCTTTTCAAGAACGGCGCCAACATAGAAGGTGTCCTCCGACTTGCCATCATTTTCGATGACATATTCAGTGCCCCCGCTCAAGTTTAATTTGTATTGCTTGCCCAGACCCGCCAACAGGTAAGCCCTGCCCGCCACACTGCCGGACACTAGCAACCTGGAGCCACGAAAGCTGTTCTTGATCATTTCCATTCTAGCTTCGTAAGGAACGAAGAAGCCAGAATTTACACTTGGTGCAACGGTCGAGTTAGGGGTGGTATATGACGAGCTTGGCTCCTGATATGCGTTGCTGTCATAACCGAATCCCGTCGATGCAGACCAGGATATTCGTCTGTCACTAAACTGGGATGTAGATTCCAACTCTCCATCCATGTCGAACGGTGCCGTCTTGAACTCGTCTTCAGCGCTAAAGGGCGTCGCTTTGGTATTCGTTCCCGCCATCGCAATGACCGGAATAAATAGCGTTGCAAGCAACATTATCTTAATGTGCATCGTGTGGAATGGGTTAGTCCAAAAGCACTGATTTAACAACCGGCCATCTGTGGAAATTAGCGCGGCTACGAGGGCGCTATTATAACCATACTCTGGCCGATATGTAGTCTCTGTCAGTATTTTTTGGAAGCCTGGAACGTGTTGAGGTCGCATCCCGCTTAGCGCGGCAGTTAAGACCCGTACCGATAACGCCGCGACCATGGCGTTGCCAATGCAGGAACTTTACCGACTAGCGCAGGATCTTGCACGCAACCTCACGTTCAAGTATTGCGCAGAACTCATGCATTAACCTGAGAATGACCCGATAGATTCAGTCTTCGCTACGGGGATGCACCTGAAGAGTTAGTCCCATCGATCGTCCATGACCTGAACCATGCCGTCCTGGATTCGGACCGGAAACGTGGCAACCGGTTCGTATGCAGGTGGACTCAGCGCGTCCCCGGTCACGATCGAGAAACGCGCGCCGTGACGGGGACAAACGATCTGATCACGTTCAACACAACCCCCGATCAAATTACCTCCATCATGCGTACATAGGTCTTCAATAGCATGAAATGAATCATCGAGTCTAAAAACGGCAATGGAGGTTCCGTCAATATTGATTTCTACAGGCACTCCGGTTGATATTTCATCGGCTTTCGCAACATCAACCCAGCCACTCATACCGCGACCACCTCGATATCCGGCTCTATGGTCCGGGCCAGATTGGTGATCGCCGCGAGTGTCCCGGCAAGCGAACTGGGGCAGGTTCCACACGCACCGAAATACCTGATCGCCAGAATATTGTCCTCCAGACCGACAATTTGCAAATCGCCGCCGTCCGATACCAGTGCCGGTCGAACCTGATCATCAAGCAGCTTCCTGATTGCCGCAAGCCGCGGGTGATCGTCAGAGAAATCACTGACAATTTCCGCATCAGGCCTTTGCACCGCTTCTGCTTCCCGTATCGGCATGGCAATTTCGCGCACCAGTTTTGGCCAGTCGGCTTCGCCATCCTGCGTAACAGTGATCCATTTGTCCATATAATAGACGTTGGTGACATGCGGGATGGCGAATAGTTTTGAAGCCAATTCGTCGTTCGAAGCGGAATCCGCGCTGTCAAATGAGCATGCAGTTCCCCACGTCAGCCTGTCCTTGAGTACAAATTTCACCGCGTTCGGGTTCGGGGTATCTTCAATGTCAGCAATTCTTGGCATGATTATTCCTGACCTATGGTCGTATTGGAAACCGGATCGGCGGCACCTTCGGTAGAGACAGAAACATCGGAATGCAAAGCAGCATGCAGGGTATGCCACGGCAAAATCGCGCATTTCACCCGCGACGGCAGATCCTTGACACCGGAAAATATTTTCAGTTTCCCGAGGTGATGAATATCGTTTTCCACATCAAGCGTGCCGGTGGCCAACCCGCGGAATTCTTCAACCAATATTTCTGCGTCCGAAACAGATTTTCCTTTGACCGCACCTGTCATCATCGACGCGGATGCTTTGCAGATCGCGCAACCTTCTCCTTCAAAAGCGATACTCTCGATTGTGTCTTCTTTTACATTTACTGAAAGCTTGATGTGATCTCCGCAAAGCGGGTTGTGTCCCTCAGCGCTGCAATTGGCATCTGGAATCGCACCATAGTTCCTCGGTTTCCGATTGTGGTCCAATATCACTTCCTGATAGAGTTGGCGCATGTCGGTCATGAAAACATCTCCTGAACTCTCTGTATCCCGTCAACCAATTTATCGATTTCCTGCCTGGTGTTATAGAAAGCAAACGAGGCTCGCGCGGTTGCGGGTACGCAAAAGCGTTGCATAACCGGTTGTGCGCAGTGATGCCCGGTACGAATTGCCACGCCATCAGCGTTCAGGATCGTGCCCACATCGTGCGGGTGTACACCTTTTATTTCGAATGAAATGACCGCAGCCTTGGCGGCGGCGGTGCCGATAATTCTGACATTCTTCATCGCTGAAATACGTTCGGTAGCGTAATCCAGCAGGAATTTCTCGTACGCTTCGATGTTCGACAAACCGATCGTCGTCAGGTAGTCAATTGCCGCACCCAAACCAATCGCCGCCATGATCGGCGGCGTACCCGCCTCAAACTTTGCGGGAATGACGTTGTACACGGTCTTTTCAAAGGTCACCGAAAGTATCATGTCCCCGCCGCCCTGATAGGGCTGCATCTGCTCCAATAAATGCGCTTTGCCAAACAGTACGCCGATACCAGTCGGTCCGCACATCTTGTGTCCCGAAAACGCGTAGAAATCACAATCGAGATCCTGCACGTCTATCGCCTGATGCGGTGCGGCCTGAGCGCCGTCAAGCAACACCGGTACGCCCCTGCTGTGCGCAAAGGCAACCATTTCCTTTACCGGATTGATCGTGCCCAGCGCATTCGATACATGTGACAGCGCAAGAAATTTTGTCTTTTCGTTGAACAGCGCTTCAAACTTGTCGATGAGCAGCTCGCCGGCGTCGCTTATTGGTATGACTCTAAGCGTTGCACCCTTTTCATTCGCCAGCATTTGCCAGGGAACGATGTTGGCATGATGTTCCAGCGCGGACAGGATAATTTCGTCGCCTTTGCCAATGAAAGAGCGACCATAACCGTGCATCACCAGATTGATGGAATCCGTCGTCCCGCGGGTAAAGATTATCTCCCGCGACTCCTTGGCATTGATGAAATGCTGTACCTTTGCTCGCGCCAGCTCGTATTCCTTGGTCGCCAATTCGCTCAGGTAATGTACAGCACGGTGTATGTTTGAATGTTCCTGAGTCTGATAAGCCGTCATGCGATCAATCACAGCTCGAGGCGTTTGACTGCTGGCAGCATTGTCGAGGTAAACCAGGGGTTTGTCGTAGACCCGCAGGCTCAGTATCGGGAAGTCGGCTCTGATTCCATGGATGTCATACGGCTTCGCGCCGACAGGTATGTTATTCAGCCGCTCATCAGGCATACGTTCATTCTTCATCAGCGAGTACCACCCATGTTTTCCAATATCGTGTTGCATATGGAATCGACCAGGAACGGAACGGGAATTTTGTCTATGACTTCTGCCGCAAAAGCATGGGTAAGCAGACTGCGCGCCCGCTCTTCGTTCAGTCCACGGCTCTTTAGAAAAAACAGTGCGTCCGCATCAATCTGCCCGATGGTGGCGCCGTGTTTGCAGCTCACGTCATCGTTGAATATTTCCAGTTGGGGTTGAGTATCGATGTGCGCCTTGTCAGATAACAGCAAGTTGCGACTACTCTGCTCAGAGTCTGTTCCCGAGGACCCGGGATGAACTATGATCTTGCCGCAAAACACCGCATGAGCAGAATCATCGGCAATGCATTTGTGCAGTTGTACGCTTTTGCCGTGCGGAGCAGCATGATCAATCCGGGTATGCGTATCCGCGATTTGGCGTCCCGAAATCAGTGCCAAGCCGTTCAGATGGATCTCCGCCGCTTCATATTGTTGCGCAACCTGTAAGCCATGGCGAGACACGCGCGCCCCAAACGCCAGCGACGTGGCTTCATAGATGCTGTCCTTGCCGCATGCAACTGAACAATGGCCTATGTGAAATGCACTCTTGTTTTCGCGTTGTATGCGGGCGTGACGCAACCTTGCACCGTCCTTGAGGACGACTTCGGTCACCGCGTCTGACAAATATAGTCCTGCGCCCAATCCGACATACTCTTCTACGACCGTCGCACGGCTATGTGATTCCAGTACCAGCATGCTACGCGGATAAATCGCTGACGGCGTCTCGCGACTGGTTGCAACATGCAGAACATGAATCGGTGCGACCACATCGGATTTCACGTGTACCCAAGCGCCGTCTTCGAAAAAATTTGTATTCAGGGCGACGAATGCATCATTCTTGTACGGGGCATAGCGCCCGAAATTTGCTTCAACAACCCGGTCGCCTAAGCATTCTGAAATCGAAGCTGCTGTGAGGCCCGCACCTGCATTGCTCAAATCCGAAAGATCAGCCGCAAAACTTCCGTCGACAAAGACCAGCCTGATTGATCCTGGAATTAGAAACTCGTCAATGTCGGATAGCGACAAACGCGCAAAAGTTTCTACGGCGCGAAATGCATGCGCATAGAGTGCAGACAAATCGGTAAAGCGCCAGTTGTCGTCACGATCCGATGGAAAGTTGAGGGCTCTGGCGCGTTCCAGTGCATCAAAGCGGATACCATCCAACCAATCGCTCGACTTGGCTGTCTTGCCAAGTAACAATTGGTCGAAACATTGTTCTTTGGCTGCTTTCACGCGGGCACCCTGAGCCAGTCGTAACCACGCGCTTCCAGTTCCAGCGCAAGTTCCTTTCCGCCGGTTCTGACGATGCGACCACCATCCATCACGTGAACATAGTCAGGCACTATGTAATTCAGCAAGCGTTGGTAGTGCGTGACCATCACCACCGCATTATTGGAGCTGAGCAGGCTGTTCACGCCGTTGGCAACAATTCTAAGGGCGTCAATATCCAGACCGGAGTCTGTCTCGTCGAGGATCGCCAACTTGGGTTCGAGTACCGCCATTTGCAGAATTTCGTTGCGCTTCTTCTCCCCGCCGGAAAAACCTTCATTGACGCTGCGGCTCAGAAAGCTGGCATCCATTTCCACTACTTTAATTTTTTCCTGAATCAGGTCTTCAAACTCGAGTGGGTCAAGTTCCTCCAGACCGCGTTCGACTTGCAAAGTGTTATACGCGAGTCTCAGCAATGCACTATTGGACACTCCAGGTATCTCGACTGGATACTGGAACGCCAGAAACAAACCCGCTCTCGCACGCTCTTCGGGCGCCAGAACAAGCAAATCCGCATTGTCAAATGTAACTTTGCCATCGGTAACGCTATAGGCCGGATGCCCTGCCAACACCTTGGAAAACGTGCTCTTTCCCGAGCCATTGATTCCCATGATCGCATGCACCTCTCCAGCCCTGACGGTCAGATCGACGCCCTTCAATATTTCAACGCCCGCGACATCAGCCTTCAAATTGCTGACTTCAAGCAATACCTTACTTCCCTCTTTGATCACCCTACACTCCCTTCCAGTTTCAGGCCGAGCAATTTGGTAGCCTCGACCGCAAATTCCATCGGCAAATGCACAAATACGTCCTTGCAAAAGCCATTGATGATCATCGATATGGCTTCCTCAGAATCAATCCCGCGCTGGGAAAAGAAGAACATCTGATCCTCGCCGATCTTCGATGTGGACGCCTCATGTTCGATCGTTGCCGAGGTATTTTGCACATCGATTGTTGGAAACGTATTGGCAATGCATCGATCACCAATCAGCATCGAGTCACACTGCGAATAGTTCCTGGCGCCGGTCGCGCGATTGCCCACCTTGACCAAGCCACGATAGCTATTGTTCGAGCGTCCGGCAGAAATTCCTTTGGCGATAATCTTGCTGCGCGTGTTTTTTCCGACATGAATCATCTTGGTTCCGGTATCTGCCTGCTGCAGATGATTGGTTAATGCAACCGAATAGAATTCACCGGAGGAGTTGTCCCCCAACAGCACGCAACTTGGATATTTCCAGGTAATCGCAGAACCGGTTTCAACCTGTGTCCAGGAAATCTTGGAATTGATCCCTTTGCATAAACCACGCTTGGTAACGAAATTGTAAATCCCGCCCTTGCCGTTTTCGTCACCGGCGTACCAGTTCTGCACCGTCGAGTACTTGATGTCCGCATTGTCCAGCGCGACAAGTTCAACAACGGCAGCATGCAATTGATTGGTATCAAACTGAGGCGCCGTACACCCCTCAAGGTAAGAGACCGAACTACCCGCTTCCGCGATGATCAGGGTTCTTTCGAATTGCCCTGACCCCTCGGTATTGATCCGGAAATACGTGGACAAGTCCATAGGACACTTCACGCCCTTGGGGATGAAACAGAATGATCCATCGGTGAACACGGCAGAGTTCAGCGCGGCATAGAAATTATCGCCGGTAGGAACTACACTTCCCAGGTACTGTTTAACCAATTCCGGGTGCTCTCGCACTGCTTCAGAAAACGAACAAAAGACTATCCCGATCTCTGCAAGCTTGGCCTTGTAAGTCGTGGTTACCGAGACGCTATCGAAGATCACGTCGACTGCCACGCCGGCCATCATTTTTTGCTCATGCAGAGGCACACCCAGCTTTTCGAAGGTCCTTCGCAATTCCGGATCCACCTCATCCATGCTCGCCAACTGCTTCTTGGGTTTGGGTTGAGCAAAGTAGATGATGTCCTGGAAATCTATCTTGGCATGCGTCACATTTGCCCACCCCGGCGCCTCCATCGTCAACCAATGTCGATAGGCATCAAGGCGAAATTGAAGCATCCATTCGGGCTCCTCTTTCTTTTTGGAGATCAGTCGTATCACGGATTCGCTCAGTCCCTTCGGGACCGCCTCAGTTTCAATATCCGTTACGAATCCGTGCTTGTACGGTTGGTTGACCAGATTGTGCAGTGCTGTGCTCATTAATTAATTCGCTCCAATTTCAACGTCAGACCGCGAAACTTTCACCACACCCGCATTGATCTTTGACATTGGGGTTATTGAACTTGAATACATGACCCAGGCCCTGCTTGGCGTATTCAAGTTCAGTCCCGTCAAGGAAGGATATGTGTTCCCTATTGACCAGTACCTTTGCGCCAAAGCTCTCAAACACACTGTCCTCCGGCAGGATCTCATTGGCAATCTCCATGGTGTAGGCGAAACCGCTGCACCCGGATTTCTTGACGCCAACTCGCAGACCAACGCCAGCGCCGCTTTTTTCGATTTGATTGCGGATATGCCGAGCGGCAGATTCCGTCACTGTTATGCCCATGTTGCTCTCCAAATATACTCAAACGTATGCATCACGCGTCCGAAGCGCACTCATATCAACAACTTGTTGCTTGGGTGCGATCATCTGCGCAAGATTTACCTGTTCCAGCGCATCCTGAATAATGTGATTGATTCCCTGCCAGTTGCTCCGCGTAGAACATGTTGACTCACGGTCGCAGGTGGCGGTGGTGGTGCCGCTACATTCGGTGATGGCGATCGGGCCGTCCATCGCATTGACAATCTCGGCAATCGTAATTGCTACCGGATCACGAGCAAGCATATATCCGCCTTTTGCACCGAGAACGGAAGCGACCAGGCTCTTGCGGACCAGCATCTTCAGAATTTTGCTGACAGTCGGTGCCGCTATGCCCAGACTGGCAGCCACTTCAGTTGCGCTATGGACAGCCTGATCTCTGGCCATATAGGTCATTACCTGGGTACCGTAATCTGCTAATTTGCTAAGACGTAACATGTTCACCTCAATAACTAGGACTATTTTAGTCCAAGATAGTTCTTTAGGCAAATTTATGGTGAGTTTTTCAGGGATTTATACGCCTTGTGACTGACGCGCCGGCGGCGGCGTAAAAAAATAGAACGAGGCGCAACGTATTGGTTGGGCAGGCAATTCCCAACCCGACCAACCGCAATTTGAAATTGTTAATCTCAGGTATTTTGCACCACAATCTTCGGAAATACAGCCGAATGGTCCTGAGCCATATCCGCCACTTTGACAGCAACTCTGCGCGCAATTTGGCGATAGACTTTCGCGATTTTTCCATCCGGATCGGCAACCACCGTGGGATTGCCTGAATCAGCCTGTTCGCGGATAGAAATATCAAGTGGTAGGCCGCCGAGAAACTCAACATCGTAAT
Organism: Gallionella sp.; assembly: GCA_049799335.1. Lineage (GTDB taxonomy): Bacteria > Pseudomonadota > Gammaproteobacteria > Burkholderiales > Gallionellaceae > Gallionella. The sequence continues at coordinate 1,647 of JBARHR010000351.1, read as the reverse complement.
CGGCACACATCTTTTCGCCGCCACCTGCCCCAAAAATATGTTCCTCGTGTCCGCAATTGCTGCATACATGCGTACTCATGTTTTCCACTATCCCTACTATCTTGATACCCACCTTTTCGAACATCTTGAGTCCTTTGCGGGCATCCATCAGCGCAATATCCTGCGGCGTGGTCACGATAACAGCACCGGTCACTGGGACCTTTTGCGCAAGTGTAAGTTGGATATCTCCGGTGCCCGGCGGAAGGTCCACCACCAGATAATCCAGATTATCCCAGTGCGTCTGGTGCAGCAGTTGGTCCAGTGCCTGGGTAACCATCGGGCCCCGCCACACCATCGGCGTGTCTTCGCCATCGATCATGAAGCCGATCGACATTGCTTGCAGGCCATGATTGACCAAAGGTTCGAGTGATTTTCCGTCTAGCGATTTCGGTTGACCTGAAATGCCCAGCATCGTGGGCTGCGACGGCCCGTAAATATCCGCGTCCAATATACCGACGCGCGCACCTTCTGCAGCCAAACCCAGAGCGAGATTCACAGCCGTTGTTGATTTCCCTACACCACCCTTGCCACTCGCGATCGCGATTATGTTCTTGACACCGTCAACAAGTTTCACGCCGCGCTGCACGGCATGCGGCACCACCTTGCTCGCAACGCTGATTGTAATTTTCTCCACACCGGGTAATGCAGACTTCAGGTGACTTTCTGCCATTGACCGAATTTCATCCCACACGCTCATTGCTGGATAGCCAAGCAAGATATCCAGAGTAACATCCGCACCGGTTACTTTGATATTTTTTACCGACTTGCCACTCACAAAGTCTTTCCTGGTATTTGGGTCAATCAAATTCTTTAATGCATTTTGCACGTCTGCTTCACTAAAACTCATTACTTGCTCCTGAATCAGAAAAACTGTTAAGGGGAAATTCTAAACGATGCCGACTAACTTTGTCGGGTATTTTTCAACGATGGCCTTTGCCGGTCAATCGTCACTTCCAAAAATGGCAGATCTGGATATACCATGTGGTCATATGCGCGGCCTATCGCGCCTTATAGTCACTCATCGCGTACTTTACCAGCACCGCGAATGGCAACTCCGCGATATCGCCAAATCTTTGCGCGGCTACCTCAAGAAGTCCTGCCACGTTATAAACTTCACTGCTACCGTCAAGTGCATACTGAATTCCCTTGAGACCGCCGCATTGCATGCGCATTTCCCGTGCATGCGGTAACGGCCCATCAATTTGTGTTTTTCCGACAGCAAAGGTGAAATTTTCACGCAGCAGCGTGAGCAAGCGAATACATTGCGTGTATGCAGGATTACTCATGCAGGACACAACTTCTCGTTCGGCAAGATTGTGTTTATTGGCAAGTGCGCATTCGACGCAATGGGTCACGACTGATTTTTCAAAAGGGCAGTGTCGGGGTATTGAAGAATTTATTGTCTGCCGAAACTCGGCTTCGTCCACCATCGCTTGATCAATCGTCCTGAGGGTTGGGAATCGCTTCTCGTACTTGGTTCAGCAAATCCTCGGCGTGCAATTCGGAATCGCCAAAGATGACTTTGATCTTGTAGGTCGCATCATCTGCCCGCGTGCCCCGCAATATTTTCGCCCGATTGGATGCCTCACGAAACGCGTCATGCTGCTC
>JBARHR010000350.1:0-1756 GCA_049799335.1 Gallionella sp. | reverse complement strand
ATGTATGCTGTGGGCATATACATTCAGAAGCCTGGAATTACAACAAAAAAAGGCCACGTCTGTAGAGAAGCAAGATGCTGAAATCGGTTCACCAATTACGCAGAATTAGGGCGAATTAAGGGAATTCACAGGTGCGGCATTACATTTTGTTTGGAGCCACCATGCCGCGCCGTACACGCACGACCTTGGCCAGTGTCCCGCGGCACGTCGCGCGGAACAGGATCAATCGCTAACCGACTGTGCTGGTTCAAGTTTGGAGAGATTATTGATTTTGGGCACGAGTGAAGTGAATCGACTCCGATTAACCAGACAACCTCCCGCCAAAGTTGTAACTATCGGCATTTATCCGGAAACCGAATTTTGACTAAAACAAAGGGGGCTGCCGGGCGTCGCTTTCTAACTGCGACGCATCTACCGCGCTTTGAGCTAGTCGATATGCGGCAGCAGACAATATAGTACGCCCGTTCTGACCGCCACACCTTCGATTCGTGCAATCGATAAATATCTGCAGTGAATCAAATTTCGTGCAATGCCGACTCAAGCAATCTCAGTTGAGCAGGCAGGCAGATCGTCTTTAGATCATATTGTTCGAGGATGGTGTTGCGCGCGTTTTTCCGGATATCGGTGTAGCCATCCTGGCCGGCGTTCAACGCATCGACAACCCGTCCGGAAATTTCCTCGGCGGAGAAAAAGTCCACCAGCAGTCCGTTTTCTCCATCGCGGATCACTTCTTCCACGGGCGCCGTTTTCGACGCAACCAACAGGCAACCGGCGGACATCGCCTCCAGCATCGACCAGGACAGCACGAATGGGTAGGTCAGGTAAACATGCACGCTGGAAATCTGCAGCACTGAAAGATAAACCGGATAGGGAACCTTCCCCAGAAAGTGCACGCGGGTGAGATCCAGCGTTGAACCAAGCTCCGCCAACAAGTGTTGCTTGTAAGTCGCACCATCCTTTAGCTTTGCACCGTAGCTGATTTCGTCACCACCGATGATCACTACCCGTGCATTGGACCGCTGGTCAAGGATGGCGGGCAGGCTGCGTATGAAGCTGTGAAAACCACGGTAGGGTTCCAGATTTCTTGCCACGTAGGTGATTACCTCGTCGGCGCGTGTGAGTTCGATGCCGATATCTGTCAGACGCAAACGTGCGTTTGCATTCGGGGTCACGATCTCGGTATCGATACCTTCGTGTATTACCTGCAGCCGTGATTGGTAGGCTACCGGATGAACTGATTTTTGCCATAGACTCGCCGTCTGTCCAAGGTCCGCCGCATCCAGTCCGATCAGATTGGCCATATTCCTGGTGCGCAGTCGCGGTGCGTCGTCGAAAGAGGCCTGGAACTCGGGATCAAACCCCACGTCGGCTCCGCGGAATCTATAGAAAAATTCGAAATAGCCGATCAACGGCACCCGCGGGAACACATCCTTCAGATACCAGATTTCTCCCCAGCCGTTATGTCCCAGCATGACGTCAGGAACAAAACCCGATTGCTTCAACTGCAGTGCCACCCGTGCCACCTCCTGCGCGTTCAAGACCCCCGCCTCGACGGATCCGAGATAGCGGTGGGTTTCTTTGCCCGGAACGCGGTTTGGTTTGTAGACGATCTTGCGTACATTGGGCAGCGATGCATCTTGTCGTTGTGTGATGAATACCACTTGATTGCCGGAAATGGCGGCGAGATGTCTGGCAAGGTGTACGTATTGCGCGGGGCAATTTTGGTGGACGAAAAGTATTTTCATGCGCGCTACTT
>JBARHR010000349.1:0-12278 GCA_049799335.1 Gallionella sp. | reverse complement strand
CGCTGCGAAATTTGCACGCCGGGTTCGCCGTCGCTTAGGACTGAGTCAACTTGAATTTTCACATCGCATTGATGTTTCACTCGAAACGATACGCAACTGGGAACAAGGCAAACGTCGCCCGACGGGGGCCGCTAAGGCACTATTGAAAGTACTCGACAAAGCACCTGAGGCGGCATTGTCGGCTTTGGCCTAAAGTACACGTAAATTTTTGTTCTGTTGCGGATTATGCGATAGGAATATCCGCTTGCAGGAAGCAATAATGGCAACATGAATGCACACTCTGTGCCATTTATAGCGGCATGTCAAAAATGTTTTCAAAATCCACCCCCAATCGCGACAAACCACTCGATTACTCGGCCAGCGTCTAGGAAAAGCGGTTGCTGAATTTTGAAATCGAGCGCCCGCAGCGAAAGACGGGCGCTCGGTATTGATGTCGGGGTTAGCTCATCAACCGAACGTTCCCATGGGCCCTGGATAACTCACTTCCTCAAGTTTTCCAGTGTCCACATCATAGATAAATCCGCGCACCGTTACCGCATCTGGCCCGCTCGTTGGAATCCATGGGTGATTCAGGATGGACGACATTCCTCGCCGCACATCCCACTCGAGGCGCTCTGTTTGCTGTGCATTGGGCGGACCATCTAGCGGTTCGAGTTTCCCGCGGAACGCATGAAACGCTGACGGCATCGACGCGGAATTGTTGCAGCTCGTAAAAGCACGCCCCGTTGCTTGTCCGAGCAGGTTCTCAGCAGCCGGATCACCTTCCAGACCGGCCTTCAGTAAGTCATCCGTGAATGCGAGCATGCCGCAGCGCGTATGGTGAATAAGGATGATCTCATTGGTATTCAGCAGATGATGCGAAATGATCAGACAGCGAATGGTATCGTCAGTCACCACCCCCCCGGCGTTGCGAATGATGTGTGCATCCCCGGTCTGCAGGCCCAGCAAATCCTCTACATCGAGCCGCGCGTCCATGCAGGCCACAACCGCCACGTGCTTGGCCGGATTAATTGGCTGCTTTCCTGGATAACCGGGTTTGTGTACCGGCTGCCCACTTGCATACGATTTGTTATTCTCCAGATACTGGTTGGTATTCTTGTTTGCCATGATTTTCCCCTCATTTTAATTTCGGAGCCGACAATGAATTTCGTTGTCCCAGTCTTGTCACCTGATAGGCTAATGTGACAAGGGAATATACTACGCTTGAATTTCGAAATTCATATAGGCAATTAATGTCTACGAACAAATGCTGGGTTGAATAACTGTTTTCTTGCTACAAATATGGCAACATGAAGTATCAAATCGTGCCAATTTGAGTCAGTCAGGGTCGCAAACTCGATGCCAGAAAGCTGACCTTCGCCATGAACAGGGATGGTAGACAAATAGTATTGCAGGATAAAATCCTGCCGCCACGTCAATCAACAGATGACACTAACTTGCCTGTCGCTTTTCCCCAAGGCAGCCTCTCAAGATATGTAAATCCGACCTAGCATCAAAGCTATTCAGGCAAATCTTTACAACATTTATATACGCACGCCCCCCTTCTTTACACCGTTTTGATTCGCCATTTCCTACCATGCCTCCCGTAGTTTTACACTTAGGAGTTGGAAATGGACTGGTTATATTTATTGTTGATAGCGGCCTTCTTTGGCTTGAGCGTGCTGCTGATTCGCGGCATCGAAAAGCTGGGAGGCGGATCATGACCTTCTATATCGTCGGCACCATCGCGGCAATATTTCTGATGGTTTATCTCGTCGTTGCCTTACTTAAACCGGAGTTATTCTCATGATTAACGGACTCTTTCAAATCTCCCTGTACTTCGGCGTATTGCTGGCTTTGGCCAAGCCCATGGGCTATTACATGGTGCGCGTTTACGAAGGCAAGTTGCCCTCGTTTGTGCGCTGGATGCAACCCGCCGAGAATTTTTTCTATCGCCTGTGCGGAGTGAACAGCAAACAGGAAATGCGCTGGACGCAATATGCGATGGGCGTGTTGTGGTTCAGCCTGCTGGGTGTGTTGGCAGTGTATGCCCTGCAACGTTTGCAAGACTTGCTGCCGCTGAACCCGCAAGGTTTAGGTTCGGTCACGCCTGACTCGTCGTTCAACACGGCATTGAGTTTTGTCACCAACACCAACTGGCAGGGCTATGTCGGCGAAACCACCATGAGTTATCTGACGCAGATGCTTGGGCTATCGGTGCAGAACTTTTTCTCCGCCGCCACCGGCATGGCCGTCGTCATCGCGCTGACTCGCGGCTTTGCGCATCACACGACAGAAACTATCGGCAACTTCTGGGTGGATATGACGCGCAGCACGCTGTACATCCTGCTGCCCATATCCACTGTGTTGGCCTTGGTGCTGGTCAGCCAGGGTGTGGTGCAAAACTTTTCGGAATACAAAAAAGTGCCGTTGTTGGAAAGCGTGAGCTACGACCAGCCGAAACTGGACGCTTCCAGCAATCCGCTGAAGGACGCGGCGGGCAATGCTGTAACTGAAAAGATCACCGTGAAAGAACAGTCCATTGCCATGGGGCCGGTCGCTACACAAGAAGCGATCAAGCAACTGGGTACCAACGGTGGCGGCTTTTTCAATGCCAACTCGGCACACCCGTTCGAGAACCCCACGCCCTTCTCCAATTTTCTGGCGATGCTGGCGATGTTCCTGATCCCCGCCGGTCTGTGCTACACCTTCGGCAGCATGGTGGGCGACACGCGTCAGGGCTGGGCGATCCTCGCCGCCATGACGGTCATGTTTGTCGGTTTCCTGGCCGTGGCTGAATACGCCGAACAACAAGGCAATCCCGCATTCAGCGCACTGGGTGTGGATCAGAACGTTGGAGCCACCCAATCCGGTGGAAACATGGAAGGCAAAGAGACGCGCTTCGGCATCGTCAATTCCGCACTGTTCGCCACCATCACCACGGGGGCTTCCTGCGGCGCGGTGAACAGCATGCACGATTCATTCACGCCGCTGGGTGGGTTGGTGCCACTGGCACAGATCCAACTGGGCGAAGTGATCTTCGGTGGAGTTGGTTCCGGCTTGTACGTCATGCTGGTGTATGCCGTGATCGCGGTATTCCTCGCCGGGCTGATGATCGGCCGCACCCCGGATTATCTGGGCAAGAAGATCGAGGCGTTCGACATCAAGATGGCTTCGCTGGTGATCCTGATTCCGCCGTTCATCATCCTCGGAGGAACGGCACTGGCCGTCATGTTAACCGCCGGCAAAAGTAGCATCTTCAACCCTGGTGCGCATGGCTTCAGCGAAGTGCTGTATGCCTTCTCGTCGGTGGTCGGCAACAACGGCAGCGCCTTCGCCGGCATCTCCGCCAACACGCCGTTCTATAACACCGCGCTGGGCTTTGCCGTGTGGGCAGGCCGCTTCTGGCTGATGATTCCGGTGCTGGCACTGGCCGGTTCGCTGGCTGCCAAGAAACGCCTGCCTGTCAGCGTGGGCAGCATGGCGACGCATACCCCGATGTTTGTGTGGCTGCTGATCGGCACTGTACTGCTGGTGGGTGCGCTGACCTTTGTACCAGCACTGGCACTCGGCCCGGTGATCGAACACCTGAACATGATCAGCGTTCATTAAGGAGATTTGCATGACAACCAAAACAATTCCGTTTTCCTTGTTTCAACGCGACATCGTCAAACAGGCCGTAGTGGACTCATTCAAGAAATTGAGTCCGCGCCAGCAAATGAAGAACCCGGTGATGTTCGTGGTGTGGGTGGGCAGTGTGCTGACCACGGCGCTGTTCTTCCAGGCCTTGGGTGGACACGGCGAAGCGTCGTCAGGCTTCATTCTGGCAGTGACGTTGTGGCTGTGGTTTACCGTGCTGTTCGCCAACTTCGCTGAAGCCTTGGCGGAAGGCCGCAGCCGCGCTCAGGCCGCCGCCATGCGCAGTGCCAAGCGCGACATTCAGGCCAAGAAACTGACCCGCCCGGCCTATGGTGAGAAGTACGTGCTGGCGCCCGGCTCCGGGTTGCGCAAGGACGATGTGGTACTGGTTGAAATGGGCGACTTCATTCCCGGCGACGGTGAAGTAATCGAAGGTGTGGCCTCGGTGGATGAAAGCGCCATCACCGGTGAAAGTGCACCGGTGATACGTGCATCCGGCGGCGACTTCAGCTCGGTGACCGGCGGCACGCGCGTGCTGTCCGACTGGCTGGTGGTGCGCATCACCACCAATCCGGGGGAGACTTTCCTGGACCGCATGATTGCGATGGTGGAAGGCGCAAAACGCCAGAAGACGCCAAACGAGATTGCACTCACCATATTGCTGGTGGCAATGACGCTGATCTTTTTGTTGGCCACCGTCACCTTGTTGCCGTTCTCCATCTACAGCGTCGAGACTTCCGGCGCGGGACAACCGGTCAGCATCACCGTACTGGTGGCGCTGCTGGTGTGCCTGATACCCACCACCATCGGCGGCTTGTTGTCGGCTATCGGTGTGGCCGGCATGGGGCGCATGTTGCAGAAGAATGTGATCGCCACCTCCGGCCGCGCGGTGGAAGCGGCTGGCGACGTGGATGTGCTGCTGCTGGACAAGACCGGCACGATTACGTTAGGCAACCGCCAGGCCAGCAACTTCCTGCATTCAGCCGGTGTGACCGAAGCTGAACTGGCCGACGCGGCACAGCTCGCTTCACTCGCCGACGAAACGCCGGAAGGCCGCAGCATCGTCGTTCTGGCCAAAGAAAAATTCGGACTGCGCGAACGCAACATTCACGAGATGGGCGCGACCTTTGTGCCCTTCAGTGCGCAGACGCGCATGAGTGGGGTGAATATGGAAAGTCGCCAGATACGCAAAGGTGCGACTGATTCCATCCGTAATCATGTGATCAGTCTGGGGGGTATCTTCCCGGTTGAAGTGAACACCATCGTGGACAGCGTCGCACGACGGGGCAGCACGCCACTGGTGGTGGCGGATGGAACAAAAGTATTGGGCGTGATCGAACTCAAGGACGTGGTCAAGGGCGGCATCAAGGAACGCTTCGCCGAACTGCGCCGCATGGGCATCAAGACCATCATGATCACCGGCGACAACCGCCTTACCGCCGCCGCCATCGCCGCCGAAGCGGGTGTGGACGATTTCCTCGCCGAAGCCACACCGGAAGACAAGCTGAAATTGATCCGCGAACATCAGGCGCAAGGCCGACTGGTTGCGATGACCGGTGACGGCACCAACGATGCACCGGCACTGGCACAGGCCGATGTGGCGGTGGCGATGAACACCGGCACACAGGCCGCCAAGGAAGCGGGCAACATGGTGGATCTGGACTCCAACCCGACCAAGTTGATCGAGATCGTGGAGACGGGCAAGCAGATGCTGATGACGCGCGGCGCGCTGACCACCTTCAGCATCGCCAACGATGTGGCCAAATATTTCGCCATCATTCCGGCGGCTTTTGCCACCACCTATCCGGCGCTGGGCGGACTCAACATCATGGGTCTGGCGACACCGTCCAGCGCCATCTTGTCCGCCGTGATCTTCAACGCGCTGGTCATCATTGCACTGGTTCCGCTGGCGTTGAAAGGTGTGAAATATCGCGCCATCGGAGCGAACGTGCTGCTGCGCAACAATCTGCTGATCTACGGGTTGGGCGGCATCATCGTCCCCTTCATCGGCATCAAGTTGATTGACCTGTTTCTTGTAGTGCTGCATTTAGTTTGAGAAAGGAATGATCATGTTTAAAGAACTACGTCCCGCTGTCATCAGTTTCCTGTTACTCACCCTGCTGACCGGGATTGCTTACCCGTTGCTGGTAACAGGAATTTCCCAGTTGACCATGTCCGGCAAAGCCAATGGCAGCCTGATCATCAAGGAAGGCAAGCCGATCGGTTCCAATTTGATCGGACAGACTTTCTCCGATCCCAAATATTTTTGGGGACGTCTCTCAGCAACGGGCCCGATGCCCTACAACGCATCGGCTTCCGGCGGTTCGAATTTGGGACCGACCAACCCGGCGTTGATGGATGCAGTAAAAGCCAGAGTGCAAGCCCTGCGCGATGCCGACCCGGGAAATATGCAACCGGTACCAGTCGATCTGGCGACCGCATCCGGTAGCGGGCTTGATCCGCACATCAGCCCTGCAGCAGCGGAATACCAGCTTGCCCGCGTGGCGCGGTTGCGCAACCTCAACCCGGATAACTTACGCAAGCTGGTGGCGGAACATACCGAGGGACGCCAGTACGGAATTTTGGGCGAGCCCCGCGTCAATGTGCTGGAACTGAATCGGGCGTTGGATGCGGTGCTTTGATTTCGGTGTGCATGTTTTTGTGCCCACGAAGATGCCGTGCTGGAATATGATTAAGTTGACCGCGTGGGCACAAAAATCGTGCCCGCCCTACTAGGGAATCCACGATGAACATGACCATCCCGGAACATACCGTCCGCCATTTCCGCGAGGTGCTTTTCTGGCCGGTGCAACTGATGTCGCTGGCAAATGGCCGATCCCACTGGGAATTGCTGGCACAGGACAGCGAAGACAATCCATGGCGCAGACTGAAAGACAGGTTCAAGACTGAGGAATTGGATTTCGAGGAAAGGCACTACAAGGAATTCGTTACCTTCCTGCCCTATGTCCAACGCTTCCTGTATGGCGAGAGCAGCAGCCATATTTCCCATGATGCCGATGATCCGCTGGGTAAGTCAGCAATCAAGATATTCCGGCGATCTGGTGTTTCCGCTTTGCGGTTGGTGTTGCGCGAAGGCGAAGCACCCATCACGCTGGCTGTGGAACATATTGAACTCTGGTTTTTCGATGACATCAATGTCGCTTTTCTCAAAGTGGAATTGTCAGCCAGCGAACTGCCGTTTGCCGTGGTATGTGATTTGTTATATCGCTTTGGACGAGCGTACCCGACAGGTTGGGACAAAGACGGACACGGTAAGCACAATGCCCATCGAGCCGAGTGGTTGTCTCCAGAGGGCGTAGTACTGGCAACATCGGATTCGAGTAATCAGGAAAAATTTCTCACCTATACGCGCAAACATCGTTCGCCGGGGATCTCTGCGCATTGGGATTTTTTGTTGCGACCACTGGTGCTGGATCCGTCCGAAGAGGAAGGCATTCTGCGTTACCGCCAGATTGAATATCATCGTATGCCGCTGATGGCTTTTCTTGCCGTCGATGAACCGCGCAGCATCAGCTGGGAAAACTGGTTACGTCTCGGTCTGATCGCCACCCTGCACCCCGATGAGGCGTTACCAACACATGATCCCGATGTGGTCGAATTCGAATCGCGTTACTGTTACGACCGTTTTTGGACCGACACTGAGGCAGGACCCAACACACGATTTCTCTGCACGGGTCGTGCCTTTATCGTGATTGGAGATGCGCGTGCCGAATATTTCCATGACCATACGCGCGGTATCCTCGCACAGTTCCGTCACCAATACGTTTTGTTGTTTTTGATTGCGCATTTTCATCGCGCGTCGCTGCTGGTATTTTCCGACCGCATGGTGGATGCAGTGCATGACCTGGACATACACGTCGCACAATCCATCAGCCGCTTCCGACGCAGGGTTTACGCCGGTTTTGAGGCATTCCTGCGCTTCACCCATCGCTACTGGTTCCATGAGCTATCCGAGCGAGCGCATGTGCAGGCGCTCTACCGGATGTGCAGCAACCATCTGGGCAACGATGGACTGTACCAGGAAGTTAAGGTAGAGCTACAGGACATGAGCCAGTATCTCGACAGCAATGCGCAACGCCAGCAATCCACCACGATCGTCCGGCTCACTGTGGTAACTGCATTCAGTATGGTTGGAGCGGTGGCTACCGGCCTGCTGGGTATGAACCTTATTGCCGAGGCTGAGGCACCCATTACTACACGGCTGATCTATTTTTTTGTCACAGTACTAGTGGTGGCACTGCTCATGTTGCTAGCCATTCTCAAATCAAAGCAACTCTCTGATGTGATGGATGTGTTGTCCGATGATCAAAAAAGTCTGCGTACTCGCTTGGCCTCAGTCAGCAAGGCGTGGCAACGCAACCCAAAATCATGAACGAGCAACGCCCCGATCCCGATGCGCTGTTGGAAAAAGTTCAGCTTGCCGAAGCCAAGCGCCTGCGTGGACGATTGAAGATTTTCTTCGGAGCCTGCGCTGGTGTGGGCAAAACCTTCGGCATGTTGCTGGCGGCGCGCGAACGACGTGCCGAGGGTCTGGACGTGGTAGCGGGCTATGTGGAAACACACAAGCGCGCCGAAACTGAGCAATTATTGCAGGGGCTGGAAATTTTGCCGATGCGCATGGTTGACTACCAGAATACGCAATTGCGCGAGCTCGATCTGGATGCCGCGCTCAAACGCCATCCGGCACTGATTCTGGTAGACGAATTGGCGCATTCCAACGCACCGGGTTCGCGCCATCCGAAGCGCTGGCAGGATGTCGATGAATTGCTGGATGCGGGCATCGATGTCTACACTGCAATCAATGTCCAGCACATCGAAAGCCTCAATGATGTGATTTCGCAAATCACCGGCATTCCGGTATGGGAGACCGTGCCCGACGCGGTGCTGGAGAGTGCCGATGAGATCGAACTGATCGATCTGCCGCCGGACGAGCTGTTGCAGCGACTGAAGGAAGGCAAGGTCTACCTGCCGCAGCAGGCGGAACGCGCGGCACAGAATTTTTTCCGCAAGGGTAACCTGATCGCGCTGCGCGAACTGGCATTACGCCGCACCGCTGACCGTGTCGATGCGCAAATGCGTGATTACCGCGATGACCATGCTATAGAAAATGTATGGCAGGTGAAAGAGCGCTTGCTGGTCTGCATCGGGCCGGGCGGCACGGCGGAGAATTTGGTACGTGCGGCGTACCGCCTCGCGCAGTCGCTGAAGGCGGAATGGATCGTGGTTTATATCGAAACGGCCAAACTCCAGAGTCTCTCAAAGGAACAGCGCGACGCGATACTGGGTACACTGAAACTGGCTGAGGAACTGGGCGCGGAGACCGTAACACTTGGCGGGCACAAGCTGGCCGATGAGGTGATCTCATACGCGCACACCCGCAATGCTAGCCGCATCATGCTGGGCAAGCCGACATTCTCCGGATGGAAACGCTGGCTGTTCGGATCGCTGGTGGACACCATCGTCCGCCAAGCCAACGACATCGACATCCACGTGGTTGGCAAGGAATCCGATTTCCTTTCACAAAACAAACAGAATCTCTATTTCTCTCGCAGCCGGCTGTATCTCGGACTTGCGTCCGAAGAGCAGCACCCGCTGTTCAAGTGGCGCATAGGGTATTTGTGGGCGGTGGTCGCGACGGCCATCTGCACCGCCATCGCCTGGCTCATGCTAGGCGGCTTTGATCTGGCAAACCTCATTATGGTTTACCTGTTGGGAGTCGTGATGGTTGCCGCGCGATACGGGCGCGGCCCCTCGGTGCTGAGCTCGTTACTGAGCGTGGTGCTGTTCGATTTTTGCTTCGTGCCGCCTCGCTTCAGCTTCGCCGTTTCGGATAGCCAATATCTGGTTACTTTTGCCGTTATGTTGTTGGTCGCGCTGGTGATTAGCCGCATGACAGCCAGCACCCACCACCAGGCCAAAATCGCTGGTCACCGCGAGCGGCGCATCGCCTCGCTGTACGCCATGAGCCGCGAACTGGCCGCGACGCGCGGCGAAGAAAATATTCTGCGCATCGCGGTCAAGCACGTAGCGGAAGTATTCGAGGCGCAGGCAGTCATTTTATTGCCCAATGAAACAAGGCGTATCGTTTATCCAGCGAGCAAGGGAGTAACCCAATCCTGTCATGGTAGTGATCTGAATGTTGCGCAATGGGTGTACGACCATGCGCAGATGGCCGGGCAAGGGACGGACACTTTACCGGGAGGCGACATGCTTTACATCCCGCTGAATGCCGCATCGGGAATAATAGGCGTGCTGGCTTTGTTGCCACTTAACCCGGCGCGGGTAGCACTGCCAGAACAGCAGCGGTTGCTGGAAACTTTCACCAGCCAGATTGCGCAGGCGCTGGAGCGGGTCAAGCTGGCGGCGGAAGCGCATAACACCCAGCTGAAAATGGAAACGGAGCAGTTGCGCAACACTTTGTTGTCGGCTATCTCGCATGATTTGCGTACTCCTCTTGCGGCAATCGTTGGCGCATCCAGCGGCCTGGTAAGTGACGGCGACAAACTCGACAACCATGCACGTTATGAACTCAGCCTAACCATTTATGATGAAGCCATACGCATGACCGGACTGGCCAACAACCTGCTGGATATGGCACGGCTTGAGGCGGGTGCTGTCGTGCTGAACCGGCAATGGCAACCGCTGGAAGAAGTAGTCGGCGGCGCATTGGCGGGCTTGACCGCGCGCATGATTAATCATCCGGTAAGTGTCAAGCTGCCGCACGATTTGCCATTGGTCGAGATAGACAGCATGCTGATTGAGCGGGTATTTGCCAACCTGCTGGAAAATGCCGTGAAGTACACGCCGCACGGAACTCCAATCGAAATTTCTGCCGCAAGCAGATCGAACGAATTGGTGGTGACCGTTTCCGATCGGGGTCATGGAATCCCGGCTGGTGAAGAAAAACGCATCTTTGAAAAATTCCACCGCATCGCCAGCGAGGGCAATCAGGGCGGGGCGGGGCTAGGCCTGACGATCTGCCGCTCTATCATAGAGGCGCACGGCGGACGGATATGGGCGGAGAATTTGCCTTCTGGTGGCGCTGCATTCCATTTCGCATTGCCTTTGAGCGAATCGCCCCCGATGATTGAGCAAGAAGAAATCGTAGAATCATGAATAATTCCGCCACTATCATTGTCGTCGAAGACGAAGCGCAGATTCGCCGCTTTCTCCGAACGTCCCTGACCTCGGAAGGCTATCAGGTAATCGAAGCAGAAAACGGCAAGCAGGGTTTAGCCGAAACCGCGACGCGCAAGCCAGACCTAATTATTCTTGATCTTGGCTTGCCCGATATGGACGGGGTAGAAGTGGTCAAAGGAGTACGCTTGTGGTCTTCCGTTCCAATTATCATTTTATCTGCACGCTCGCAGGAGAGGGATAAAATATCTGCTCTGGATGCGGGTGCTGATGATTATTTGGCCAAACCTTTCAGTGTAGGCGAGTTAATGGCGCGGATACGCGTGGCTTTACGTCACGTGTCTTTTGCAGTTACTGGAGGAGAAGAAGGCGTTTTCACGGTGGACACGCTGAAAGTGGACATGATTCATCGCAAGGTCACTGTCAGCGATGTGGAAATTCACCTAACCCCGATTGAATACCGGTTGCTGACCGTGTTGGTAAAGCACGCAGGCAAGGTGTTAACGCATCGTTTGTTGCTTAAAGAAGTCTGGGGGCCGAACTACGTGGAACGCGCCCATTATCTACGCATCTATATGGGCACCCTGCGCCACAAGCTGGAGAAAGATCCGGCGCGCCCGCGTTTTCTGCTGACAGAAGTCGGTGTGGGTTACAAGCTGGCCGTATATTAAAAGTGTTGCTCATTCAACTATAGACTAACGGATGTAGTGTCCAACTGACATATTCTTATATGTCGAGTTTTGTCCGCGATGCAAAAGAACATTGTAGTAATTTCACAACTTATAAGCTGCCAGTCGCCACAGACCGTATGTGTCGGAAGTGAGAGGTCGGCTATGTAAGTTGGTTGCCGAATTGCGGAGCTTCGGCAACAATAAATTTGCCTGTTGCCAAAGCAGAACTTCAGAATCGACGCCAGTTGCGGATGGTCGACACTGAAAGTGTCTAGCAAGAAAGCTGGACTTCGTGTCCGGCAACAGGCGCGGTTTGTTTCTATTACTGGATCAAATAATCTGTCGCGTCCATGTGCGTGCATTCACACCGGGAAGCAGCGCCGTTTGCTGTTGACACTGCTTGTCCTCGACCCAGCCGTTAACGTTGTAAACTAGTGGATATCTTTCCAGATTTCCTTCTTCAGCGCATATACCAGTAACAACAGGATGAACAGAAAACTCAGCACCATGTAACCGTAGGGATGTCGATTCTTCTCGCCGGGATCACCCATGTACACCAAGTAGTTGGTCAGATCGACCACCGCGCTGTCGTACTGAGCCGGAGTCATTGAACCCGGTGTCTTGATGACCAATGTCTTGATTTCGTGGCCTTCATGCTTCTCAACTTGCAGAACTTGCTCGCCTTGCAGATCTGACAGCACAAATGGCATCCCTACATTCGGGAAGGTTGTATTGTTCCAACCACTCGGGCGGTTGGTATCAAGATAAAAAGTTCTCAGATAAGTATATATCCAGTCTGCACCGCGCGCGCGTGCAATGTCACTCAAGTCA
>JBARHR010000348.1:0-2062 GCA_049799335.1 Gallionella sp. | reverse complement strand
CTGCCCACACTCACCTTGAACATCATCTCAACCGCAGCCTTAATTTCTGGCTTAGTCGCGTCGGTAGCAACCCGGAAAACAACCTGTTCAAATTTATCTGCCACCAGTGTCGCTTTTTCGGAGATTTGCGGGGCAATAAGCACCTTCATCAAGCGCTCTTGGCTAAATTGTTGCGCGCTCATGCGTACATCTCCTCAATTTTGGCGACAGCGTTACGCGTCACCATTACGTTCGGGAAACGCACCAGACTGATTGGATCCGCCTGATTAGCCTCCAAGACCAATACGTTCGCCAGATTCCTTGACGACAGATAGAGATTTTCGTCAATACTATCGGTAATGATGAGCAAACGGAAATGGTTGGTATCAACACCAAGGCTCTTGATTTTCTCAGCCAACTGCTTGGTTTTTGGCGAATCCACCGTTAAATCATCGACAACTACCAGGCGATTTTCGCTGACCAGTTTCGAAAGGATCGCGGCGAAACCGGCGCGATACATTTTGCGATTCACTTTTTGCGTGTAATTCTCTTCCCCGGTGTTTGGAAATATCTTGCCGCCACCGCGCCACAACGGGCTGGATGCCATACCGGCACGCGCGCGACCAGTTCCCTTCTGCTTAAAAGGTTTGCGGGTGCTTAGCGCAATTTCACTGCGGCCTTTTTGCTTGCTGCTTGCGGCACGCGCATTCGCCATGTAGGCGGTAACCAACTGATGAACCAGATCTTCGCAATACTCACGTCCGAACAACTCGTCCGAGGCGCTCATCTTGGTGGTTGGCTGACCTTTATCATTTATGACATTAAGTTCCATTACGCACCTGCTTTCACGGCGGGACGAACAACAATGCTACTGTTTGTGCAGCCCGGAACGGCGCCCTTGACCAGCAGCAACTGCCGCGCGACATCAACACGCACGACTTCCAAATTTTGTACCGTCTTCTGCACATCACCCAGATGACCAGTCATACGCTTACCCGGAAATACGCGACCCGGATCTTGCGCCATACCGATAGAACCCGGAACATTATGTGACTTGGAGTTGCCATGGCTGGCGCGACCGGATTTGAAGTTATGTCGCTTGATAGTACCGGCGTAGCCTTTACCTTTGGAGGTGCCGGTTACGTCTACGAGCTGACCCACCTGAAAAATCTCCACACTAACCGTGGATCCGGCCTGCAGGCCGGACAATTGGTCAGGTGCAACGATGAATTCTTTGAGTGCGCTTCCAGCTTCAACACCGGCCTTGGCAAAATGTCCGGCCGCGGCTTTGTTGACCCGACCTGGACGACGCACACCATGCGCGAGCTGCACAGCGGTGTAGCCATCAGTGTTTGCGGATTTAACCTGGGTAATACGATTATTGGACATTTCCAGCACAGTCACCGGCAACGACGATCCGTCATCGGTGAAAACGCGGGTCATGCCAATCTTGCGACCGACAAGTCCTAAGCTCATTTTTGATTTCCTTTTGTTAAGGGGCTGACTACAATTGGTCAGCCGATTCATTTGAAACAGGTAAAACTTTTACTGCAACTTGATTTCCACATCCACGCCGGCTGGCAGATCCAGCTTCATCAACGCATCAACAGTCTTGTCCGTAGGATCAACAATATCCATCAGACGCAGGTGCGTGCGTATTTCAAACTGATCGCGCGATGTCTTGTTAACGTGCGGTGAACGCAACACATCAAAGCGTTCAATTCGGGTTGGTAACGGCACGGGCCCATTAACCACTGCACCGGTACGCTTTGCCGTATCGACAATTTGTGCAGCCGACTGGTCGATCAAACGATAATCAAACGCCTTCAGGCGTATGCGAATTTTTTGGCTTTGCATAATTTTCTCTTGCATTTACGCGGCAACGCCGCAAATTAAAGAACGAATCGCGCAGTCCGAGTTTTAGAACCCAGCCCACGCGAGGGCGCGCATTGTAGTCTTACTCAATAATCTTTGCAACCACACCTGCGCCGACGGTACGACCGCCTTCACGGATAGCGAAGCGCAAGCCTTCTTCCATCGCAATCGGGTTGATCAGGTTTACTGTGATGCTGACATTATCCCC
>JBARHR010000347.1:0-1593 GCA_049799335.1 Gallionella sp. | reverse complement strand
ACCCAGACCCCTGGGAAGGAGGTTTGCCAAGGCTACCAGAACTAATGCTTTTCGATGAATTGTTCAAGATGAGCCAGGAATGCGCGCGTCTTGGACGGCAAATAACGACGCATAGGCGTTACCGCCCAGGCGGGAACGGCTGGAAAACACCAATCCGGCAATACTCGCACCAGACGTTTGAGGCGAACATCGTCGACGGCATAGCGATCAGGCAACGCGCCGATGCCGGCTCCATCGAGCAGTAGTTGCTGTATCACATCCATGGAATTCAGCGTTAGCCTTCCTCGCGGCGTTCCCTCCCATACAGCGCTACCGCGTATCAGTTTCCACGGAACAGCAGTACCCCGAGCAGACATCAAGCGCACCGCGTCGTGATACTCGATGTCATCCGGATGGGTAGGTGCTGAATGCAACGCAAGATATATTGGGCTCGCATAAAGGCCGACACTTTGCTCGTCGATCTTGCGCACCGTAAGTGCCGAGTCATTATCCAAAGTACCCATACGTATCGCAAGATCGAACCGCTCGCCGATCAAATCAACGCGGCGTGACGTCAGGTCGAGATCAAGTTGTATCTCTGGATAGGTTTCTACAAATGTAGCGAAGGCACGCGAAAAGTTCTGCCGCGCATATTCACCCGGCATCGAAACGCGCAATCGGCCGCGTGGACGCTCTTCCTGACTGTTTACGAAATCGCGTGCCGCAGCGACCTCGTCCGCCACGCGACGGCAATGATCAAGGAATTCCTGTCCGAAGTCGGTAAGTGTCAAACGACGCGTGGTGCGCAATAGCAGCCGCTGCCCCAAGGACGTTTCAAGGTTGGTCAAACGCCTCGATACCGTGGCCTTGGGCATGCCCAGATGGCTTGCTGCGCGAACCATGCTCCCTTGTTCGGCAATCGCCACAAACAGCAAGTAATCGTCTGCAGAGATATTTAATTGTTCCATTATTGCGACAGTTTATCTCAACATTCTGTCTTTATCTATTCTTATGAGCCGACTATGATGGCTGCACGTAACTGGCGTATAGCCGAATTCATACACCGTCATTGGAGGAATCATCATGCAGAACGTCAGCACGGTCGACAAAAATCAATTGCGCAGCATCGAGCACATCGTCGAAGGAATTGCCACCTCGGACGGTGCCGGCGTCACATTGACCCGCGTACTCTCAGGAAAACTTCAGCAGCGCCTCGATCCTTTCCTGATGCTGGACGCATTCGGCAGCGACGACCCGAACGATTACATCGCCGGCTTTCCCGACCACCCGCACCGCGGCTTCGAGACCGTCACCTATATGTTGTCTGGTCGTATGCGGCACCGCGATAGTGCCGGACATGAAGGTCTGCTGCAGAATGGCGGCGTGCAATGGATGACTGCCGGGCGCGGTGTCATTCACTCGGAGATACCGGAACAGGAGAACGGCACGATGGAAGGTTTCCAGTTGTGGCTCAATCTACCCTCGCATAAAAAAATGTGTGACCCCTGGTATCGAGATATCCCCAGCGAGAACATCCCGGAATACACCGAATCCAACGGCGTGTTGGTTCGGGTAATCGCGGGCGACAGCAACGGCGTGGCTGGCGCAATTCGA
>JBARHR010000346.1:0-2143 GCA_049799335.1 Gallionella sp. | reverse complement strand
CCAGCGTTGCCGCAATCGGCAAATGCGGCGTATGACATGACTGGCACAGGAACGGAGGGCGTGATTTCAGCATCGCCTCGGTGGTGGTGCCGTGCGGGTTATGGCAGATGGAACAATCTTCGGTGACCGGTTCGTGGCTATGCACAAACGGTCCGCGTTTTTCCATGTGGCAGGTGTAGCAGGTGGCGTTGACGCTGTCGCGCTTCATCAACTTGGGTCCGGCAGAACCGTGTGGATTGTGGCAATCCGAGCAGATCACCTTGCCTTCGAGCACCGGGTGATGGGAGGCCTTGTTCACTTGCGCGCGCTGTTCCTTGTGGCAGGCAAAACAGACTTCAGGCTGGCTGTGTCTGTCGCGTACCTTGTCGTTGGCGGTATGTATCTGATGGCAGGAGCTGCAGGCCAGGCCGCGGCTTTCGTGGGTGCTGCCCAACCACAAATGGCGGTTTGAGTCTTGTTGATGGCAGCTCAGGCAGGCAGCGTTGCGTTCAGACGCAGGGGTCGCAGATTTTTTTCCGAATGTACGGTCGGGCTTTGCGCCGGTCGGGTTTTTGACATGGTTATCACTTTCGCCGTGGCAACTGCTGCAAGTTGGCGTGCGAGCATCTGCGGTCACGCCATGCTTTGTTTTTCCTATAGCGAGCAGTTGCGGGGAGTCGGATTCGTCATGACATGCGGTGCATTTCGCATCGCCCCGCAATACCAGATATTTTGCCTCGGAAGCTGCTGACTGAGCCGAAGCGTCTTCGGCACTCGCGTTCATCGCCGTCATAGGCAGGCCGAGAAGAGCAGACCAGAGGAGCAATTTCAATAAAGGTTTCATTTATTTTTTCCCTCAATTTCAAACATGCTTCATGCCCGTTGGCTATCAGGCGATAAAAACTGACTAACGCGAAAGGATCCAATGCACCAGGTTCTTTATTTCTGCCTGATCCTGGGTATCGATAATTTCGTGGTTCATTTCAATTCCGCCCTGCAGCTTGACGATGGGTCCAGTGGTCAGATGCGTGACCAGTTTGGCTTCAGCGTCCGGGTCGTCCTTCAAATTTGTTGCAACCTGCTTGAATGAAGGTCCGACTTTGGTTTTGTCTACTGCATGACATTTGAAGCAGTTATTTTTCTTGGCCAAGCTCGTCGCGGCATCCGCGTCTACTTCTGCAAGGCTGGTAGTTGCAAAGAACATCAGTGTGAGGGTGCATAACATGCTCAGGAAGTGCGTGGTGCGAACCTGATGGCTCATTTATTTTTCTCCAGATATATAGTGACGGACCGTTAGTTGTGATTCTGTCGTCCGGAATACTTCAGCATAAGACGTGCCATATGAAGTTAATGAGCTGCGCGACGAACGCTAGCGCACCTATGTTTCCTGTGTTCGCGGACAGCAAAACCATTGAAATTCAGGGGAGTGGCAAGCATCCTCTTTTAATACTGGATTACTCGACTTTGAGCGATTTGATCTTTGTCCAATCCGAATGCGCGTGAGGACAGCGGAAATATCCTCGACTTCCCGCCGTCTGAGTTACCTTTCGGTTACACGCGACAAGAAATTCCAAGGTGACGGGCAAGCATTACGCGAACACTTGCAGCCCAATCTTCTTTTGACCGGGAAAGTTTTCGTGGTGCATTCGACTCGCGTTACTTTATTACGCTACTCGTCATTGGAATAATTTTGACTTTCGGTTTGGTCCGGCTCGTCGGATGGACGGGTTATATTTGAGGCACAGGACTTGCGAGTAACGGTTCGTCGTGACAAATTTTCTGTCGCAAACAGCAATAGTGCTTGGAGCGAAATCGCCGCATTGCGCACGTAACACGATGAATAATAATTACGAAGTTGCTTGCGTCACGATATATTTGGGGAAACTGCAATTGTCCAAACCCTGCAAGATCATCGACCGCGAAGAATATTGTTTCGATTCGGTAACTAATTTAAGCATTCCCTTAAATTTGCGGTTACTTTCTGGTAACGATGTTGGTATATATGCGAAATAACAACAGGTTAGATTTTACGCCGGGTGTCTGGCGCAGTCCCTCGGCGGACTTTGCATCCATAGACGTATATATGAAGTGTGGCGTAAGACTATGAATCGGTTTTGGGATCTCAGTTTCAAATACAAACTTCCGCTATGGGGAGGTCTGCTGA
>JBARHR010000345.1:0-6812 GCA_049799335.1 Gallionella sp. | reverse complement strand
CTGGGATCCTGCCCGATAATCCGATTGAGGGCGATGGACGATGCATTTGGTTGGTTAAACTGCACAACCTCATTGCTGCCGATATTGAAACTCTGCCAATTAATAGCCAGGTTCTGAGATGTCTGATTGACCGTTGTGGTGGCGCCAGATTGCACGATTGCGCCGGCGCCAGCACTAACTTGACCACCTGCCGGCGCCGCGTAGGCCAGCGGCATTTGAAGCGTCGCCAAATGAAGCACGATCAATGCCGCGGAAATGGCTTTGCGCCCCAATTTATAACAATTGGATCCTAATACATTTCCCGACGCACTCTTCCGGCGGGTCGAAGAACCGATCCGGCGATGCAAAGAATATGTATTAGTGGCGGCAGTGTATTTAATGATTAATTCCCATCCTTAAACTAACCTACATTTCGCTACTTCAAAAATCGCGGCGTCATACCAGAACTTTACCGGCCAGGTGTGGATATCAGAAATACCTGATCAAGCAAGTGTACAATTAATTTAAACTTCCAAAGCTGTCTATGGCTGCAATAAATCAATTTTGTTTCACAAAACTTAGTAAAAAGCGTAAAAAAGTCTTGGCATTATCTAAACGTGCTACGCCAGTTGCCAGGTTGGTCATTATATCAAGCACATAACATGCCACACATAACTCGCTGTTTAAAAGTGAAAAATTTACCCAATCTCATCCAATTTCCAAGCAAAAGGAATCTCTGCTTCTCAATACTGAGAACTAGGGCGCTACCTTCCTAATAGTTGATCGCGAGAAATCGATTTGCGATCCAGAATTCAATTCAAGCTGACAGCAGGCTTACTTTCCAAAACTAAATAGCGGCTCACTCAAAACGCTCGTGCTTGACATTATAGCAATCGACGAAAACTTCTACATCCAACAACTGATCGCCCCACATCATATCGGCTAATAGCAAACTGTGGTGCAATTCTAAGCCATTCGAAGTGAATCCCGCAATTTACAAAAATACTGATTTTGATAGGTTAATTGTCATATATTTACTGTTTATCAACTGAAGATTTCCCCAAGTTGATTGGTGCAATGTTTTGCTTAGGCACTTGAGGTAGCCAACCTTACTAAATATTGACTGCGGGTAACCCGGCAAACCCCTCTCTTATTGGTGGGTCGTGAAGGACTTGAACCTTCGACCAAAGGATTATGAGTCCTCTGCTCTAACCAACTGAGCTAACGACCCGAAAAACCGCTAATCTTCGCTATCCAGAAAGCTCTTGAGCTTTTCTGACCGCGAAGGGTGACGCAATTTGCGTAGCGCCTTGGCTTCAATCTGCCGAATGCGCTCACGGGTCACATCGAACTGTTTGCCAACCTCTTCCAGAGTATGATCGGTGTTCATCTCGATGCCGAACCGCATACGTAGCACCTTGGCTTCACGCTGCGTGAGACTGTCAAGAATGTCGGAGGTCGCGCCACGGAGACTTTCGTATATCGCCGCATCAATTGGCACTGCAGTATGCGAATCCTCAATGAAATCTCCCAAATGTGAATCATCGTCGTCACCCACGGGGGTTTCCATCGAAATCGGTTCTTTGGCGATTTTGAAAATCTTTCGGATCTTGTCTTCCGGCATTTCCATCTTAACGACCAGCGTCGCAACATCTGGCTCCATGCCGGTTTCCTGCATGATCTGCCGCGATATTCGATTCATCTTGTTGATCGTTTCGATCATGTGCACAGGGATACGGATGGTTCGAGCCTGATCGGCAATTGAGCGGGTAATCGCCTGACGTATCCACCATGTGGCATAGGTCGAAAACTTGTAGCCACGGCGATATTCGAACTTGTCCACCGCTTTCATCAATCCGATATTTCCCTCTTGTATCAAATCGAGAAATTGCAGGCCGCGATTGGTGTATTTCTTTGCAATCGATATTACCAGGCGCAGATTGGCCTCGATCATGTCTCGCTTGGCACGGCGCGCCTTGGCTTCACCGTTAGTCATCTGCCGGTTGATTTCCTTCAGATCGCGAATTGGAATTCCCACGCGCTGCTGAATATCCAGCAATCGTTGCTGCTGCTCGACTATGGCATGTTGATAACGCTCCAATGCCTCGGTGTGTGGCTTCCTGGCTTTCAGCTCGCTAGCCACCCATTGCAGATTCCCTTCGTTGTTGGGGAACGACTTGATGAAGTAAGGTCGCGGCATCTTGCTCTTGGTGACACACATATCCTGAATACTGCGTTCGCAGCGCCGCACTTCCTCTACCAAACCCCTCATGGTGTCGCACAAGGAATCTACTTGCTTTGCCGAAAAACGGAATTTCATCAGCTCGTCGGAAATGCCATCCTGCAACTTGTCATATTGCTTACTGCGATAGCCGTACTTTTCGTACGCCTTGCCGATCTTGATGAACAGTCCAGAAATGACGTCAAAACGCTCTAGCGCGCTTGTTTTTAGAAGCGCCAAATTCTCGGCCGCTACTGCCGCCGCAGCCGCAGCCGCAGCTTCCTCGTCCTCTTCATCCTCTTCATCCCCGCCGCCCTCGTCGTCTTCGTCAGACTCACTTGCATCGGCCTGCTCGCCGCCACCCCCGGGAACGCCTTCTTCATCAACATCAACAAAGCCGTCAATCAGTTCGTCGACGCGCATCTGATCGTTCTTGATCTTCTCCACCAGCGCAAGGATTTCTGCGATAGTTGCCGGACACATCGCGATTGCCTGAATCATGTGCTTCAGGCCTTCTTCTATGCGCTTGGCAATTTCGATTTCTTTTTCGCGTGTAAGCAGCTCCACTGTGCCCATTTCACGCATATACATTCGCACAGGATCGGTCGTTCGACCGAATTCCGAATCCACAGTGGAGAGCGCCGCTTCGGCTTCTTCCACGGCGTCTTCGTCTGCAGCCGCGGGGGCCGCATCGGTCATGATCATGGTCTCGGCGTCAGGCGCCACGTCGCATACCGAAACGCCCATTTCATTGATCATGCTGACCACACCTTCGATCTGCTCAACCTCGAGCATATCCGGCAAATGGTCGTTGATTTCGGCATAGGTAAGATAGCCACGCTCCTTACCAAGCACAATCAATGCTTTCAAGCGCGTCCGGCGCGCGTCGACGTCCTGCTGCTGATCGGGTAGCTGCTGCGCTACCGCCGCTTCCTGATTCTTGACTAGTTTTTTCTTGTCTCTAGGTTTTGCCATTTTTTACGAATTCCCGATTGCCCAGGGCAGCCACTTTGCGTAAGCCGCCGAAAAGCGGCGGATTATACCTGCTTTTTTGTTTTCCCGTTATACGCTTAGCTGCGTTGCAACAATAAGCGATACATCTCCCGATCTTCTTCGCTGAGCTGGTGCATGCCACCGCCTCGGGTCAGTTTTTCCTGCAACAGCCGGAACTGCTGTCGACGTTGGGCATCAGCAAACTTGTTGATAAGGCCCGCAAATTCCGCCTCTACATCAAACTTTTCACTCCAAAGCATCATGTCCGCTTCCGCGGCCGCTATTGTTTTCTCATGCGCGCCGCCCTGAAACAATTGTGTAATTGCCGGACCAGTCAATGCAAAGTCCGACTCGCGTAACACCAACAACAGCGCAGATACCGCTTCCGCATCAGCACCAGCACCCAGCGATTCCGACGCAACCTGTTTTCCGAGTTGCGGCTGTGCCAACAGGCATTGCAATAGCAACCTGTCTGCGGAGGGCGCAGAGCGGGTAGCTTTCTTGTAGTTCCGTCGCGTAGTTCGTGCAACCGGTTCGATTTCATATAGCGACTCCAGTTCCGCCTGACTGACGCCGGATAGTTCTGCAACTTGTTTGCGCAGGAGCAACGCAGTAGCGGGGGCCTTGATTGAGGTAAGCAGTGGCTTGGCTCGTTGAATAAGCTGGTTGCGCGCATCCTGATTGCTAAGATCCAGCCCTAATCTGATTTCCTGTACAAGATAAGCAGACAACGACATGGATTCACGAATGCGTTTTTCGAAAGCAGACTTGCCGAACTCGCGAACGAAACTATCCGGATCGTGCTCTACCGGCAAAAACAGGAAACTGAAGCGATTGTTATCGCTAAGCAAGGGCAACGCATTTTCCAGCGCCCTCCATGCTGCGCGCTGCCCTGCTTTGTCACCATCAAAACAAAAAACAACATGTTCTGCGATACGCATCAACTTCTGCAAATGAAATGAAGTGGTCGCCGTACCCAAGGTAGCCACGGCATAGGCAATATCGCTTTGCGCGAGCGCCACTACATCCATGTAACCCTCTACAACAAGAACTTGCCCCAGCGAACGAATTGTCTTTTGCGCCTGGTACAGTCCGTAAAGTTCACGGCCTTTTTCAAACAGTGTCGTTTCCGGAGAATTAAGGTACTTCGGTTCGCCTTTGCCCAGAACTCGGCCGCCAAACCCTATAACTTGACCGCGTTGGCTCACAATTGGAAACATTATCCGGTCACGAAACCGGTCGTAGCGTTTGCCTTCGTCGGAACTGATCACCAACCCGGTCTCAAGCAGGGAATCATCCTGATAGTTATGGAACACGTCGGCAAGATTCTGCCATGCGTCCGGCGCATACCCAATGCCGAACTTGGCGGCAATTTCTCCATTCAAGCCTCGCTGCTTCAAGTAGCTGACTGCCCGATCCGATGCTTTGAGTTGTTCACGATAGTAGCGCGTGGCCGATTGCATCACTTCGCTAAGCTCTGCAGCTATATTTTGACCAATCTCTCCCGATGCGGGACGTTCATGCGGGACAGCAAGTCCGACGCTGCCCGCCAGCTCCTCTATCGCGTCAACATATCCCAGCCCGCCATGCTCCATCACGAAGCCGATTGCGGTGCCGTGCGCTCCACATCCAAAGCAATGATAAAACTGCTTGGCTTGACTGACGGTAAATGACGGTGATTTTTCGCTGTGGAACGGGCAGCACGCAACGTAATTGGCGCCCGCTTTTTTCAATGGCACATAGCGCTCGATCACATCAACGATATCGAGGCGATTCAGCAGGTCCTGGATGAAATTCTTGGGAATCAAGTAATCACCACCTTTTCATTACGTCAGTGTACGTACAAGAAAATGGCTACATGCGTATCACCCGGGGGTGAAATGACTACATTGGTTGGCTTTTTGCCCGTTCAAGCTGAGACAAGACGGGTTTTGATCATTGACGATACTTTGCTCATATCCGCGCGGCCGGCCAATTTTGGCTTAAGTAAACCCATCACTTTGCCCATGTCTTGAGGACCGCTAGCCCCCGTTTGGGCAATCGCATCCGCGACAAACCGCGTTAGCTCGGCGTCGTCGAATTGCTTAGGCATATACTCGGCGAGCACGGTCATCTCGAATTTTTCGACATCCGCCAACTCTTGGCGGCTGGCTGCTTCATACTGGCCGATGGAGTCGCGTCGCTGCTTGTTCATTTTCTCGATAATCGAAACTACATCCGCATCTGAAAGCTCAATGCGCTCGTCCACCTCCCGTTGCTTCATGGCGGCAAGTAACAGTCGAATAGCCCCCAAGCGCGCCGTATCCTTGGCGCGCATCGCGGCTTTCATGTCTTCGGTAATTCGCTGCTTGAGGCTCATCACTGCTTCCGCCCCGACGCTATACGTCAAGGCTGGCGACTAGTAGAGCTTTGGAGGAAGGACTTGACTCATCAGGCGCTTGTAGTGACGCTTTACCGCGGCAGCCAACTTACGTTTGCGTTCTGCAGTTGGCTTTTCGTAAAACTCACGCGCACGCAAGTCAGTCAGCAATCCGGTTTTTTCCACCGAACGCTTGAAGCGACGCATTGCGACTTCGAATGGCTCATTTTCTTTTACACGTACAGTTGTCATGAACAAACTACTTTCTACTGAAAAATCGAGGGCGGGATTCTAACAAAACCCCCATCAGCCCACAACCTGATTTTTAATTGACAGAAATTCTGGCAAATTTGCGCTTGCCAACTTGGGCCGTCATGACCGTTCCAGCGTCCAGTTGCAGCGTTTTGTCGGTAATTTTTTCACCGTCAATTTTAACGCCGCCCTGTGCGATCATGCGCATCGCTTCAGAGGTACTCGCGACTAATCCGGATTGCTTGAGCATCTGCGCGACACCGATGCAACCATCTGCGCTGGTAATAGAGACCTCGGGCATTTCATCCGGGAGACTTCCTCGACTATGTCTGTCCTGAAAGTCTTCCAGGGCGAACTCGGCATCGGATTTGGAATGAAAGCGAGTCACAATTTCCTTTGCGAAGCTTATTTTGATCTCCATTGGGTTACGTCCGGCCTCGACCTCGCGCCGCCACCCACTTATCGTGTCCAGCGGTTCAAATGACAGTAACTCAATATAGCGCCACATCAATTCGTCCGATATCGACATTAATTTACCGAAAATCTGCCGCGCGTCCTCGTTGATCCCGACGTAGTTGCCCAACGACTTGGACATCTTGTTCACGCCATCCAAGCCCTCCAGCAACGGCATGGTTAACACACACTGCGCTGGCTGACCGTAATGTTTTTGCAACTCCCTGCCCATAAGCAGGTTGAATTTCTGATCGGTGCCTCCCAGCTCAACGTCTGCCTTGAGCGCGACGGAATCGTACCCCTGTACCAGCGGGTAAATGAACTCATGAATCGCAATAGGCTGGTTGCTTCGATAGCGCTTCGAAAAATCGTCGCGCTCAAGCATCCGGGCAACGGTATGCGTGGCGGCCAATTTGATTAGGTCAGCTGCGCTAAAATTGTCCATCCAGGTGGAGTTGAATACGACCTCTGTCTTTTCGGGATCAAGAACCTTGAAAACCTGATCCCGATATGATTGGGCATTAACAATCACTTGCTCGCGCGACAAGGGCGGAC
>JBARHR010000344.1:0-2434 GCA_049799335.1 Gallionella sp. | reverse complement strand
GCGCAACGGCACGATGGTTTCATAGACCCGGTAACGGTAGCGCCGATAATCGGGATCGTTGCTCAAGTCAATTTTCGGCGCCGCGGCCGCATCACTGGCGTCGTCCCAGGCACACGGCCCCCGGTTTGCTGTGCCCTTGCCGCTGGTGCAATCGGCGCTTACCGGATCTTTTTCCAGCAGGCCGTTCCGCGCGACCACCGCGATACGCACTGCCTTGATGAGATTGCGGTTACCCGCATTTGCCGCCAATGCTGCAGGGGTCCAGAGCCCGCTCGCATCGTTCGCATCGACCCACTGCACCACGTTATTCGAACTGCAACTGCCGGAAATGCCATAACGCGCCTGGATATTGACGATGTCGGGGACACTGCGACTGTCATTGCGCTGCAGGTAAGCCTGGGCATTATTGGGGCTGGCCGGATTGTAGTTCGGGTTCACCCGAAACGTCGCCTGGGTCCATATTCCCAGGCAAGCCAGATTATTGCCGTTGGCCGTGCCGGCGGGCATGGTATTCAGCGATACCGTGATTTGGTCGGGGATGCCCGCGACACTGGTTAGGTCACAGCTGGTTCCATTGATGATCAGTGCGGAGTCATTTGCCGCGCAAGCCATATTGTTGGCCACCGTAACATCTTTGGGACCGGTGACTCCGGTAATCTGCGACAGCACTCCGGCAAAAGGCGAGTCGCCATAGCTCAGTGAAATGGTGTCGCTGGCACCGGGGCCGTTACCGCCATCGGTAATGCTGACCGGGGTAATATCCGTGACCGTAGCATCGTAGTTAATCGTGGTGCAGCTGAGTGCCGGATCGGTTCCGGAAATCAACCCGTATCCCGCCACCTGCAGTTCATGAGCGATGGTGTAGAGCGCGATGCTGCCGTTGGTCTGGGCATCGGCAGCGCCGGTGGTTGTGCGTTTCTGGCTCTCAAAAGTCGAAAACACCTGCATGATGACCAGCGTCACCAGGAGGCCGATCACCAGGCCGATCAAGATTTCTATCAGGCTGAAACCGGATTGGGTTTGGAGCGGGGACGTTGTTCGCAAATTACGCATACTAGAGATCTATATAGGCCATCGTCTTAAAATTATGCTGCTGCGGTTCACCCGCGGGCCACCAGGTGATGCTGATCTGAAACTGGTTTGCAGCGTTTTGGGTCACAGTTCGGGTCCCGCGCGGCAACAGCGCGGAGATGTCGGTATTGTTTTCGTTAAAACCTCCCAACGCGGTCTTGGCTGGGTCCGCCCACATCATTCCGATACGTTGTTGTGCGATCAAGCTGGCTTCCGAACGAAACTTGGAGTCTGACGTATTTTTCATCATTGCCGCCTGCAGACCCACCAGGGCCAATACACCCATGGAAAATATCAGGATGGCTACCAACGCTTCCAGCAATACCACGCCGTGCTGAGAAGATTCAGGCTTGCAAGTTGCAGTTACTGAAAAATTGAATGCATGCATGCTTCGTCTCACGGATAGCAGGCTTGAGGGTTGCCCTTAGCCAGGTTGGGATCGCACATTCTGACGTTGCCTCCGGGACTGCTTAACTCTATTTTCAAGCTGCGCGCGCTATCCAGCACCGAAGAATTAAGGTCTATCGCGGTTATGGTAGGCGGTATCGCACCGCCTACCATTGCGTTGTTGATGACTAAACCGAAACTGTTGTAGGTGACCGTGGTCGCGCCGGAGGGCGCCACCGTCGCCGTGACATTCCTGGAACCTTCGTTGCTACCCCGCGCGTCTACCTGCACGCCGCCGACAACGTCAACTTTCCAGGAGCTATTTGCACCCAACACAAACGCTACGGCGGTGTTGCGTTTTACCGCCTCCGCCCGGGCGCGCATCAGCCCGTTCTGGATCGATTCAGCCGCATTGCGTATTTGCGTATTCTGCGTCCAGGTCCTGAAGCTGGAAACACCGTACGACGTGGCGATTGAAAAAATGACGATGGTTATCATTAACTCGACCAGCGAGAAGCCCGACATTTTGCAAGGCGCGATCAACAACTGTCCCCCTTGCGCATAATCCAGCAACTCGTGCCGCTACCCCAGGCCGGGGTATTGGAAGACTTGACATTGTCTTGATCGATTGAATAGGTAAAGCCGGTCAATTCTGCCTTGCCTTCGGCGGTAATCGTATAGGTGGTGGCAGAACGATTGCTGGGAGTATAGGTGAAATACTT
The DNA here is from genome assembly GCA_049799335.1 of Gallionella sp. Lineage (GTDB taxonomy): Bacteria > Pseudomonadota > Gammaproteobacteria > Burkholderiales > Gallionellaceae > Gallionella. Next base: position 254 of record JBARHR010000344.1, on the reverse strand, counting down.
GGATGGATCCGGAACCGGGCTTTTTATGGCCGCGCTGACATCATCATAGGTACGGTTATCTTGGAAATACTGTTCGATCTTGACCCGCCCTTCGGAGAGCTGGGTGGTGGCATCCACCAGCTTGCCACGGGTCACATAATCGCTGTACGCCGGAACTGCTATGCCAGCCAGAATTCCGATGATTGCCACCACGACCATCAACTCTACGAGAGTGAAACCTGTTGCCCGTTCCATCGGATTGCCTTTTAAATGAA
>JBARHR010000343.1:0-2008 GCA_049799335.1 Gallionella sp. | reverse complement strand
TAAGAATACTAAGTGCCTCAAGCAATTGATTAATGCCTCTGTTCTGGTAGAAAGATCCACAATATCCAACTAAGGTAAGTTCTCTTGGCAACGAGAACTCATCCCTGCAATGATCTCGACTCAAAGGCTTGAATTGCGGATCAGCGGACATAGGGATGATGCAAGTTCTTGATGTGCTACGAGAGTTCACAAGTTTCGCAATCAGGTCGGGGCCGGGCGCGGTCAGAAGGGTGGCATTACTACATGCACGTCTCCATGCCCAATGAAGCGGCTTGGCGCCGGGCAAATAGCTCTCGTAGTTGTCATACGCATCAACAACGGTTTTGATGCCATATCTAGCGCCAAGATGCTGGGCAAGTATTCCGTACCATGTGTCAGAAAGCCCAACGACCCAATCCGGTGATGTGGACTGGATTAGTTCTCTTGCGCGTGTCTGATATTCTACGAGCCCCATTCCAGCACGCCACGGGCGCAAACTTACAGAGTACCAATCCATCCCATCAATCTGGCGGTGCTCGGTCGGGTCGTTCTGGTAGCTAAAAACCAGCACACTCACATGATGACCCAATTGTGCAAGAGTACGCGGAATGTAAAAGAATCGCCCGTAAGGACGATGCATTAGATCTCTTCCTTGGGGGTATCGTTTTGAGAGGAATAATATTTTCAATGCTTAACCGAGATTTCGATAAACATTGAACGTTTCCCTCGCGCACTTTTTCCAGCTAAATAATTGACGTCGCGCGAAACCAAGTGTTCTAAGTCTCGTACGTAAACTTGCCGACTCCGCAACCGCTTCGAGAGTAAAGCGGATTGAGTCGAGGATGTGTGGATCGAAGTAAGCCGCGGCGTCACCGGCGATTTCCGGAACTGAACTTGTATTGCTACAGGCGACTACACAACCAACTGCCATAGCCTCAAGAGGGGGTAGTCCAAAGCCTTCGTATTTCGACGGATAGACAAAGAACAATGCATTTCTGAAAAGCTGATACAACGAACTGTCCGTACCATTGATCTGAAAGACATTGCTCGCTATCTTGAACTTAAGTAGTAGTTCAACTTCATCGTGCGAAAAAACTCCTCCCCCAAAACACAAGACGTCGACATTATGCGTTAGCGTGGAAGACGCTGCATATGCAGCTATCATGCCGGAAAAATTCTTGTGCCCTTCGCGCCGTCCAACGTAAAGTATGTAGGGTCGTCTCTGAAGTCTTAACGAAGGTTCACTCACGGGTGTAGGTAAATTCTCGGCATAGTTGTCGCCACCCAAATGAACAACAGAAGTCTTTTCGGGTGATACGCCAAGTAGTCCCAAGAGATCCTGTCTAGTATTTTCAGAAATGCAAATTATGTGATCGGCCCGGGAAACAGCCTTCGCCTTTAATTGCCGGGTTCTGTCCCAGCGCGAGAAATCGTCAGGAAATTTTTCATGAATCATGTCATAAACAGTAAGTACCGATCTGCAGTTGGAGTGATAGACAGGTTTTGCAGAATAATAGGTCTCATGCACGACTTCCGGAGCCCAGCGAGTTAATACGTGTGGTGAGAGAAGCGAGTTGAGATGCCGAGCTACTGGTCTGGTGATCGCAGAGTTGCAGGAAAGCATGTGACCAAATACAAGCTCACGGTTCATGCTGGAAAGAAATCGATCCGTATAGACCGGGGCGACAATCTTGACATCGCAAAGATTTGTCGCGTCGAGTTCGCTCGCCAAATTTGTCAGATAGCGACTGATGCCGGTATATGGACGGCGGCAGAATGCGTGGTGGGTATACGCAACTCGCATACTCTTATCAGTCGATGCGTTCCTCGATCATAAACTTTACGACATCTTGTATCGCATATTGTGCCTGCCAGCCCAAGACTTCTGACGCCTTCGCCGGATTCGCGTAACTCGCAATCAGGTCAGTCGGACGAAATAGCTCAGCTCGTGTTTCAACGTGGGAACGCCAGTCCAGGCCAAATCCGGAAAAGACCAATTCAACAAAATGTTCGAGATTCACACTTGTTC
>JBARHR010000342.1:0-5213 GCA_049799335.1 Gallionella sp. | reverse complement strand
CCGGGAACTTCGTCGGCGTTGGATTCGGTGACGGAAAAGTGTATCTGGAAAGATAAATCGTGCCGCTTGCAAGCCTCGATGCCATTCAATGTTTTTTCCCATGCGCCGGGAAGTCCGCGAAACGCGTCGTGTTTTTCCGGGTCCAGCGAATCGATGCTGATCCCGGCGCCCATTGCACCGGCATTCTTCAGCGACTGCACGCGTTTGTCGGTCAGCGCAAGGCCATTGGTGCCAACCACCATGGAAAGTCCAAGCCGGGTGCCGTGCGCGAGCAGTTCTTCCAGATCACCGCGCAGCAAGGGCTCACCGCCGGTGAGCACCACCATGGTTTCATTGCTGCGTTGCGCAACATCGTCGAGCAGCACGCGTACTTCGTCCGTAGTTAGTTCATCATCGCCGCCGTCTTTCAGCGTTTTCGCATCCATGTAACAGTGGGCGCAGGCGAGATTGCAACGCCGGGTCAGATTGACGGCGAGCAAAAACAGATCATTCCTGGTTGCTTCTGCCGGATTTGAAATTGCTGTCGTCATTTCAGGCAGGATCAGGATTGCTGCGCGGGTCCGATGGATCCAGGTGGAAATAGCCTCTGGACTGCCATTCCTGCTTGACGGTACTCACGGTAGCGAGATCGACGCGGTCGCGCTGATTGCGCTGCGCCCAGTTTTCCACTTCCTTGATCAACATGCCCCGCACCATGTCCGGCACGCGGCTGAGGCTGTCGCGCGCATCGTCGTCCCACTCCATCCGTTCACTTACTCGGTTCGATCCGGATTTGAACGTATCCAGTATCTGTTTCACGAAATCGGCGGTGATTTCATGCAGGTTGTTCTTGGTTGCGATGGTGATGATGGCCTTGCGCGTCATGTCGCGGCTCATCCCTTCGGGCAAGCTCTGCACGATAACTTCTGCTTCGCCGGTCCACGGAAGTTCGTTGCTTTCCTTGTTGCCGAATCCGAACGGGCACACGCCGGGTTTTGCATTGGGCACCGCAATGTTTTGTTCCTTGATGGTTTTTTCCATTTCGCCACGGGCAAGCTTCATCCCGTCTTCTGCTGTTGCGAGGGAAACCTCCTGCTGTCCATTCTGCATCGCGTAGTTTTCTATGCTCTTCTTGCAGCTGTCGCGCATGAAACCTTCCGGTACACGCATCAGGCGGGCGAGTGCCGCGGCATGCCAGTGCAGTGGCGTTGAATCTGCGTCAGAGCGCCCGGGAGCTGGTGCCGGCAACCCAGGTTCAGTTGGTTGCGCAACTTCATTACTTTCAAGAAACGGCTGCACATGTCGGCTCTCTACCGTGTATCTCTTTTCCTGACGTGCGCGCTTTTCCGCACGCCTGCGCAGGTTATCGCGCACCGGCTGGTCAGCGACGCCTTGCAGCAGCGCGTTCGCGCCCTCCGTCCAATTCATGACTTCGTCGGTCACGGACTTGCGTTGCAATTCTCCGGCATCGTAAGCGGCAACTATTTCTCCCATCGCCTGTTCGGCACGACCCGGCATCAGCTGCGCGGTTGCTTCCTCGACGATGCGCTGGGTAATGACGGTATGGCCGTGCTCCTGCGCGTAGCGCAATATCGACATGCGCGCCATGCTGCGCACGAAAGAGGGCACGCGTTCCATGCGCGCTTCCGCCTCGTGGGTCCATGAAGTAGTGACATCGGCCAGGACGTCAACTTCAGGCCGGTGCTCGCGCATGCTCAACAGGATTGAGCATTCGACGTTCTGTAGCAATTGCTCGGTGTTGCCGCCGATATCAAGTTCATCGTCCGCGTGTATGCCCAGCTTGCCGACGATCAACAGCGACGGCTTCACCTTCTTGAGATATTTTTCTATCGCATCGTGCGGTTTACCGTCGAGGAGTTCCGTTTCTATGTCGATGTCATGATCCTTCGCTATGGTCCGCGAAACGGCCAGATGTCCATCATAAATTTTCGCCAGGCCGGAATCGATGATCTCTTCGTGCAGCTTTTCCTGTTCCTTGAATTTGAATACCTTGCCGGCTTCCTCGGAAAGCACCCCGGCAATGCGATTGAACGCGACATAGTGGTAGTAGGGATCGAATGCGGCGATGACTTTGACGGATACCTGCCAATGTTTCGCCAATGTCAGTGCGGTCAGCAAGCCGCCGTAGGACTTGGGTGAGCCGTCTACCGCAACGACGACCGGGCCATCATTGACCGCGCGTCCCGGATCCTTGACGATCAGCGTATCGATTTGCGAGCGTCGCGCCACGCGCGTACACACGGTCCCGAGGCGGCTTCCATGCACGGCGCCCAGTCCCAGCGCGCCCATGATCAGCAGATCGTAAGTGCCGCTGTTGGTTTCCCGCGCGAGCTCGCGGTAATTCTTGCCTTCCAGCGAACGCCGTTTGAAGCTGATGTCGAGTTCATCGCACAATCGCGCTGCCTGATCGAGGTAGGAGTCGGTAATGATCGACAGTCCACGCGTAATCAAGTCGTCGTGAACATCACGCTGGCGTTCGAGCTCCTGTTCCTGCCGGAATTGGTCAGGCAACCCGCCCTCCATCTGGCGGAAACGAATGTCGTGCATCTGCGCAGCATAGACGTGTGAGCCGGCGATAATTGCGTCGCTGTCGAGTTTGGCCAACGACACGGCAATCCGCATTGCGGCGTTGGCATGATCGGAAGAATCCAGCGCGACGAGAATGCGCCGGTGCAAAGAATGTTCGATTGTTGCTTGTGGGGTTTCAGCGACTGCCAGGGTAACCAGCGGTGTCATGTTCAATACCTCGATATATGTTGACGTTTGTTGGTGCGGACGCAAGTTACGGAATCAATCATAGCCAAGATTCCGATCCGCACGAATGTCAAAACCGAAGAATCAGCGTGTCTCAAGTATCTCATTGTCGTTGCCTGACATACTTGAAGAAACTTGATCTTGCCTGCAAAGTTTCGTGCGACCGGACTCGCCACGGGATGATTATTCGCTCCTTCTTCAAGCGCGCAATAATACTCCAGCAGCAGTTAAAAAGTACAATTCGCGCGGCGCTTTTGGTCGTGTCAGAGCACAGTGCGGTCGGCTATGGCGCGCTCGCAATGTGACCTTTCGCACAGACGCATTGGCCCCGATTCTCTAGAGTTCGCCGCTGCATCGCGAGCAATTGGTAACTGGATGTACTTCAGGTCGCCTGTCGACCATCTTAACCACAACTTTTGTTACGGATAAAACCACATGAAAATAGTTCAATTGATCGCACTCACTACCTTGATGGTCCCCGCCGCTTACGCGGAGGATATCAACCAGCTGCAGCAGGAAAGCCGTGAAGTGGCTGTGCCCTTTATGCAGGAGCTTGGCGCTGCCAACAAGAAAGCAATCAGCGAAAGCGGGCCCGAGGCCGCGGTTGGCGTTTGCAAAGACATTGCGCCGCAGTTGACCGGCGATATCTCTCGTCAGACCGGCTGGAAGCTGACGCGCGTCAGTCTGAAAGTGCGCAATCCTCTGCTCGGTACCCCAGACGCATGGGAACAGAACGGATTGCAGGAATTCGACGCACGCGTCGCCAAAGGCGAAAAACCGGAGACACTGGAGCTGGCGGAAATCGTGCAGGAGCCAAATGGGAAATCGTTCCGCTACATGAAGGCGATCGTGCTGCAACAGGGTTGCGTTGCGTGTCACGGTTCTGCCGAGCAGATACCTGATAGCGTCAAGGCGCGGCTGGCGGAAGAATATCCGCACGACCGCGCTACCGGATATAGCGCCGGTCAGGTGCGTGGTGCAATAAGCATCAAACGTCCGCTTTGAGCACACTGATGAATCCGTCTCCCAGGCGCATTGTTATCCTTGGTGCGGGCTTTGCGGCCATTACCGCTGCGCGCGAGTTGAGGCGCAGAGAGCCGCGCGCACAGATAACCATGGTCGCGCCCAAACCGGAATTTGTGTATTTGCCCAGCCTGATCTGGGTGCCCACCGGCGTAAGGAAAGCGAGCGAACTGGTGTTGCCGCTGAATCGATTCATCGTTAACCATGGCATCGACTTCCGTGCGGCAAGCGTTGTCGGACTGGAAAATGGAGGGCGTACGGTTGTGACCGATCAGGGAGAAATTCCCAATGACTATCTGCTGATCGCAACCGGCGGACGCTTTCTCCGCGGGATGCCCGGAATTGAACACGCGCTGACTTTGTGCGACGGCGTCGCGGCTGCTGAGAAAATCGGCGAGCGTCTGCGGAACATGGAGGGTGGCCGCATTGCCTTCGGCTTTGGCGGCAATCCCAAAGAGCCGTCAGCGATGCGCGGCGGGCCGATGTTCGAGCTGTTGTTTGGTGTGGACACCTGGTTGCGGCAGCAGGGCAAACGCGAGAAGTTCACCCTCACATTTTTCAACGCGGCTGCCGAGCCCGGCAAGCGCCTTGGAGAAAAAGCAGTCAAAGGTTTGCTCAAGGAAATGCAGCGCCGCGGCATTCATATCCATCTGGGACACAAGATCAGCGGCTTTACTGAAAATGCGGTGGAAACGGAAAACGGCGCGCTACCCGCAGACCTCATCCTGTTCATGCCGGGGCTGAGCGGTCCCGCATGGCTCGAGAAAAGCGGCCTGCAACTTTCGTCCGGCGGCTTCATACAAGCGGACGAATTTTGCCGGGCACCCAGCGCAAAAGGCGTGTACGTGGCGGGTGATATAGGCAGCTTCCCGGGCCCAGACTGGTTACCCAAGCAAGCTCACATGGCTGATCTGCAGGCCAAGGCCGCCGTGCAGAACATGTTGCTGGAAATGGACGGCAAGCCGCCGATCGCGCGACCCAAAGCGGAATTGATCTGTATTGTCGACAGCGTCGATTCCGGGATACTGGTTTACCGCGACGAGAAGCGCGCCTGGCTATTGCCCGCATCGCGCATTTTTCACTGGGCCAAACGATATTTCGAGAGGCATTATCTGCGCGCGTTTCGTGGATGAGTGAGCAACATGCCAATTGAACAACTCGATGCGCGTTTGCGCGAAGTATTCATTGTTGTGACAACAATTTCATCGCGTCAAAGCGGTCATTCGCGAAGTGGTAGAACCGACACATTGCGACACTTGGCGAACGTCAGCTATCGGGCAGCCAATTAAGCGAAACTCATGTCTCGACACAATCCAAATGAAAAATTCGGGCTTCTCTGTACCAGACATATTTTAGCACACCAGTTGTTTCTGCGGACGAAACTGAAGTTGTTGAGATTGTGCCAGCTTGTACTGCATCACGTCTCGCGCATACTG
>JBARHR010000341.1:0-2685 GCA_049799335.1 Gallionella sp. | reverse complement strand
CGTATTGCTTGCAACGGCGCTGCTGGCGCTGCTGTCACGCAGCAGCGCAAATACCGATGTGTTTTCCGCCAACTATTATGCGCTGTTGACATTGACCGGGCTGCTGGCCCTGAGCTTGATGGGGCTGCTCGGTTATCAACTGTTGCGATTGCGCAACAAACTGAGACAGAAAGTGTTCGGCGCCAGATTGACCCTGCGACTGGTAATCTTTTTTTCCCTGATAGGGGTGCTACCAGGCATCTTGATCTATGCGGTATCGGTGCAATTTCTCGACAAAAGCATCGAATCATGGTTTGACGTACGCGTAGAGAAAGCCCTGGAAGGCGGGCTAAATCTGGGCAGAAGCGGTTTGGAAAACAGCCTTAGCGAGTTGACCAAGAAGGCGAAATTTACAGCATTGCTGTTGGGGGAAAAGCCGCAAAGCCAATTTCAGAAAGCGCTGGATCAACTGGTTGACGAGAAGGTTGCCCAGGAGGCGACTTTGTTGACGGTCAAAGGTGCGTTGGTGGCGTACGCTTCGGGGAAAAATGTGCCGTTTCCGGAGTTGCCGGATGCTGAAATGATGCGCATTTCAAAAGCGCGGGGCGAGTATGCAGTAATCGATACATTGCCGACCAGGGGGCTGACACTGCGATCGATAGTCAAGGTGAATTCCAGTGAAGCGAACGGCAGCCAGTTCCTGCTGCAATTTACCCAGCCGGTGCCGAAGCAGATAGAGCAAGACGCAGAAACTGTGCAGACCGTGTATCGCGACTATCAGGAGCTGACTTTTTCCCGATTGGGCCTGAAAAGGCTATATGCAATCACGCTAACGCTGGCGTTGTTGGTAGTGGTGCTGACGTCGGTGTCGGCAGCATTTTTTCTCAGCGAGCGTTTCGGTTCGTCTCTTGAAGCGTTGGCTGAAGGCACGCGCGCTGTCGCCCAAGGCGATTTTACCGGGCAATACCCGGTCCGCAGCAGCGACGAACTGGGTGCATTGACAGGATTATTTAACCAGATGATCCGGCAGCTTTCCGACGCCAAATCCGCCAGCGAATTGCAACAGCGCCAGGTAATGCGCGCCAAGGGATATCTCGAAAGCGTATTGACGCATCTATCCTCGGGTGTGATCGGGCTGGATGAAAACCTGCGGCTGCGCTCCATCAATACCAGTGCAGAGCATATTCTCGGCGCGCCGCTGCACGAAATGCAGCGCCAGGATATGGATCAAATCGCCGAACGATATACGCTGTTGCATTCATTCTGCCGATCGATAATTGATGCGTTCACCGAGACTCCCGGCGAGGAGTGGCAAAAGCAGATCGAGCGCGTAAGCAGGAACGGCAAGCAGATATTGCTGATTCGTGGAACGCGTTTGCCACCCGGTTCGGGGGCGGGGTATGTCGTGGTGTTTGACGATATCAGTCATTTGCTGCTGGCGGAACGACAGGCGGCGTGGGGAGAGGTCGCGCGGCGCCTCGCCCATGAAATAAAAAATCCGCTCACGCCTATCCAGCTTTCCGCAGAAAGACTGCAGCACAAGTTGAGCCACAAGCTTGACGAAAGCGGAGCGACGCTGTTGAAGAATGCGACACAAACGATAGTCAGCCAGGTTGCGGCAATGAAGAATATGGTCAATGATTTTGCGAACTATGCGCGCAGCCCTGCGGTGAAGCTGCTGCACCTGGATTTTCACCAGCTGATAAAAGAAGTTCTAGGACTATATGAGGCGATTACCATCCCGATAGCGCTGCGCCTGGAGGCCGACCGGCACGAAATCAACGGTGATGCAACCCGGCTCAGACAAATTCTGCACAACCTTTTGCAGAATGCGCAGGATGCGCTTAGCGGATCACCGAATCCGCGCATCACGCTGCATACCGAATCGCGCAACGAGGAGATCTTTTTGCATGTTACCGACAACGGGGCAGGATTTTCCGCGGGCGTGCTGTCGTCCGCGTTTGAACCCTACATGACAACCAAAACAAAAGGTACCGGCCTGGGGCTGGCAATAGTGAAAAAGATAGTCGAGGAGCATGGCGGACGTATCGCCATTGAAAACATGCCATCCGGTGGCGCGAACGTTACTGTCGCCCTGCCGTTGGCCGAGGAGGCGTAATGGTCAGCAACAATATACTGGTGGTAGACGACGAAATTGGCATCCGTGAATTGTTATCCGAAATTCTCTACGACGAGGGGTATCAAGTGCATGTCGCCGAGAACGCCGAACAGGCGCGTACTTACCGATATGAACATGAGCCTGATCTGGTACTGCTTGATATCTGGATGCCGGAAGTCGATGGCATCACACTGTTGAAGGAATGGGTGGAGCAGGATTTGCTTACGATGCCGGTGGTGATGATGTCTGGGCACGGCACAATAGAAACTGCGGTCGAGGCAACACGTATCGGTGCGGTAGACTTCCTCGAGAAGCCGATTGCATTGCAAAAACTGCTCGACACAGTCGCAAAATCCATCAAGGAGGGTGCCGGCAAGAATGTCAAACCGGTTACCGAGTTACCTGACGTGCAAGTGGCGGTTGATGAAGTCGGACTAGAGCGGAAGTTCGGCCTGAAACTCGATCTGCCGTTGCGACTGGCCAGAGACAACTTCGACGCGCTGTATTTCGAATATCACATGAACAAGGAATCAGGCAATGTGACGCGCGTTGCGGAAAAAGTGGGCTTGGAGCGCACTCACCTGTAC
>JBARHR010000340.1:0-3720 GCA_049799335.1 Gallionella sp. | reverse complement strand
GTTGCAATTGCCGCGATGGTATCAACGTTTTGCTGTAACACCCTTGCTCTCGGTTTCGGCAGCTCTGGTAATGAACCATTGTTGTGCTATTGATAGCACATTGTTCACTATCGAATACAAGACCAATCCTGCAGGAAAGAAGAAGAACATGACGCTAAAGGCGATCGGCATGATCTGCATAACCTTTGCTTGAATTGGATCGGGCGGCTTTGGGTTCAAGCGCATCTGCACAACCATACTTGTTCCCATGATGATGGGGAGTACATAGTAAGGATCCGCTGCAGACAAGTCTGTAATCCAACCAATAAAGGGCGCGTAGCGTAGTTCGACGCTGGCCAGAATCGCCCAATAAAGCGCGATAAAAACCGGGATTTGAATTAATACCGGCAAACACCCCCCCAATGGATTTATTTTCTCGGTCTTGTACAGATCCATCATCGCGCGATTCAATTTCTCTCGATCATCCGGATATTGTTGCTTGATCTTCTCTAACTTGGGTGCCACCAATCGCATCTTTGCCATCGAACGATAGCTCGCAGCAGAGAGGGGGAAGAACAGCAGTTTTATCAAAAAGGTTAACAAGATGATTGCGACACCCCAATTGTGCGTCCATGAATGCAGCAATGTCATTGTCCAAAACAAGGGCGTAGAAATTATCGTCAGCCAGCCATAATCGACGGTTAATCCAAGGCCAGGCGCTATCCTGTCCAAATTGGATTCAGCGGGACCAGCATAAAGGGTGGAGGCAATGGAGGCGGTTTGACCGGGCTCTACAGAAACTGGCGCAAGAATTACACCGATAGCATAGGAGTCCCCATCAAGCTTGCGGGTGAAATACTCGCGATTTGTCTTTTCCTGTGGCAACCAAGCTGCGACAAAATAATGCTGCAAGATACCGATCCATCCGTCGCTTGCTTGTTTTGGATAGGAAGTTTTTCCCTTTTCAATATCAAGAAACTGTACTTTCTGAAACTTTTCCTTGTCCGTATATACCGCCGCGCCTGAGTACGTAGGTAGAAATTTGATACTCCCCTTGGGCGCGACGCTGTCCCTCAATAGCTGGAAATAGCCGCTTGTTGAAACCACGTGAGTTCCGGTATTTTCAATTTCTTCGCTAATGTCTATAAGATAGCTGCCTTTATGGAAGGTGATAATCTTGGTGGAGTGTAGCGACAAATCACCCTGTACCTTCAACCGCACCTGAATCTGATCACTGTTTCCGCCCAGTGTGAATTCCGTCTGATCGGCACTATATAGCGTATTGTGGTTTGGTAAACCTTCCCCTAATAATCCGCTTTGCACGATGTAATTGTGAGTTCCCTCGCCTCGCTGAAATAGGATCAACGGCTTGGTCTTGTCCAGACTGTCTGGGTGCTTCAGCAAAGCCAATTTTACGATGTCTCCGCCTATCGTACTGATTTCGGCCTCAAGTACGTCAGTCTTGACCGATAGGATTTCTCCTACAGGATGTTCAATACGCTGTGAGGCAATCACCCCCTGCACTACTTGCGGCACAACCAAAGTTGAAGCTGATGGCAGGTTTCCGTCGCTCTTTGGCGCGGAACTTGACGCTGTCTCAGTGTTCCCGACAAAACGATCAGGGTACTGATAACGCTGCCACCCGTCCCAGACGAGTACCGAGGCAAAGGAAAAGATCAAAAATAGAAAAAGTCGCTGTAAGTCCATTATTTACGCCTAAGTATTAGGGTGCAGGGTCATAACCGCCGGGATTCCATGGATTGCAGCGTAGTATTCGCTTGATACTGAGCCAACAACCCTTAAGCACGCCGTGCTTAGCCAAAACCTCACACGCGTAGGTGGAGCAACTTGGGGTAAATCTGCAAGCGGGTGGGGTAAGCGGGCTAAGAAAGTACCGATAGCCATGAATTACTTTAATCAAGAGTCTATGCATCTGTTCTGAATTCTACCAAAGAACATTTTCAACTCACTACGCTTTGATGCAATGTATTCAGCTTTTCGGGGAATTACCACCAAGTCAAACCCCTTCAGCTTAATTTCGTGTTTCCTAAAGACCTCACGAATAGTCCGCTTTACAAAGTTGCGCTGGGTCGCAAGAGGGAAAACTCTCTTACTAGATATTATTCCAAGCCTGCTATTTTTTTTGCTGCCGTTGGGAATAAACAATATCTTTATGTATTGATTCCCGACGCTTTGTGCCTTAAGGACGTGATCATAACCAACTGACCGCAGCAATCTATACGCTGCGGTAAACTCGCCTGATGCTGACCTAGACCGCGAGTCTGGCACGACCTTTGGCGCGTCTGGCGCGAATAACTGCGCGACCCCCTCTAGTTTTCATGCGTACCAGAAAACCGTGCGTGCGTTTTCTCTTAGTGACTGACGGTTGATATGTGCGCTTCATAATGTATCCTTAGTAAATCGTAAAACGCGCTATTACAAAGTGTTAACACAAGGGTGTCAAGCAGATTTTGCATTATTCCCTGTGGATAAGTTTCGCTCAGAGCTGTAGAATCCGGTCCTTTTCACGCCGGCCTAATTTTCACTGTCCTCTCCCAACATATGCAGCACATTTCATTTTGGGACACATGTCTGAACTCTTTCGAAAAGAGTTTGCCACCACAGCAATTCAACTCATGGATCAAGCCACTTGTAATTACGAGTGAAAATGACTCGCTGGTCCTAATAGCTCCAAACAGCTTCACCATGAAATTGGTTCAGGAACGCTTCTTCCCAGAGATATCTAGGTTGGCAATTTTAGCCTATTCCAAACTGCCAACGTTCGAGTTTAGAATTCAAGAAACTACGCTCGAATTGAACTTGGAGCGCGCGCAGGCACGCCCCTCGTTGCCCAGTGAAGTAAGAAAAACTAACGTTGAGACCACTTTCAAAGGATATGGGAAATTAAATCCCAACCTCGCGTTTGACAATTTTGTGATAGGCAAAGCAAACCAGTTAGCATTCGCAGCGGCAACCCAAGTCGCTGAAACACCGGGGGCTTCGTACAATCCACTATTCATCTATGGCGGCGTAGGTCTCGGAAAAACACACCTGCTCCAGGCTATTGGAAACCAGATCCGGCAAAATAATTCCCAGACGAAAATTAGTTATATGCACGCTGAACGATATGTTGCCGACGTAGTAAGGGCCTATCAAACAAACAAATTTGAAGAGTTCAAGCAGTTTTACCACTCCTTGGACGTCCTGCTAATTGATGACATTCAATTTTTTGCCGGCAAAGCCAAAACCCAGGAAGAATTCTTTTACGCCTTCAATACCCTGGTTGACTCCCACAAGCAGGTAATTCTGACCAGTGACACTTTCCCTAAGGACATCACTGGGTTGGAAAGTCGCCTGGTTTCGAGATTTGGATGGGGTCTGACGGTAGCAATAGAACCACCAGAATTGGAGATGCGTGTTGCCATATTGCTCAAGAAAGCGTCGTTAAGCGGCTACGCGCTGGATAACACCGTCGCTTTTTTTATCGCCAAGCATGTCAATTCGAATGTCAGAGAGCTCGAAGGGGCTCTGAAAAGAGTGGAGGCGTATGCCAAGTTTCACAAACGGAATATTTCGGTTGAAACGACCAAAGAAGCCTTGAAGGACATACTGGTCGCCCAAAGCCGGCAAATTTCAATAGATAACATCCAAAAAACTGTTGCTGACTATTATCGAATAAAATTGGCGGATATACTTTCCAAGAAGCGCACCAGAAATCTCAGTCGACCACGACAAATAGCC
>JBARHR010000339.1:0-2506 GCA_049799335.1 Gallionella sp. | reverse complement strand
AGTGCTCCTGAAGTTTATGGATTGGCTGTCTTGACTCAAAACTCCAATTTCAGCGAGGCCGTCACCGAACGTGGATCGCCGTAGTTGAGGTAAACAATACCACCGCCAGGCGACCCAGATACAGTCCAGTATTGCTTGTTCAGTAAGTTATTGATGTTGAGCTGTGCATTCCATTTTTGCTTGCCGGACTTGAAAGCATAACTCGCCATAGCATTAAGCACCGAATAGCCGGGAGTGAACGATTGTTGCGGTGCGGCATTGCTGGCGCGTTTAGCCATCGCAGCATCGCGCCAATTTAAACCAACTCCGACTTTCCATCCAGAAAAATCCTGCTGGCGAAAAGCGTAAGTCGTCCACAAACTGGCCATGTTGGGAGGGACATCTGCAAGTTTGTCCCCGACCTGCCACGGATCGCTATTATCGACTGTAATCCGGGCGTCGGTGTGGGCATAAGTGAAGATGGCGTTCCAGTTTGGCCGAATTTCCCCCTGAACATCCAGTTCTACGCCATTACTGCGTGCTTCACCAATCGGAACAGACCATGTGCCTAGCGGCACTGCGTGCGCAAGATCCTGCGTTGCCATATTGGTCTTGGTAATATCGAAATAGGCCAAGGTGCCTTTCAACTTACCATCCGCTGTTTCAGTTTTTACCCCGGTCTCGTATTGCTTGGCTCCGGTAGCCGGCATCGGGGTGCCCGGATAGATGTTCCCCGAACCCGCGCCAAAACTTTCGGTATAACTACCGAACAAACTGACCCAAGGCTGTGCGCGCCACAAAATTCCTATACGTGGGGTAACCTTGGATTCGGTTTTATCCGTGTTGGCAGCTTGATTATCCACGACATGAGTTGCGTACTTTTGTTGCCGCAACCCGGCAGTAACAAAAACATTATTCGACAATTCGATCTGATCTTGCAGATACAGTCCGGTCTGGTCGAGTTTGTAATTTGTTCTACGTGCATTGACGAGATCAGGTGGAAGTAGTGTTTTTGGAATCGTCCCAAAAACGTCGAACGGGGTATAAGACATCGTAAAATCGTCATAACCCGTGATGAAATCGCCTGTATTGCGAGTCATGTCTGCGCCAAGCAACAAAGTATGTTTGATGCCAGCAGTATTAAAGTGCCCAGTCAAATCAAAATTCAAAAAATCATTTTTGGCGGAAGAGTCATAGAAGGTCAAACCCTGCCCCGCCATCCAGTTTGATCCTGACAAAAACAATAAATCTGCGGCCATAATGTAACCCGAATATTTGTTTTGGCCATGAGCCGCCTTGGCCTTGATTGACCAGTCATCATTAAATTGATGATTCAGGGTTAAATCAATTGAATCGGTTTTGTTCGTGGTCGGGGATGGGCCATTTAGATTGAGCTGCCATGGCAGCACAGTGGGCTGACTATTACTGAATGGGGTAACTTGAAAGTCAGCATTTCCACTACCGTCGTTGTGTATCAGATTCAAGGCTAATTGCGTTTGTGCACTGACCCTCCACAGCAAAGACGGAGCAATAAAAGTTGACTTGTCATACACGCCGCCGTCCCGCCATGATCCTTGTTTATCGTAAGCGAAATTGACGCGATAAAGCAGACTCTTGTTCTCATCCACCGCCCCCGTACTGTCAACTAGCGTACGGTATGTCCCCCACGATCCAACTTGCTGCTCGATGGAATGATATGTCTGTTCGAGCGGCTTCTTGGTTACCACGTTGACCACCCCGCCAGGCTCCATGCGCCCGTACAAAATAGCGGCAGGCCCTTTGAGCACCTCGACACTTTCAACATTTGCCATCTGTACTAAGCCGCCCGAGCCCTCAAAGCGAACTCCATCCGTCAGCAAATTCCCGCCAGCGTTATTCCCTGGGCTTCCCATAGGAGCAAAGCCACGCAAGGTAATCTGCTCCCCTGGGGTGGCATACATAATTGCCTTGCGTGACGACACCACACCACTGATGTTTGCCAAGGCTTCGGTCAGGGTGGTGGCCTTTTGATCATCAAGCACTTGAGTAGAAACCACTTGCACATTCAGCGGCGTTTCCATCAGCGGCGTATCGGTCTTGGTGCCGGTGGAGGCATTGGGCACGGCGTAAGCCTTCTCCGGCGCACCGCGCACTTCGATCGGTGCCATCTCCGTGATCTTCTCCGGTGGGGAGATCATTTTGATCACATACGACCCGGCACCGCTCGCGGTGAAAGTGTAATTTGTCCCTTGCAGCAGTTGCTTCAATGCGTCTTCGGGCGTGGCTGCGCCATGCACGCCAGAAGTTCTTGCCCCCTTGAGTTCATTGGCGTCGAACAGTATCTGGATGCCGCTCTCGCCGGCGAGTCCGCGTAGCGCGGCATCTAGTTCTCCGGCGGCCACTTCGACAGCTTGCGCGCCTTGCGCCATGAACAGCCCGGCGGAAAATATCAGCGCGGCGGCTAGCAGTTTCAATCTGAATTGCATGTTCTCTCCCTTTTCGTCTGTAGTTATGGAAATGCCAATTGGGCATTCGTACAGGTGAGACG
>JBARHR010000338.1:0-11522 GCA_049799335.1 Gallionella sp. | reverse complement strand
CGCCAGATGCACTCCAAGACACCTGGTCACCCTGAATATGGCTACACGCCAGGCGTCGAAACTACCGGTGGTCCGCTGGGTCAAGGCATTACCAACGCCGTAGGGATGGCGATGGCTGAGAAATTGCTCGCTGCGGAATTCAACAAGCCCGGCCATGAGATCGTCAATCACCATACCTATGTTTTCATGGGCGACGGTTGCATGATGGAAGGCATCTCACACGAAGCCTGCGCTCTGGCGGGTACCTGGGGTTTGGGCAAGCTGATTGCCTTCTGGGACGACAATAATATTTCAATCGACGGACACATTGACGGCTGGTACACCGACGACACAGCCAAGCGTTTTGAAGCTTACGGCTGGCACGTCATCGCCGATGTGCAAGGTCACGATAGCGTTGCGATTGACGCAGCAATCAACGCGGGCAAAAAGGTTACTGACAAGCCCACCCTGATCTGCTGCAAGACTGTTATCGGCGCGGGATCTCCCAACAAGGAGGGTACGCACGATGTACACGGGGCCGCGCTGGGCGATGCCGAAGTGGCCGCGACGCGTGAACACATAGGCTGGAAATATCCGCCATTCGAAATCCCCAAGCATGTGTATGCCGCATGGGATGCACGCACCAAAGGCGACGGTCTGGAGAAGCTGTGGAACAACAAGTTTGCAGAATACAAGAATGCCTTCCCAAAAGAAGCTGCCGAATTCGTTCGTCGTACCAACAACGAACTGCCGTCCAACTGGGCAGAACACGCTGCCAAGGTAATTGCCGCCATCAACGAGAAGGGTGAGACCATTGCGACTCGCAAGGCTTCACAGAATGCGATCAATGCTTTGCAGCCGGCCTTGCCGGAATTTCTCGGCGGTTCTGCCGACCTGACCGGTTCCAACCTTACCAACTGGACAGGCGCTCATCACGTGAGCGGAAAGAAGCCAGGTAACTACATCAGCTACGGTGTACGCGAGTTTGGTATGTCACACATCATGAATGGCATGGCATTGCACGGCGGTCTGTTGCCTTTCGGCGGCACATTCCTGATGTTCTCAGAATACGCACGCAATGCGATCCGTATGTCGGCGCTGATGAAGCAGCGCGTAATCTTTGTGTTCACACATGACTCCATTGGCCTCGGAGAAGACGGTCCGACCCATCAACCGGTTGAACAAACGGCGACGCTGCGAGTTATTCCGAACATGGAATTATGGCGCCCGTGCGACACCGTAGAATCCATCGCAGCATGGGTTGCAGCAGTTGAACGCAAGGATGGACCGACCAGCCTGGTATTTACCCGCCAGAATCTGGCTTTCCAGAAGCGTGATGCCGCGCAAATCGCCAATATCCGCAAGGGTGCATATGTGCTGTCCGACGCCGCGGGCGGCAAACCAAAGGCCGTAATCATCGCCACGGGGTCAGAAATTTCGCTGGCAATCGAAGCGCAGAAAACCCTGGCAGCGGAAGGCATTGCCGTCCGTGTGGTATCCATGCCATCAACCAACGTGTTTGATAAACAGGATCAGGCTTACAAAGACAGTGTACTGCCGAAGGGCGTGAAGCGCGTCGCGGTCGAAGCTGGTGTGACCGGCGGTTGGTACAAGTATGTCGGTCTTGAGGGCGCTGTGGTAGGCATGGACTGCTTCGGTGAATCTGCTCCGGCACCTGAATTGTTCAAGCACTTCGGGTTTACCGCGGACAACGTCGCTGCAACCGTAAGGAAAGTTTTGGCCTGAAGTTGAAGATACGCCACCGTGTCGGTTCGGTGCGGGCGAGTCCCAAATCTCGCCAGCTGCCGACAAGGTAATAATAGTTTCTAATCATCTATAAATAGGGAGAGAAAAATGGCAATTCGCGTCGGTATTAATGGGTTTGGTCGCATCGGTCGCATGGTGTTTCGCGCAGCTGCAAAGGATTTCCCGGAAATCGAAGTTGTCGCTATCAACGACCTGCTGGAACCTGAGTATCTGGCCTACATGCTCAAGTACGATTCCGTACACGGCCGCTTTAATGGTGACGTGAAGGTGGACGGCAACAACTTGGTTGTGAACGGGAAAAAAATCCGCCTGACAGCAGAGCGTGACCCGGCGAATCTGAAGTGGAACGAAGTAGGTGCGGATATCGTCATCGAATGTACCGGCTTCTTCTTGACCCAGGAAACCTGCCAAGCGCACATCAAAGCAGGTGCCAAAAAAGTTGTTATGTCCGCCCCTTGCAAGGATACCTCGCCGATGTTCGTTTACGGCGTGAACCACGACACCTACAAGGGCGAGAACATCGTTTCTGCGGCTTCTTGCACAACTAACGGCTTGGCACCAGTCGCTAAGGTGCTGAACGATTTGTTCGGTATCAAGCGTGGTCTGATGACAACTGTGCACGCGGCAACAGCGACACAAAAGACAGTTGACGGTCCATCCAACAAAGATTGGCGCGGTGGCCGCGGCATCTTGGAAAACATCATTCCTTCCTCCACTGGTGCAGCAAAGGCAGTGGGTGTGGTGATTCCAGCGCTGAACAAGAAGCTGACAGGCATGGCGTTCCGCGTTCCTACTTCTGACGTGTCTGTGGTTGATTTGACTGTTGAATTGAACAAGCCGGCAACATACGACGAAATCTGCAAGGCAATGAAAGCAGCCTCCGAGAGTGGCCCATTGAAGGGTGTGCTGGGCTACACCGACGAGAAGGTGGTTTCGACCGACTTCCGTGGTTGCCCACAACCTTCCGTGTTCGATGCAGAAGCAGGCATCGCACTGGATCCGACCTTCGTTAAGGTGGTTGCGTGGTACGACAATGAATATGGCTATACCTGCAACTTGATGCGTTTGGTTAACCACATCGCCAAATAACAAAATAATAACAGGGGCGGTGCAAACATCGCCCGTTGTCTATCTCAGGGGGAATTATGGCTGTAATCAAAATGACCGACTTGGATCTCAAGGGCAAGCGCGTCCTGATCCGTTCGGATTTGAATGTACCGGTCAAGGATGGCAAGGTGACTTCCGACGCACGTATCACAGCATCAATGAGCACCATCGAATTCGCCATGAAGGCAGGTGCTCGTGTGATGGTAACGTCACATTTGGGTCGTCCCGAAGAAGGTGTGTATTCGGAAGAGAACTCACTCAAGCCTGTTGCCGACACTATCGCCAACAAGCTCGGCAAACCGGTACGGCTGATCAGGGACTGGATCGACGGCGGCTTCAGTGTCGCGGATGGTGAACTGGTATTGCTGGAGAATTGCCGCTTTAACAAGGGCGAGAAGAAGAGCCTGGACGAAACCGCGAAGAAATACGCAGCGCTGTGCGACGTGTTCGTCATGGACGCGTTTGGTACAGCACATCGCGCGGAAGCGTCGACTCATGGCGTGGCCAAGTACGCGCCGGTGGCGGCTGCGGGCATTTTGCTGACCGAAGAGCTGGAAGCGCTGACCAAGGCGCTGCTCAGCCCGGCCAGACCGATGGTAGCTATCGTCGGCGGCTCCAAGGTTTCAACCAAACTGACCGTACTGGAGTCTCTGTCCGAAAAGTGCGAACAACTGGTTGTCGGTGGCGGCATCGCCAATACCTTCCTCAAGGCCGTCGGCAACAACGTCGGCAAGTCTCTTTGCGAAGCCGATCTGATTCCAACGGCACAAGCGCTTATCGAAAAAATGAAACAACGCGGTGCCAATATCCCCATCGCCGTGGACGTTGTCGTCGGCAAGAAATTCGATGCCAACGAACCTGCAGTACTGAAAAATGCGGGCGATGTGTCGGATGACGACATGATCTTTGACATTGGCCCCAAGTCGGCGCAAGAGCTGGCCGCGATCATCATGAAGGCCGGCACAGTGGTATGGAACGGTCCGGTCGGCGTGTTTGAATTCGACCAGTTTGGCGAAGGTACCAAGACCATAGCGAAGGCGATTGCCGAGACCAAGGCATTTACCCTTGCTGGAGGTGGAGATACGATTGCAGCGATTCAGAAATACGACATCTATGACAAGGTGTCCTACATTTCTACCGCTGGAGGAGCGTTCCTGGAATTTCTTGAAGGAAAGAAACTGCCGGCAGTGGAAATACTGGAACAAAGAGCAAGCAAATAACCCATAGGAAAACATGCTGCGCAGAACCAAGATAGTTGCAACGCTGGGACCGGCTTCCAGCAACCAGAAAGTACTTGAAGAAATGATACGCGCCGGAGTTGATCTGGTGCGTATGAACTTTTCCCACGGATCAGCACAGGATCACATCAAGAATGCCGAAGTGGTGCGCGCAGCGGCAAAAAAAGTCGGCCGCACCGTTGGCATTCTTGCCGATCTGCAGGGACCGAAAATTCGCGTGAGAAAATTTGAAAACGACAAGATCATCCTGAATGACGGCGACAAATTCATTCTGGACGCCTCGCTTGACGGTCTGGGCAATCAGGAACGCGTCGGTCTCGATTACAAGGACCTGCCCAAGGACGTCAAGAAGGGATCGATCCTGTTGCTCAACGATGGCATGCTGGAATTTGTCGTCACCCAGGTAAAGGGCCCGGAAGTAATTTGCAAGGTGGTTCGCGGCGGTGTGCTCTCCAATAACAAGGGCATTAATCGCAAGGGCGGCGGCTTGACCGCGCCCGCGCTTACCGACAAGGACAAGGCGGACATCAAGACGGCCGCCCTGATCAAGGCGGACTATCTCGCAGTGTCTTTTCCGAGATCGGCAGAAGACATGAAACATGCGCGTGAATTGATGCATGCGGCCGGTGGCAATAGCATGTTGATGGCGAAAATCGAGCGCGCGGAAGCGGTGCACGTGCTGGACAGCATCATCGATGCATCGGACGCCATCATGGTGGCGCGCGGCGACCTGAGCGTGGAAGTCGGCGATGCAGCGGTACCCGGTCTGCAAAAGAAAATGATCAAGATGGCACGTGCGAAAAATCGCCTGGTCATTACTGCAACGCAGATGATGGAGTCGATGATACTCAACCCGATACCGACGCGCGCCGAAGTATCAGACGTGGCGAACGCGGTTCTGGACGGGACCGACGCGGTCATGCTGTCCGCTGAAACCGCAGTGGGCGACTATCCGGTGGAAACCATCGAAGCGATGGCCAGAATCTGCCACAAGGCCGAGCGCGAAAGCGACGACCACGCGGTAGATCGCCGCGAAGCGAACAGGAAATTCAATCGCATTGACCAATCAATAGCGATGTCGGCGCTGTTTGCGGCATCGCATTTCAAGGTCAAGGCGATCGTTGCCATGACACAGTCCGGTTCGACCGCCCTGTGGATGTCCCGCGTAAATGCCGGTGTCCCGATTTTCGCGTTGACACCGGTGCCGGAAACCTTGACCAAGGTAACCTTGTTCAGCGGGGTGCACCCGGTGCTGTTTCCCAGCAGAACGGATATCAAGAACAAGGCAGCGCAACAATTGATCGATGCGGAACAAAAACTGGTGGACATGGGATGTGTTGAAGAAGGCGACCTCGTTGTGATAACGGTGGGAGAGGCTGTCGGCCAATCAGGTCACACCAACACGTTGAAAATCGTCAAGGTCGGCGATCACCGAAAGAACGCGATTTAGACTACCAAAGAATCACTGAATCATCAGCGCAATTTTGCAATTTTAATAATCAGGAGGAAACATGGCACTCGTATCTATGCGTCAATTACTCGATCACGCGGCGGAAAATGGCTACGGCCTTCCCGCGTTCAACGTGAACAATCTGGAACAAGTTAAAGCCATTATGGAAGCCGCTGATGAAACCAACAGCCCGGTGATCATGCAAGGTTCCGCGGGCGCCAGAAAATATGCAGGCGAGGCATTCCTGCGCCATCTGATTTCGGCGGCCGTGGAAGCCTACCCGCACATTCCGGTGGTCATGCACCAGGATCATGGCGCGTCGCCCGCAGTTTGCGTCAACGCGATCCGCAGCGGATTCTCCAGCGTGATGATGGACGGCTCGCTGAAAGAGGATGCCAAGACCCCTGCTTCGTTCGAATACAATGCCGACGTTACCCGTCGCGTGGTGGACATCTCGCATGCGGTCGGCGTATCCGTTGAAGGCGAACTGGGTTGCCTGGGATCGCTGGAAAGCGGCATGGGCGAGAAGGAAGACGGCCACGGTGCAGAAGGCGTGTTGACCCATGATCAATTGCTGACTGATCCGGAAGAAGCGGCACAATTTGTTCGCGAAACCAATGTGGATGCATTGGCGATCGCCATCGGCACATCACATGGTGCCTACAAGTTCACCAAACCTCCAACAGGCGACACCCTGGCGATTGCGCGCATCAAGGAAATTCACGCGCGCATTCCCAACACCCATCTGGTGATGCACGGATCTTCCAGCGTGCCGCAGGAATGGCTGAAGATCATTAACGAATTCGGCGGCGATATGGGCCAGACATACGGTGTGCCGGTAGCGGAAATCGTTGAAGGCATCAAGCACGGAGTACGCAAGGTCAACATCGATACCGATCTGCGCATGGCCTCCAGCGGTTCGGTGCGCCGTTATCTGGCGCAGAATCCCAAGGACTTCGATCCGCGCAAATTCCTCGCGGTTTCCACCAAGGCGATGAAGGAAATCTGCAAGGCACGCTACGAAGCCTTCGGCGCCGCCGGTCAGGCCGGCAAAATCAAGGTTATTTCAATGGAAGCCATGGCAAACCGCTATGCCAAAGGCGAGTTGAATGCAATCGTAAAGTAATTCTTTTCAGTCGTTTCACCAACAAAAATGCGACCGCAAGGTCGCATTTTTTCTACGTCAATTTGTCCGGTGATATGCTTGCGATCGTATCCCCCGCATTGATGCACGCAAAGCGTATCAGGGATTCCACTCCCGCCACAGTACCCGATTGCTGCCAAAGCCACCCACCTGGGCTTTGATCGGCGGGTCACGATTTACGGTCGGAATCAGGTCAGTGGTAACCTCGATGAGCGTTTCACCGTTAATAGCCAGATCATTAATACCGACTATGGGACTTTTATACGGGGAAGAAGCAAAACCCGAGTTATCCAATGCGCCGCCTGTTTGATAGTCAAAGTAGTTCAGCCATGCGTGTCCTCCGGGGGAACAGACGGTATTCGAAGGAACGAGGGTGGCTACCAGCAGGGTGCCGAACAACAATTTGCTTTCGATATTGACGCGCTCGCCGCTTTCCGGGAAATCGACATACCAGCCCCTGATCTTGCTGAAATCCACTGCGTTATTTGAGGACTTGCGTTTGCCCGTTGTCGTATCGA
Source organism: Gallionella sp. (assembly GCA_049799335.1). Taxonomy (GTDB): domain Bacteria; phylum Pseudomonadota; class Gammaproteobacteria; order Burkholderiales; family Gallionellaceae; genus Gallionella. The sequence continues at coordinate 4,319 of JBARHR010000338.1, read as the reverse complement.
GCGTCAGAAACTGCTGGATCAGGTTCGTGCTATTTCTGGGGCTGCCGCCGGGATTGCTTAGTGGAGCCCTGTCATCCATGATCGCGTACAGGCTTTGTACCTGGGTGTTGGACAGGTCGGCGGTTTCCAGATATTTTCCGGTAGCGACGAAGATTGTCCGTTTGTTGTTGATTAGTCCCAGCACCGGGGCGGTGGTAACCGGTTGCGGGTTACCCGACGGATCATTTAACGTGGCGAACAGCAGCGGTTGCGTGGTCGGATTGGTGATGTCGAAGCGCCAGACGTTTCCATCCAGGTCACCCCCATAAACCCAGGTGGCGCGATTGCTGCTGGGCACGTCATTCCACGCGGCGATCTTGGACAAACCGCTGGGCGAAGCACTGCTACCGGAACCGGTGCCGATCTTGCTTAGCGCCGCACCGGTGACAGGGTCGAGAACGTAAAGATATCCCTTGCCAGGATTGGTACCGGTGGTGTTGTCGTATCCCGAGGTGAACATTACCACCCATCTGTTGTCGTTGGAGCGGGCAGTGATCACCGGATTGCCAAAGCTGTAGCCCAAGTCGGGGTCGCCATAAGGGCCGGCCTTGTCTGCTGTGAATTCCCACAACAGCATGGGCAGGTTAGGATCGGTAATATCCAGTGCATAATAGCCGCGACCACCGGCGTTCAGTCCGCCGACCAGAATGGTGCGCCAGGCGGGCGTGATGCCGCCCGGACACGCCGCGGTGCAATAGATGTCGGCGATGACCGGACTGCCGTTGACGAAGTTGCTGTGGTTGAGTGCGTAGTTGGTGTCGGCCAGTTTGTGCAAATTCGCCCACACCATGCTGGGGATATAGGCCCAGCGTTCGGTCCCGCCGGGTACGATGTTGGGCGAGGTGCCTTCCTCCAGCGCAGTAATGGCATGCACTGCTCCATCATTGGACCCCATGTAAATGGTGCCCACACGGTTGGCGTGATCGGCGATAAAGGTGCTGTAACCGCTGTCCGGGTAAATGAATACCGGTTTGCTAATAAACGCCGGCTGCGATTCGATTGCATCACCTATGGTGGCTTCCCGTTTGCGGTACAGGCGATTGTCGGTGACCGTGGCGGGGGTAGTCGTCGTATCGGTTATCAAGTTGTCGGAACGGGTGTCAAATTTGACTCTGCCACGCAAATAATTGACTAGGGTTGCGGGCGTTGCCGCGGACTTCTGCGCGGCGGTGAAAGTTGTCCATTGGCTTAGCTGTGCCGGAGCAAAACTGGCGGAACCGGCGAAATTTGTGGCGGTAAACTCGATCAGCGAGGGTGTCGTACTGCTCGAACTGCTGGCAGTGTAGATAAGGCGCGTATCGCAGTCATTGTTGTTGTAGCAAACGCTGCCCTGATTCAGAGTAGGACCTACTCGATTCGGCATCGTGCCAGTGCAATCGATCGGTATCTCGACGCTGCAGGTAGGATTCAGGGGATCGGATAATTGGTCGTATATGCCGGACGCTGTGGTGCAATCCGCTTGCGTAGTCGCCGGCCTGACGCAATAGCTGATCCTGGTCGCAGTTGCCGAGATATCTTTCGTATCGATACGTCCGCCAAGGCATGGATCTCCGGTGAGGTTTTCCAGGCACCATGACGCGGTTTCACTAATTGCGCCCGTTTGTGTGTTGATGGTGTGCTCCTCCAGATTGCCGACCCACTTGAGCGTGATTTAGCTGGCGACATACGCATAGTTGTTGCCGTTGGTCGGATTCTGGGAACTGGTGGCCGCGGCTCCTGTAGCGCCGGTGCGGGTATCGATTTTTTGCAGCGCGTCCGCAATACCCTCGGCCAGAGTCTTCGGGCTGGTCGCGCTGTAGTAGCTGCCGTGCCCGTCGACTGCGGTATGCCACAGGTCGTCGATATTTTCAATCTTGCCGTCACCCGGAACCGGCCAGTTGCAAATCGTGCCATTGACCTGCCATGCGCAAATGGGCGTAGTCGCGGTGGAATCGGCGGTAAGCCCCTTTAGCACCGAATAAAAATCGCCATCCACTTTGGTGGCGCTTTCATAGTCTTTGGAATAGATCATCCGGCCACTGGCGCCCAGGCCCAACGTAAACGTGGTCATATGCTGCTGTTCATTGGTGTCGGTAGCTGTCTTGAATACGTTGGGGGTGCACACGTCAATCCCGGATCCCAGTGCCCCGGTGCAGTTGTTAAACGGCGCCTTCGCGTCGCGTAAATCGGTTTGGTAGTAATACATCGCCACGTCGGCCAGCGTATCGGATGTGCCACCGGAGACTACGGTAGTGTTAATCGGAGTACCTGTCACTACCCTGGCACTGGGATTGGGAACAGGTAACGCGCTGCTACAAGTGGTAGCCGTCGTGGAATTGCCGTTGTTCGTCGGGGTGGTGCAGGTTTCGTTCAGGGCGCCGTTTACCGTCACCGCGGTGCAACTAAAATTCTCTGGCTGCGTTCTGACTTTGAATTTACCGTTCCCGCAGTTACTGTTGACCGAGGAATAACGATTCTGTGTATAGTTGGTTTTCGTCTGCGCAACGCTAGCGGCACCGTCGTACAGCGGTCTGGGTGCGCTGCCATCCTGATTACCCACGGCGGTCTTATCCACCTGGTAGCCCGCGTTACCGTTCCAGAAGCCATCGGTGGACAAGATGGTGAAATTCTGCTGGCAGGAATATTCGACCGGGTCATTGACGACTACACCCGTTCCCAACGATAGCTTGTGGGCGTAATACAGCCCGGCATTGGCAAGGGCCTCACGCAAAGGGGTGCTGCCATTGGTGGTGTCGTTGTAGAGCTTGCCGTACCAGAGCGCCTTTTGCGTGCTGTTGAAGGGAGCAACATTTAGAAAATCTGAACTGGTATTGATCGACATGTAGCCCACGCGGTAATGATCATCCAGTGCCTTGAAGGCTATACCAGCCGCAGACTTCATCATCAGCAGGCGGGTGCGGTAAAAACTGTACCAGGTGGCAAAATTTTGCGGTGCGGCCGAATTGGCTGTCACCGTAGCCTGAATGTTGCCGGTGTTGGAGTAGGTCATGATGGGTTGATTGGCGCCGGCGCCGGTGGGATAGGCAATGATGACATCATTTCCGGAAAGCGTCGCTTTGTAGCCGGTCGTACCGCTGGTGAAATTGATTTGGCCCTGAACAGACTGTGCCATCATGGTCGCATCGGTCTGGGTATTGGGCGAATTGGCGATGAGTAACTCTACGCCATTCGCCTTAACGCTGCTGATCGTTTGGCTGCCCGTTCCGGTAAAGGTCAGGGTATAGGTGGAATTGCCCGAGGCCGCAAACGTAACTTTGGTAAATACACCGCCCGCACCCGTCGCCGGGGCGACGCTGAGTATTTTACCGCTGGCGTCGGTACTGCCTGCGGAATTACCGCACTCGGTGCTAAAGGTGTTGCTGGTGTTGTTGTAATTTTTTTGCAGACTGCTGATCTGTGCTCCGGAATAAGCATAGTAGTATGCGGGTTGCCCGGTCGGGTCGCCATTCAGATCGGTAGACGCCTTGAAATTCGTGCTCAGATTGATGCAGTTGGCGGATGTCGCCGTGCACGTGTATTTATAACCATCGACAGGTGCATAGGTGAACGACACAGGCGGATAGGGGGTCCCGTCGGCATGCACCGGGAGCGAATAAACGGTATTGGGATCGTAATAGACCTGATTGCACTGGCTGCTGCGCAGGCCATAGTAGCCGAAGCTAAACGGCACACTGCTGCCACCGTCGGACTTATCATCCGGCATATGCTGCCAGTCCATACTGCCGGAGTTATCCAGGATGAACATCAGGTTGGCTTTCACCGAGGAGGTGGTAGCGGTTGCCAGCGGTGCCGTCGCCAGAGCCACTACCGGCGCCCCGGCAGCGCCCAGGGGCAACACCAAGCAGGCCAGCGACGATAGCAAAAGCCAGTGGTGCCAGTAGCCTTGCGGCACAGCGTTGTTATTCATGGTTGTCTCCTAATTGACGATGGCCTGTATGTAACTAACTGTGAATGTGGGCCCGGTAATTCGGCTGGTGATCCGGTATTGGGGTGATTGACCCGCCTGCTGACACCCTCCTGTGTGACATTGATCAGAGGTAAGGGGAGTGCTCCGGCCGCTAGTGTCGACCGTCGCGGAAGTGAACATACAGTTGGATGGAATCGCGGGCATATTTTGGTTCCGGCACATACGCTGGATAATGTAGCGGACTTCGTTGTCACCGCTGTCAGTGCCAACCGGCATGCTCTTGGCGTCGGCCCAGGATGCAGCACTGTTCAGCGCCAACGCCGGATCGATCCAGGAGTAATAGCCTTGAGCAGGCGCGTCCTGATTGAAGCTG